>NZ_JBHMIS010000009.1:0-175985 GCF_048060415.1 Micromonospora sp. LOL_024
TCCGGTGGCGGGCGTCCGGTGGCGGGCGTCCGGTGGCGGGCGTCCGGTGGCGGGCGTCCGGTGGCGGGCGTCCGGCCGGTCAGGGTGCGATGTAGGTGACGGTGACCTGCTCGAAGCCGAGCGAGCGGAGCAGCCCCTCCAACATCTTGCGGGTGTTCTCCTCGGCCCGCGCGGCCAGCCCGCTGTCCCGGGCTGCGGCGGTGATCCGGTCCTCGGCCAGGCGGTATACCTCCTGCTGCCGGTTCGGATCGCCGTTGATCAGCTCACCGACGCGATTGAGCAGGCCACGCTCCTCCGCGAAGACGTAGCTCTTGTCCAGGTCAAGGTTGGTCTCGGCCAACTGTGGCGCCGGAAGCCTAATCTCGACCGACCTGCCGTCGGCCGACTGCACGATCGCCCCCTCGGCGAGGGTCCCGAAGTCGACGTACGCCTCGACGCTGCCCGCCCCGACGAACAAGGTCCGCTGGTTGAGCAGCCAGTCCGGCACGTGCCGCCGGTCGTTCTCCAGGTCGACCACGACCTGGAAGTTGCCCTCGGCGGCCACGTAGCGGCTCAGATCCTGCATCGATTCGAGCAGCGCGGGCTGACTGCGGTCGGTCTGCTCCTTCGTGAACGGGTTCCGGAACTCGGGCAGGATCCCGGTGGTCTGCACGCCGAGCAGCACCACCACCACGAGCGCTGCGGCCCCGAGCACCCAGAGCAGCGCACGGGCCGCGCCGCTACCCTGCGGCGGCGGCTCCGCCGGAGCGTCCGACCGATCTGTCAGCACCTCGCCCTGCTCGGCAAACCTGCTGGTGGGCTCGTTGATGTCGCCGTCGCGTGCCATCGCCCTCACCGTCCTCGCAAGACGCGTTGTCTGTTGATGACGGTAAGCCCAACGTACGACAGCCGCTCGCCGAGCAGCACGCTTCCCGGATCCAGCAGGCCGACCGAGGTCACGCGAAGGCTTCGGTGAAAACGAAGACCCGGGCGTGGATCTGGTTGCGCTGTTGCAGCGCAGCCCGAAGTGCCCGGTGCAGGCCGTCCTCCAGGAAGAGGCCGCCGTTCCACTGCACCACGTGCGGGAACAGGTCTCCGTAGAAAGTGGAGTCCTCGGCGAGCAGTTTGTCCAGCGCCAGCTCGCGCTTGGTGGTGATGAGCTGATCCAGCCGCAGCGGGCGGGGCGGGATCTCCGCCCACTGCTTGAGGGTCAGGTTGTGTTCCGGATAGGGACGTCCGTCCCGGACCGCTCTGAAGATCACGACGGCACGCTCCCCTCCCCCAGGCCGGGGCGAACCACGACGCCGGACCGGGCCGCGGCACGGCACCGCGACCTGCGGCGCCGATGACCGTGCCAGCGTAGCCGGACTCCGCACCCCACGTTCTGCTCCCTGATGCCAGTTTCGCCATCAGTCGTCCGGTTTCCAACCGGACGAACCCACCGGTTCGGGTCAGCTCCACCGCCCGCGCCGGACAACCTCCTCCACCGAACGGCGGCCACGACGCAGCGATGGTGACCGGTGGTCGGGAGCCCGGTAACCGATAGTGATCGCACCGATAGGGTGGAACGCCTCCGGCACGCCGAACGCCGCACGGTAGGCATCCAACCGCTGCGGTGGGATGCCGAAGAAGCACGAGCCAAGGCCCTCGTCCACCGCGGTCAGCATCATCAGCAGCGCGGCGAAGCCGGTGTCGACGTACCAGTAGGGGACCGGCCAGCGCTCCGTCGAGCGGTCCGCCCAGCCCTTGTCCGGCTCCGCGTAGCGTTCCAGGTAGACCGAGCGGTTGGCGTGCGGCACCACGATCACCGGAGCCCGCCGCATCCCGGCCAGCCAGCGCCCCGTCCCGCCGCCCTCCGGCGTGCTGGCCGACCAGAAGCGATCCCGGTCGGCCGGCTCCTCCAGCACCAGGAAACCCCAGCCCTGCGAGAATCCGGCCGACGGTGCCCGCACCGCGTGCTCCAGCAGCAACTCCACCACCTCCGGTGGCACCGGGCGGTCCGGGTCGTAGTTGCGTACCATCCGGCGCCGCCGGACGACCTCCGCGAACTCCACCTTGCTGCTCCCTACTCGACCGGCCGCCCGGCCGAGGGCACTCCTCGGTCAACTGCCGGGCCGGATGCCCCAGCCACCGCGCCAGGTGTCGCCCGGGGCCAGGGTGATCACGTCGCGGCCGGAGCGGAACGCGTCCGGCGGGCAGGTCATCGGCTCCACCGCCACCGACCGACGGAACCGCTCACCGGTCAGCGTGTCCCCGGTGAAGACCTGCCACCAGCCGAACTGGTCATCGGCCCAGACCCGCAGGGCGCTCGACCCGTCCGGCCCGGCGAGAGTCACCTCGGAGCCGCCGGCGGCGTCCCGCGTCACCTGCCCGAAGGCGATGTCCAGCACCGCCTCGCCGATGCGGCGCGCCCCGGTGTAGTCGTACTCGGTGCCGGCGACCTCCGTCGCGCCCACCGGCAGCAGCCGGCCGTCCAGCAGCAGCCGTGTCCTACCCGGTACCCGCAGCGCGATGTCCTCCACCGCCACCCCCGGCAACCGGAGGTACGGATGCACGGAGAAACCGAACGGCGCCTTCCCGGTACCGACGTTGGTCACCTCGTGCTCGCCGCGCAGCCCGTCGGGCCCCACGCTCCACCGGGTACGCAGCCGCAACGGCCACGGGTACCCGGGCTGTGGCGGCAGGTCGTAGCCGACGGTGACCTCGTCCGGCCGCTGCTCGATCAGCTGCCACGACACCCAGTTCACCAAACCGTGGATGGCGTTGTGCCGATCCGGCTCGGTCAGATGGAGCTGCCTCGACTGCCCGTCGAAGGTGTACACGCCGTCGCGGATCCGGTTCGGCCAGGGCGCCAGCACCTGCCCGGCCGAGCCGGGGCACACCTCGTCGGTGGCGTACCCGTCGAGGTGCTCGACCCCGTCCTGACGGTAGGCGCGGAGTCCGCCACCCACCTCGACGATGACCGCCTCGTGACCGGCGGCCGAAATGCTCCACTGCGTCCCGGAAAGGAGACGCGGATCGCGGCTGTCCATGTCGCCAGACCCTAGCCCTCAGGACCGCGCCGCGCTCGTCGTGGTCCGGCGCGCATCAGGCGCGCTGCCCGCCCGCCGTGGGCGACGGGCGGTAACGCACCAGCGCCGGGAAGGCCACTGCGAGCAGCACCGCCAGCACCGCCGCTGCGAGGCCACCGCCGACCCAGGCCACTCCGCTGCCGAAACCGGCCGCCATCGTGCCCGCCCGCAGGTCGCCCAGGCGTGGCCCGCCGGCCACCACGACGGTGTTGACGCCCTGGAGCCGGCCACGCATTCGGTCCGGCGCGTAGACGATCAGCAACGACTGCCGGACCACCGAGCTGACCAGGTCGGCGGCCCCGGCGAGCACCAGCAACACGACGACCAGCCAGAACTGCCGGGCCAGTCCCGCCAACGCCACCGCGAGGCCCCAACCGACGACGGAGAGCACCAGCACCAATCCCTGCCGCCGCACCCGTCCGATCCAACCGGAGAGCAGCCCGGCGAGCAGCGAACCGATCGCGATGGAGCTGTAGAGCCAACCCACCGCCGCGCCGCCGCCGAACCGCTCGACGGCGACCTCGGGAAAGAGCGCGCGGGGGAAGGCGAACACCATGGCGATCAGGTCGATGGCGAAGGAGAGCAGCAGCACCGGGCTGCCGGCCAGGTAGCGGACCCCGTCGACGACGCTGCGCAGCCCGGCCTGCCGGGGTTTGCCGTCCGGGTCGGATTCGGGAGGCATCGCCGGCAGCCGCAGCGCCGCCCAGACCAGGGCGGCGAGCAGTGTGGCGTCGACGGCGTACGCGACCGGCAGCGCCACCCCGAGCTCCCAGATCGCCAGGATCAGGCCGGCGGCCAGCGGCCCGAGCACGGCGGTGGCCATCGCGGTGGTGAAGTTCAACGTCGTCGCGGCCGGCACCAGTTCGGCCGGTACCAGCCGCCCGACCAGCGCCGCGCGCGCCGGCCCGGCGATCGCGAACGAGACCGCACTCAGCGCCACCAGGCCGAGCAGCAGCAACGGACTACCGACTCCCAGCAGCGCCTGCGCCAGCAACCCCAGCACGGCGAGCCAGAGCAGCGCCGAACCGCCCAGTAGCACCCGCCGCCGGTCGAGGGCGTCGGCGACCGCCCCGCCCCACAGACCGAAGATCAACAGCGGCACGAAGGCGGCCACCCCGAGCAGCCCGACCCAGAACGAGTCCTGGGTCAACGCGTAGATCTCCACCGGCACCGCGACGGCCGTGAACTGGAAACCGAACATCGCGATGGCGTTACCGACCCACAACCGCCGGTACGCCGGAACCCGCAACGGGCGCAGATCGATCGCCCAGCGACGCTGCCCGCGCGGCCGGTTCGCCTCGCTGACGGTCACGGTGCCAGCCGCTCCAAGATCCAGCCGTCGCCGGCCCGGCGGAAGCGCAGCCGGTCGTGCAACCGGCTGACCCTGCCCTGCCAGAACTCGACCGACTCGGGCCGTACCCGCAACCCACCCCAGTTCGACGGGGCGGGGATCGGGTCGACGTCGGCGAACCGCTCCGCCGCCGCCCGGTAGGCGGCGTCCAGGGCAGCCCGGTCCGGCAGCACCGACGACTGGGCGCTGGCCCAAGCGCCGAGCTGCGAACCGCGCGGCCGGCTGGCGAAGTACGCCTCGGTCACCGCCCGGTCCACCCGCTCCACCCGGCCGGCGACGATCACCTGCCGCTGTACCGGGAACCAGGGAAAGACCAGGCTGGCGTACGGGTTGGCGATCACCTCGGCACCCTTGCGGGAGTCGTGGTTGGTGTAACAGACAAAACCCTCCGGGTCATACCCCTTGAGCAGCACGGTCCGCGCGCTCGGCCGCCCGGCGGCGTCGGCGGTGCCGAACACCATGGCGTTCGGTTCGGGCAGCCCGGCGGCCGTCACTTCCGCGAACCACCGGTCGAACTGGGTGTGCCAGTCAGCGGCCAGGTCGGCCTCCGCCAGACCGGACCCGGCGGCGTACTCGTGCCGCATCCCAGCCGGCGGCGGTGTGTCCCCCATCACGTTCCCGCTCCTCCCCCGTCGAACCGCCGCGCGCCCGACGACCAGCCCGTCCGGCCCAGTCTTGTCGACCGTAAGCGGGGACCGGCAACCGGGATGTCGCCAGCAGCACATCCCCAGCCGCTCGCGCACCCGGGCACCAGCAGGCAAGATGTCACGAACACATCCCTGAGGGTCGCCTAAGGCGCTCACCCGGCCGGGGCCGGGGCATCGAGCCCGGGCGGGCGCACCGACCACACACCAGGAGTAGTGAGATGGCCGATTTCAAACCCGGACTTGAGGGCGTCGTAGCCTTCGAAACCGAGATCGCCGAGCCCGACCGCGAGGGTGGTGCGCTTCGCTATCGCGGGGTGGACATCGAGGACCTGATCGGCCAGGTCTCCTTCGGCAACGTGTGGGCGCTGCTGGTCGACGGCCGATTCGGCCCCGGCCTGCCGCCCGCCGAGCCGTTCCCGGTGCCGGTGCACTCCGGTGACATTCGGGTCGACGTGCAGTCCGCCGTCGCCATGCTCGCCCCATACTGGGGTTTGCAGCAGTTGCTGGACATCTCCGACGGGCAGACCCGCGAGGACCTCGCCCGGGTCTCGGTGACCGCACTCTCCTTCGTCGCCCAGTCCGCCCGTGGCCTCGGCCTGCCGGCGGTGCCGCAGAAGGAGATCGACAAGGCGGAGACAGTCGTCGAACGCTTCATGAAGCGTTGGCGGGGTGAGCCGGATCCACGGCACGTCAAGGCCGTCGACGCGTACTTCATCTCGGCCGCCGAGCACGGCCTGAACGCGTCCACCTTCACCGCCCGGATCGTCGCCTCCACCGGCGCGGACGCGGCAGCTTGCATCTCCTCGGGTATCGGGGCGCTGTCCGGTCCCCTGCACGGCGGCGCACCATCGCGGGTGCTGAGCATGCTGGAGTCTGTCGAGCGCAGCGGCGACGCGGAAAGCTACGTCAAGGGTGTGCTCGACCGGGGCGAGCGACTGATGGGCTTCGGCCACCGGGTCTACCGGGCCGAGGACCCGCGCGCCCGGGTGCTTCGCCGCACCGCCAAGGAGCTGGGTGCCCCGCGCTTCGAGGTGGCCGAGGCACTGGAGAAGGCGGCGCTCGCCGAGTTGCAGGCACGCCGCCCCGACCGGGTACTCGCCACCAACGTCGAGTTCTGGTCCGCTGTGGTGCTCGACTTCGCCGAGGTGCCGGCACACATGTTCACCTCCATGTTCACCTGTGCCCGGATGGGCGGTTGGAGCGCCCACATCCTGGAGCAGAAGAAGCTCCAGCGGCTGGTTCGCCCCTCGGCCCGCTACGTCGGCCCCTCGCCACGCAAGCCGCACGAGGTCGACGGCTGGGAGGCCGTTCCCCACGACGTCTGAGGAGTAAGGAAGGGCCCTTCTCAACGCCTGGCGTACAGGAGGGGCCCCTTCTCAACATCCACCCTTCTTCAGCCGTACCGCCACGCTCGGCGGGTGGGCGTGCGGGTGGGCTGTGGCGGACGCCTCACGGTTCGGGGCGGGACCAGCGCCCGGACCGGCGGGACTGGTGCGAGGATGAAGGCCGGCAGCGCTGCCGGACGGGCTCCGACCCGGTTCCGCCGTGTGATCGCGCACGCGCCCCCGCCGGTACACGCCCCACCCGCTCACCAGGGCCTCGACCCACGCGGAAGGATCTTGAAAACCGTGGCTGACGCACCGACCATCCGGATACCCGACGAGATCAAGCCCGCCGACGGCCGATTCGGCTGCGGGCCGTCCAAGGTCCGTCCGGCGGCGGTATCCGCGCTCGCCGAGGTGGCGACCAGCTTCCTGGGCACCTCCCACCGGCAGCAGACCGTCCGCGACCAGGTGGCCCGGCTGCGTACCGGTATCGCCCAGTTCTTCTCCCTGCCCGAGGGCTACGAGGTGGTCATCGGCAACGGTGGCACCACCGCGTTCTGGGAGGTCGCGACCTTCGGCCTGGTACGCGAGCAGGCCCAGTTCGCCAGCTTCGGCGAGTTCGGGGCGAAGTTCGCCAAGGCCGTCAAGGACGCGCCCTTCCTCGGCGAGCCCACGGTCCGCAAGGCCGACGCGGGCAGCGCACCGGCCCTGGTCGCCGAGGCGGGCGTGGACGTCTACGCCACCCCGCACAACGAGACCTCGACCGGCGTGGCGGTGCCGATCACGCGGGTGGCCGGCGCCGACCCGGGCTCGCTGCTGCTGGTCGACGCCACCTCCGGCGCGGGCGGGTTGGAGGTCAACGTCGGCGAGACCGACGTGTACTACTTCGCCCCGCAGAAGTGCTTTGGCTCCGACGGTGGCCTCTGGCTGGCCCTGATGTCGCCGGCCGCGCTGGAGCGGGCCGCCGATGTGAAGACCTCCGGTCGGTACATCCCGGCGTTCCTCGACCTGGTCACCGCGATCGACAACTCGCGGCTGGAGCAGACCTACAACACTCCGGCGCTGGCCACCATCTTCCTCGCCGCGGAGCAGACCGACTGGATGAACTCCCAGGGCGGCCTGGCCTGGGCAGCGAAGCGCACGGCCGAGAGCGCCGCGATCGTGTACGGCTGGGCCGAGCGCTCGTCCTTCACGACCCCGTTCGTCACCGACCCGGCGTTGCGCTCCAATGTGGTCGCCACCATCGACTTCGCCGACGGGGTGGACGCCGCGGCGGTCGCCAAGGCGTTGCGCGCCAACGGCATCGTGGACACCGAGCCGTACCGCAAGCTGGGTCGCAACCAACTGAGGGTGGCGCTCTTCCCGGCCGTCGACCCGACCGACGTCGAGGCGCTGACCGCCTCCATCGACTACCTCGTCGAGCGACTGTAGGACGGTGCCGTGGGCCCGTCGACCCGCGAGGTCGCCGGGCCCACGCATACCTGGGTGCAGCGCCTCCGGCGGCCCGTGACGCCTGATTCTTCGCACAGCGCCGCACAGCTGCGAATCGCGCTGCTCGGCACGACTTGCCTGGGCGTGGCGTCTCCCCCCTGGCCCCGGATGGGCGTACCGTGGTACGCAACGCCCGGGTGGCCGGCTCGTGGCGAACGGCCAGCGAAGCGGGACGGAGGCAACGCGATGCGCCCAGTACGCTTCGTCGCCCTCTCCGAGGACGGCCAGGCCCTGGTGCTCGCCGACGAGGTCGGGCGACTGCTTGCCCTACCCATTGACGAGCGCGTCGCCGAGGTGCTGCACGCGGAGCCGGGTGCGCCCACGCTCAGCGTGGCGCCGACCGTTGTCGACGCGGTGCCGTCACTGTCCCCTCGGGACATCCAGGCACGGATCCGCTCCGGCGAGTCCGCCGAGGATGTGGCCCGCATCGCCGGCGTGCCGGTCGACCGGGTGCTCCGCTACGCCGGTCCGGTGCTCCAGGAACGAGCGATGCTCGCCCAGCACGCCCGGCGTACCCGACTCAAGGGCGCCGAGAAGCCCACCCCGCTGGCCGAGGTGGTCAACGGTCGGCTTGCCCAACACGGGATCGACACGGAGAAGATCTCCTGGGATGCGTGGCGCCGCGACGACGGCACCTGGCGCATCGCCGCCACCTGGCCGTCCGGCAAGGCCACTGCCCAGGCGGTCTGGGATCTGGACAAGACCCGGCAGTCCGTCGCGCCGCACGACGACATGGCGCAGTACCTGTGCGCCGAGCGTCCGACGCCGATCCTCGGTCAGGAGCCGGCACCGGAACGGGGCGGGCACGGGCTGCCCGGCCCGTCGCGCGGCGAGCCGAGCCGGGGCGGGCACGGGCTACCCGCGCCCGCCGAGCCGGGCCGGTCGGGTCGCGACCCGATCCGCGCCGGTCGGGACGCCCTGCTGGCCTCGCTCGACCGACCGCTCGGCGCCAACTCGGGCCGGGGCCTCGAACCCCGCTCGCCGGCCGCGCGAGCGGGGCAGGACGTGTCTCGGCAGCGGGCCGTCGGCGGCGGGGCGGCGGCGCTGCTCGGCGGCGGTCAGGGATCAGCCTTCGACGACGACGCGGACGCGCCCAAGGAGATCCCGGCCGTGCCTTCGCTGGCGGTGCTGCGGCCCCGCAGGACGAACGCGCCGGCCGGCGGCACCACCGAGTCCACCGATGCCAGCGGCAGGCCCCGTAAGCGCCTGCCGAGCTGGGACGATGTCCTCTTCGGCACCGGCCCGGCGGCCCGCGAGTCCTCCTGACCGACCAACCGGACGTTTGTCCCGGCGGGTGGATCGCGGTGAAGAGTCGCGCCTGCCCCAGGATGGCAGTCAGGGGTGCCGCTCAGTCTGTCCGGGGCGGGCCGCTGGCAGCCGCAGGCCGGCGGCGTCCAACTCAGCCTCGATCCGTACCCGTTCGATCTGCCGATCGATCCCGGCCAGCTCGCCGAGATGCTCGGGGATGCCCAGCGCCTGGCAGGCCAGCCGGAGCCGACCGTCGTACGCGTCGAGCCCGCCGCTGTGCCACACCACCGCGGGTCCGGTGCCGCCGCCCCGGTCTCGGCGCAGGCAGCGCAGGTCGGCGGCGATCTGTTCCAGGGGACGCCGGTCGACTCGGTCGAGGGCGTCGAGATCGGTCCGGCTCGCGACCTGGTCCGCGTCGACCGCCTGGTCCAACCGGGCGATCAGGCGCTGCTCCCGACGCCGGTCCCGCCACTCGACGTATCCGCACGTCAGCCGGTCGGCAATCTCGTCGGCGCAGACCACGAGCGCGATCAGGACCGGCAGGGCGACCACGGCGGCCAGCGCCAGGGCTAGCAGCAGTAACCGTAGGACCTCCACATACCGAAGCTATGCCGACACCGGGCGTCACGGAACCGTTTTCCGCATCCACGGAGCGACGGCGTGGACCCACGCGCCACCGCACCCACACCCGCTCACACCTCGGTGACGTAGAAGCGGGGCATCGGCAGGACCCGGAACCGCAGTCGGGCCCCGGTCCGGCGCAGTTGCCAGGCCAGCGCGAGCAACGCGGTGGTC
This sequence comes from Micromonospora sp. LOL_024, assembly GCF_048060415.1. NCBI lineage: Bacteria > Bacillati > Actinomycetota > Actinomycetes > Micromonosporales > Micromonosporaceae > Micromonospora > Micromonospora sp. LOL_024. The sequence goes on from NZ_JBHMIS010000009.1 coordinate 9,908, forward strand.
AGGGAGAGCAGGCCACCAGCCCAGATGCTGGCGCCGGCACCGAAGGTCTCCGCGATCCAGCCGATGATCGGCGCGCCGACCGGATTGGTACCCAGGAACACCAGCACCCACAGCGCCATCACCCGCCCCCGGAAGGCCGCATCGGTACCGAGTTGGACCCGCTGGTTGGCCGCCTGGGCGAAATAGACCGTGCAGAAGCCGGTCGGGGGCAGCAGAACCAGCACCATCCAGTACTCGGGCGCGAGCCCGACGAGCGTGCCGAAGGCGGCGCAGGCGATCGCGGCACCGAGCACGAGCCAGACCGAGGGGCGGCTGCGCCGCCCGGTCCCGGCCAGCGCGCCGACCAGCGCGCCAGCGGCCAGAGTCGTGCTGAACAGGCCGAACGAGGCTGCGCCGGTGTTGAACACGGTCTTGGCCAGGGCTGCCAGGGTGAGCTGGAAGTTGAACAGCGACATCCCGATGACCGACATCACCACCATGGGCAGCAGCAGGTCGGGGCGGCGGCCGACATAGCGCAGCCCGTCGAGCACGGTCGCCGCGGCCCGCTCGTCGCGTGGCGGCAGGGGCTCGCGGTGCAGTTCGGCCGGACGCATCTGGATCACGGTGATCAGGGGCCCGATCGAACTGAGCGCGGTGACCATGAAGACCGGCCCGACGTCGACCAGGGCGATGGCGAGGCCCGCGACGGCCGGGCCGACGATGCGGGCCGAGTTGAACACGGCAGCGTTGAGCGAGAGCGCGTTGGGCAGCAGCGGCGTGCCAACCAGCTCGGAGACGAACGCCTGCCGCACCGGGGTCTCCACCGCGTTGGCCACGCCGAGCAGGGCGGCGAAGACGAACACGTGCCAGAGCTGAACCAGTCCGGTGAGCACGAGCACACTCATCGCCAGCGACAGCACGGTCCAGAACGCGTTGGCGACGAAGAGGAGCATCCGCTTGTCGTACCGGTCGGCGAGCCGACCGGAGAGCAGGGTGAGCAGCAGGACGGGGGTGAACTGGAGAGCCACGACCACACCGAGAGCGGTGGCCGAGTCATCGGAGAGTTCGAGGACCAGCCAGTCCTGCGCGATGAACATCATCCAGACACCGATCAGTTTGACCAGTTGCCCGGATGCGAAGAGCCGGTAGTTGCGGACCTGTAGGGACTGGAACATCGTGCTGAGCCTCACGTGCACGCTTGGTGCGCCTCCTCGCGGTCGTACGCGTCGTCAACGACGGACGGCACGGCGCGGGGCGCACCAGGTGTGCGCTGCGTCAAGCTCGGGAGAGTCGCTGGAGAATCTCCGCGGCGTGGTGCAAGATCCCCCGGTCGGCATCGCTCAGCTCGGTCAGCCGGCGGGCCAGCCACTCGTCCCGGACCCGCTCGAACTGGTCGAGCACGGCCCGGCCCCCGTCTGTCGTCGCGAGGATGACCTGCCGGCCGTCGGTCGGGTGCGGGGTCCGCTGCACGAGGCCGCGTTCCTCCAGCTTCGCGACGATCCTGGTCATCGTCGGTGGCTGTACCCGTTCGACGTCGGCGAGCTCTCGCGGCGTGAGCGCGCCCGCCAGCCGGAGGCTGGTGAGCGCGGACAACTGGGTGACCGTGAGGTCACCGACCGGTCGGGCCTGTCGGACTCGCCGGTTCAGCCGGGTGATCGCATCACGCAGCTGAAGGGCCAGCTGCGCCGGTGGCATGCTCTGAGCCGTCACCGTCCGCTCCGTCACGATAGTTAGCCTAACTAAATAGCTGACCGAGCCGCAGCGGATATGACCATGCTCACCCCAGCGTTCCCCCTGCCCCGGCCGGGAACACGCACCGCCTGACGCGGCTCACAGGCCCCGGCCCGGGGCAGGCGTCAGAAGAGCAGCGCCTCGATCGGACCGCGCAGAAAGTACACCACGAACAGACTCGCCACCGCGTACAGCAGCGGGTGAATCTCCCGGGACTTGCCCTTGGCCAGCTTCACCACCACGTACACGATCAGGCCGGCGCCGATCCCGTTGGAGATCGAGTAGGTGAAGGGCATCAGCACGATCGTGAGGAAGGCGGGAATGGCGATCTCGTAGTCGGACCAGTCGATGGTACGCACCGCGGTCATCATCAGGAACCCGACCACCACCAGCGCGACGGACGCCGCCTCGAACGGCACCACCACCACCAGCGGCGCCAGGAACATGGCCAGCAGGAACAGCCCGCCGGTGACCAGGTTCGCCACCCCGGTCCGGGCGCCCTCCGCGACACCGGCGGCACTCTCGATGTACGACGTGTTGCTGGAGACGCTGGCCGCACCACCGCTGGCCGCGGCGATCGAGTCCACCAGCAGGATCTCCCGGGTGCGCGGCGGGGTGCCCTGCTCGTCGAGCATGCCGCCCTCCTGACCGACGGCCACCATCGTGCCCATCGTGTCGAAGAAGTCGGTGATCAGCAGGGTGAAGATGAACATCAGCACGACCAGCCAGCTGGCCCGCTCCCACGAGCCGAGCACGTCGAACTCGCCGAGCAGCGACAGGTCCGGCACGTCGAACGGGTTGCTCGGCAGCGTCGGGACGTTGAGCGACCAGCCCTTCGGGTTGGGCTCGCCGTCGACGAAGGACGGCCCGATGTTGCCAACCGCTTCCACCACCATCGCCAGCCCGGTGGAGGCCAGGATACCGATCAGGATGGCGCCTTTCACCCGGCGAACCACCAGCACCAGGGTCACCAGCAGACCCACCACGAAGACCAGCATCGGCCAGCTCACCAGCTTGCCGCCGATGCCGAGACCGACCGGGACGGTGGTGTTCGCGTCGTCCGGGATCCGCCGTACGAAGCCGGCGTCCACCAGACCGATGATGGTGAGGAACAGGCCGATGCCGACACCGATCGCCGTCTTCATCTGGGTCGGCACCGAACGGAACACGGCGGTACGCAGCCCGGTCAACACCAGCACCGCGATGATCAACCCCTCGATCACCACCAAGCCCATCGCGTCGGCCCAGGTCATCTCCGGCGCGATCTCGTACGCCACCAGGGCGTTCACGCCCAGACCGGCGGCGACGGCCAGCGGGAACCGGCCGACCACACCCATCAGGATGGTCATCAGGCCGGCGATCAGGGCGGTCGCCGCCGCGATCGCCGGGATCGGCAGGGAGTTGCCGTCACCGTCGACGGCGCCACCGAGAATGAGTGGGTTGAGCACCACGATGTACGCCATCGTGAAGAAGGTGGCCAGCCCACCGCGAACCTCCCGGCTCAGCGTCGAGCCTCGGGCCGAGATCTCGAAGTACCGGTCGAAGCCGTTGCGCGGCCGGCTGGAGTCGGGTGGGATGCCGTTGTCGGGCGGCGCTACTGCCATCAGGAACCTCACAGCAGATCATCGGGTTGACGCGCGCATCGTCGCAGATGAGCGACCGGGCGCAAAAGCGTGGTCGCGTATCCTGGCCGGGTGCCGACGCAGCAACCCCGCCCCGAGCCGCTAGACCCGCCGATGGTGCCTTTCGCGCTCGCCGGCATGGCGGCCTGGGCGGTTGCCGGGCTCGTGCTGCTGCTGTTGCGCGACCGGCTGGTCGCCACCGGTCATGAGAACTGGCTCTGGATCTGCCTGGCCGGCTTTCTGTGGGGCTTCCCCGGTCTGGCGGTGATGATGCGGCACGACGTCAACCGGCGTCGCCGTCGTGCCACGGGTTGAGTGACCGCAGCGCTCAGGAGTGACCGTACGGCTCCGCCGGCTCGCCCGCCTCGATCGAACCGGGCGCGCGGCCGACCGGCATCGGCTCCATCGCGCTGTCGTCGTAGACGGTCGGCATCTCCTCCACCGCCGTCTCAGCCTCCACCAACGTCTCGGAGTGGGCGCCGCAGCCATGGTCGACGGTCACCACCCGACCGTCGTCGGGGGCGTAGAAGTTGCCGCAGACACCGAAGCACTGCCGCAGTTTGCCCGCGAGAGGCAGGTAGAAACCGCAGGTGCCGCAGCGGGCGGCGGTCGGCGCGGCGGTCGAGATCGGCGCCGATGGACCGTGGTCGCCGTCGTACCAGCGCTGGGCCGTCTCGACGCGCCCTTCCCGCGACATCACCCGAGGCCGGCCGAGCCCCAACTCCCAGGCGATCTCCTCGACGGCCGGGTCGTCGGACTGCAGGTAGCCGGGCTGCAGACGCTCGTCGTCCGCCGGCGTCGGCAGCAGGTCGCCCGGGCCGAGGTCACCCGGCTTGAGACGTTCCTGCCATGGCAGCCAGCCCGGCGCGAGCAGCGCGTCCGGCCCGGGCAGCAGCACGGTCTCACAGATCGTCACGGTGCGGCTACGCGAAACCCGGGTGACGGTGACGGCCCACCGCCAGCCGCGGTAGCCCGCCAATCGACAGTCGAAGTAGTGGGTGACGGTTCTGTCACCTTCGGCGATCACCTGAAGGTGACCGCCGACGTCGTCGGCGCCCACTTCGGTGATGCCGGTGCGCGCCACCTCGACGGCGGCGGCGCAGACCTGGTCGAGACGAAGGGCGCGGGCGGAGGCGGGCCTGGTCACCCAACCATTGTCCCCCATCGGTGCGGTCGGGTGTGAGGCACTCCCCAGAGGTGTTCTGCGGGAGTGGCGCGGCATCTGTCGGGCCGATGGTTCAGGATGGTTCCCATGCCGCTGTCCTCCCGCTCCGAGCGGTCCCTCCTCGGGCGGACCGTCGGCACCGGCATCCGCGCCGTTCGGCTGCTGCTACGCGGCTCGTTCAGCGGGGGGCGCTGGGTGACCAGCGGCGCCGCTCGGGCCCGCGCCCGGGGCGCTGGCGGCGAAGCCGGCATGGTCCGCCTGTTCGACCTGCACGCGGTTTCCTGCGCCGGCGACACGCTGATCGCCATCGGCCTGGCCGGGACGATCTTCTTCAACGTGCCGCTCGGCGAGGCCCGGAGCAAGGTGGCGCTCTACCTGTTGGTGACCATGGTGCCGTTCGCCATGCTCGCCCCAGTGGTCGGGCCTCTCCTCGACCACTTCCGGCACGGCCGCCGGTACGCCCTGGCCACCACCATGCTGGGACGGGCGTTTCTGGCCTGGATGATCTCCGATTACATCCACGGCTTCGGTCTCTATCCGGCAGCCTTCGGCGTGCTGGCGCTGTCCCGGGCGTACGGCGTGGCCCGTTCCGCGGCCGTACCCCGGTTGCTGCCGGAAGGACTCGGCCTGTCCCAAGTCGGGGCGAGAGCCAGCGTGTACGGCACGGTCGCCGGGGCCCTGGTCGCCCCGATCGGCCTGGCCGCGTTCTGGTTCGGACCGCAGTGGCCACTGCGGGTCGCCTCGGTCATCTTCCTGGTCGGCATGGTCGTCTCCCTTCGACTCCCACCGAAGGCCGACTCCGAACCACCGGAACGGGTGCCGCGACCGCTCCGGGCGCTACGGCGGGGCACCGGCGAGCGACCGCTGGGCCGGGGACGCCCGACCGGCCGGTTGGTGATCTCGAACCTGATCGGGGCGGCCACGCTGCGCGCGGTTTACGGCTTCCTGCTGCTGTTCCTGGCGTTCACGATCAAGGCCGGCGACCTGACCACGGTGGTGTTCGGACGTGACCTGGGTGACGAGGGAGCACTCGCCCTGGTGGGCGGGGCACTGGCCATCGGCACCTTCCTGGCCACCGCGATCGGTACCCGGCTGCGAATCCATCGGCCGGCCGCCCTCCAGTCCAGCGGCATGGTCATCGTCGCCGGCGTGGCTGTGCTCACCGTGCTGAGTTTCTCCCTGCCGATGGTCGCGCTGCTCTGCCTGGTCGCGGCCATGATGAGCGGTATCGCCAAGCTCGCCGTCGACGCCTCGATCCAGGAGCGCATCCCGGAACGACTGCGGGCCAGTTCGTTCGCCCACTCTGAGACGGCGCTGGTGCTCGCCTTCGTGGCCGGTGGCGGCCTGGGACTCGTGCCCTTCGACGGCCGGGTCGGCATCGCCGTCGCCGCCGGTGTCGGCACGCTGGCCGCCGCCCGCGCGCTGGTGATGGCCCGGCGGCTGCGGTCCGAGCGGCTGCGCGGAAGGCCGCTGACCGACGACGAGCGCGCCGCCGAGGAAAGGGCCGCCGCCGAACGCGCCGACGAGGAGAGGGTCACCGAAGAACGGTCCGCCGAAAAGCGGGCCACCCGGGATCGGGAGTCCGCCGAGGCCGCGCCCGTCTCGCCGGCACCCGTCCAGGGCGGATCGGGCACCGAGGAGCCCGGCCTGGCACCGCCCGGATTCCACATCTACCGCCCGTCGTCGGCGGTCAGCGGGTCCGGCGGCGACGACGAGACGCGGCGCAGCTCACCGGGCTCGATGAAGTGACCGGGCTGCTCGTGGTCACCGCGGTCCCCGCCGAGGCGGAGGCAATCCGGGCCGGCCTCGCCGACCCGACGGTGGCGGTGCTGCCGGTGGGGGTGGGCCCGGCCGTCGCCGGTGCGGCGACGGCCCGGTCACTGGCGCTCGCCGAGATGGCCGGCCGCCCGTACCGGGGGGTGGTCAGCGCGGGCGTCGCCGGCGGTTTCGTGGGCCGGGTGGCGGTCGGAGGCATCGTGCTCGGCACCCATGCGGTCGCCGCCGACCTGGGCGCCGGATCCCCCGACGGCTTCATTCCTGTCGATGAGCTGGGCATGCCACCCGAACTTCTCGGCTGCGGCACCGCCGTCACCGTCGACTCCACCCTCCTGGCCGCCCTGCGCGCCGCGCTACCGGACGCCATCGTCGGGTCCGTCCTGACCGTGAGCACCGTCACCGGCACCACCGCCAGCACGGACGCGCTCAGCCGACGCCACCCGCACGCGGTGGCCGAGGCGATGGAGGGGTACGGCGTGGCCGTCGCCGCCAGCCACGCCGGCCTGCCCTTCGCCGAACTACGCGCCATCTCGAACCCGATCGGTCCGCGCGACCGCAGCGCGTGGCGGATCCGCGACGCCCTCGCCGCCCTCACCGTCGCCGCCTCCGCCCTGCGTTGACCGTCAGCAGCGCCGGGGCAGAGCAGGGCGGGGTTACGGTGGGGGCGTGGCGCTCTCGCTGGCGATCTCGCCCTGTCCCAACGACACGTTCGTCTTCCACGCTTTGGTGCACGGGCAGGTGCCCGGCGCGCCGCCGGTCGAGGTGACGTACGCCGACGTCGACATCACCAACACCGCCGCCGAACGGGGCGCGTTCGACCTGGTGAAGGTCAGTTATGCGGCGCTGCCGTGGCTGTTGGGCGACTACCACCTGCTGCCCTGTGGGGGTGCGCTGGGGCGGGGATGCGGGCCGTTGGTGCTCACCCGCTCCGACCGTGACGGCGGGCCCGACCGTGCTGACCTGACCGGCGCCACGGTCGCGGTGCCCGGGGACCGGACCACGGCCTACCTGCTCTTCCGGCTCTGGGCCGCCGGCCGGGCTCCGCAGCGCATCGAGGTGGTGCCGTTCCACGAGATCATGCCAGCCGTCGCCGCCGGACGGTACGACGCCGGGTTGGTGATCCACGAGGCGCGGTTCACCTATCCACGGCACGGCCTTACCGCCCTGGTCGACCTGGGCGAATGGTGGGAGGCGGACACCGGGCTGCCGATCCCGCTCGGTGCCATCCTGGCTCGCCGCGGCGCGGTCGATCCGCAACGGGCCGCCGACTGGATCCGGGACTCCGTCCGCCGGGCCTGGGCCGACCCGGCGGCCAGCCGGCCGTACGTGCTGGCGCACGCCCAGGAGATGGAGCCCGACGTGGTGGACCGGCACATCGGCCTCTACGTCAACGAATTCACCGCCGACCTGGGGGCAGCGGGATTCGGTGCCGTCGAGGCGCTGCTCGGCCGGGCCGCCGACGCCGGCTTCGTACCTCAGACTTCCAGTTCGCGGGCGACCGCGTGGACCAACTGAGCGATCTTCTGCGCGCTCTTGCGGTCCGGGAAACGGCCCCGGCGCAGGTCCGGCTGGACCTTTGCCTCCAGCACCTTGATCATGTCTTCGACCAGACCGTGCAGCTCCTCCGCCGGCCGGCGGCGCAGCTCCGCCACGGACGGCGGAGCGTCCAGGAGCTTCACCCCCATCGCCTGCGCGCCCCGCCGGCTGTCGACCACACTGAAGTCGACCCGCTGGCCGCCCTTGAGGTCGGTGACATCCGCCGGCAGCGCGCCCTTCGGCAGGAACACGTCGCCACCCTCGTCACTGGTGACGAATCCGTATCCCTTGGTGGCGTCGTACCACTTCACTCGACCCGTAGGCACGTGAGAACCCCTGCTTCGCTTGAGCCGTCTACTGCTTCAAGGCTAGCCGGATCATGCCGTCGAGCGCCGCCGGGAATCCGGTGAGATCTGTCAGCACCGTCGCCGCGCCGGCCGCCCCCAGGTCGTCGGCCGTACACGGGCCCGTCGTCACTCCGATCCCTGGCACCTGTGCCGCCTGGGCGGCGACCATGTCCGCGACGTGATCACCGACATAGTGGGTGGCAGCGTGCTCTCGCAGCGCCGCCGCCTTCTCCTCGGCGAACAGGTCGCCGGTCAACTCGTCCACCACCAGGCCCAAATGGTCCAGATGGAGCCGGGCCAGCCGGGCCAGCTTGGAGGTGACCACGAGCACCCGGCCGCCCCGCTCCCGCACGGCTTCGAGCGCCTCCCTGGCGCCGGGCAGGGGCACGGTCGGCGTGATCGCGTACGCGGGATACAGCTCGCGGAAGACGCGGACCCCCTCGTCGACCTGCGCGGGTGGAAACCAGTGGGCGATCTCGGTACGCAGCGGCGGGCCCAGCCGGGACACGGCCACGTCGGCGTCGACGGGCACTCCGGTCAGCTCGGTCAACGCGCGATAAGCCGCGGCGATGCCGGGACGCGAGTCGACCAGGGTCATGTCGAGATCGAATCCGACCGTCAGTGCACCCGTTGCAAGCATCCTGCGAAGCTACCCGGCTGCCTGGACCGACAGGGACGTCCCACGGGCGCAAGTGGCCCCGGCCGGGCTAGCGTGGAACGACAATGAGCACCTCACTCGCCGATCACCTGCGGTCGCTGCCCGACGACTCCCTCGCCGCGCTGCTCCAACTGCGGCCCGACCTCGTCGTGCCGGTCCCCGCCGACGTCGACGCCCTCGCCATCCGGGCCCAGTCCCGCGTCTCGGTGTCGTGCGCCCTCGACGAGCTGGACCAGTTCACCATCCAGATCATGGACGCGGCCCGACTGACCCGGGACCGGGCCGACGGCACCACCTCGGCCGACGTGGTCCTCGCGATGGCCACCGCCGGCCCGCGCCCACCCGCGCCGACCGCTGTCCGCGCGGCCGTCGACCGGCTGCGCGCCCGTTTCCTGCTCTACGGCCCGGAGGATGCCCTGCGACTCGTCGGCGGCATCGACGAGATCTCACCGTACCCGGCGGGCCTCGGCCGGCCAGCGGTCGAGTTGGACCCGCGGACGGCCGCGCTCTGCGCGGACCCGGCGAAGCTGCGGCGGACACTGCTGTCCGCGCCGCCCTCGGCCCGGGCGATCCTGGACCGGCTGGCGGCCGGTCCCCCGGTCGGGAGCGTGCCGCCCGGCGCGTTGCAGGCACCCGCGATCGGTGCCGACGTCGACCTGCCGCCGGACGACACCAACGGCGGCGCGTCGACCGGCTCGCCGATCCGCTGGCTGGTCGACCATCGCCTGCTGGTGCGGGTCGCCGGCGGCAAGGGCGGCACCAGCGGGATGGTGGAGTTGCCCCGCGAAATCGGGTTGCTGCTGCGGCGCGACACCGGGCCACTGGGCCCACTGAGCTCCAGCCCGCCACCGGTGGCGGCGACACCACGCGAGCCGAAGGCCGCCGACTCCGCCGGGGCCGGACAGACCATGGAGGTGGTACGCCACACCGAGGCGCTGCTGGAGCAGTTGGCCGCCGAACCTGCGCCGGTGCTGCGCTCGGGTGGCATCGGCGTACGTGACCTGCGCCGGTTGGCGCGCGCCACCGGGCTGGACGAGTCGACGGCGGCGCTGCTGCTGGAGGTGGCGTACGCGGCTGGGCTGACCGGCGAGGTGGAGTTGCCCGGTGCCGCCGGCCGGTACGGCGCCGAGCAGCAGGTGCTGCCGACCGCCGGGTACGAGATGTGGCGTGCCGGTTCGCTGGCCCAGCGCTGGGAGCAGTTGGCCCGAGCCTGGCTGACCATGACCCGCCAGGTGGGTCTGATCGGGCAACGCGACGACCGGGACCGCCCGATCACCGTGCTCTCCGCGGAGGCGGAACGGGCCGGCTCGCCGGCCGCCCGCCGGGCGGTGCTCGGGGTACTCGCCGATGTGGAACCGGCCACCGCGCCCAGCGCCGACGAGGTGCTGGCGCTGCTCGACTGGCGGGCACCCCGGCGCAGCCGTGGTCGGGAGGCGGCGCACCGGGAGATGCTCGCCGAGGCAGCCACGCTGGGGGTGACCGGGCTGGGTGCGCTCACCTCGTACGGGCGGCTGCTGGTGGCCGAGACGACGGCGGCCGAGGGCCGCGACGTGGACGACCCGCTGGGACTCCGGGCCGATGCCGAGGACGCCGAGGCCGGCACCGCCATCCGGGCGCTGGACACCCTGCTGCCGGCCCCGGTGGACCACTTCCTCGTCCAGGCCGACCTGACCGTGGTGGTGCCCGGACCTCCCGACCCGGCGCTCGCCGCCGAGTTGGGGATCCTCGCCGAGCCGGAGTCGGCCGGTGGGGCGAGCGTGCACCGGGTCACCCCGGGCAGCGTGCGCCGGGCGTTGGACGCCGGATACTCCGCCGACGACCTGCACGAGTTGTTGCGGCACCGGTCCCGCACCCCCGTACCGCAGGGGCTGACCTACCTGGTCGACGATGTGGCCCGCAAACACGGTGGGCTGCGTATCGGTTCCGCCGGGGCGTATCTGCGCAGCGACGACGAGGCGCTGCTGGCCGAGGTGCTGGCCGACCGGCGGGTGGAGACCCTGGCGTTGCGCCGGCTCGCTCCGACGGTGCTGGTCACGCCGTACCAGGCCGGCCGGCTGCTGTCCGTGCTGCGCGAGGCCGGTTACGTCCCCGTGGCCGAGGACGCCACCGGTTCGGCGGTGCTCAGCCGGCCGAAGGTCCGTCGGGCGCCGGCCCGGGTGTCGGTGGCCACCCGGACGATCGATGCGCTGGCCACCGCGCGCCTGCCGCTGCCGCGTCTGCTCGGCGTGGTGGAACAGATCCGCCGGGGTGACGCGGCGGCGCGGGCGGCCCGGCGGGCCCCGGCGGTGGTGCGGGGTACGACGCCGAGCGGGCCGGTGCCGGTGCACAGCCACGGGGAGGCCCTGGCCGTGCTCGCCCAGGCGGTACGCGACAAGGCGCTGGTCTGGGTGGGTTACGTCGACGCGCACGGGGCGACCGCGTCGAGGCTGGTGCGGCCGGTCTCGCTGGGCGCGGGCTACCTCCGCGCGGAGGACGAGCGTACCGAGATGCTGCACACCTTCGCGCTGCACCGGATCACCGCGGCGGTGCTGGAGAGGTGATCGCCGGTCAGCGTCGGCTGCGCCGCACCGACCCGATGATCGCCACGACCAGCAGCAGCCCGAACGCGGTGCCGAGGGCCTCGCCGACGGAGTCCACGAAGCCCTGTTGGAGCACCAGCCAGCCGAAGAGGAACCAGCCGAAGATCATCGACCCGACGACCGCGTACGCGACCACGATGGCGGTGGAGACCGGTTCGGTTGACCTTGCCTGTTCGCGCTTCGGGACCACTTCCTGATCGACGGTCATGCGCCCTCCCCGTACGGTCCGGCCCTCGACTCAAGGGTGTCACCCCGGACGGCTGCCGACCAGCACCACCGGTACCTAACCGGCCCAGTTGGTTCTCCGGCCTGGCGGTCGGTGTAACGACGGCGGGGTGCGGTGCGGGCCGCTCGCCCCCGTTGGCTGTCCGCGATGGCGGGAACGGCCCGCCTCCTGGCCGTCTGACCGCGGATCGAACACACCCGCACCGGCACCCACCCGGCGGGACGCCGCGAGGGCGGTGTGGCGGCCCGATCGCGACCTCGCCGGCCGCCGCCCTCGACAAGTCGTCCCCTAGAGCTAGACGTGTCGCGGTACCAGGTGGGTTGCGCGCGGTGAGCTCCTATTTGCCGTTCGGCTGTGCGTGCAACACTGGATGGTCGCCCTGAGGCAGGTCAGCTACCTGTCATGGTGAGGCGGATCAGCCGTACGAGGAGAGGATTCGGCGTGAGTGGTGGACCGCTAATCGTGCAGTCGGACAAAACCCTGCTGCTGGAGATCGACCACCCCGACTCGCAGGCATGCCGGATGGCCATCGCGCCCTTCGCCGAGTTGGAGCGCTCCCCCGAGCACGTGCACACGTACCGGTTGACCCCGCTGGGACTGTGGAACGCCCGGGCCGCCGGACACGACGCCGAGGGCGTGGTGGACGCCCTGCTCAAGTATTCCCGCTACCCGGTCCCGCACGCCCTGCTGGTGGACGTGGCCGAGACGATGGACCGGTACGGGCGACTCCAGCTCGCCGCCGACCCGGTGCACGGTCTGGTCCTGCGCGCCCTGGACCGGTTGGTGCTGATCGAGGTGGCCAAGAGCAAGAAGCTCGCCGGGATGCTCGGTAACCGGATCGACGACGACACCATCGCGGTGCACCCGTCCGAGCGGGGTCGACTCAAGCAGGCGCTGCTCAAGCTCGGCTGGCCGGCGGAGGACCTGGCCGGGTACGTGGACGGTGAGGCGCACCCGATCGAGCTGGCCGAGACCGGCAAGGCGGGCGGCAAGCCGTTCACGCTGCGGTCGTACCAGCGGGAGGCGGTGGAGGCGTTCTGGGCCGGCGGGTCCGGCGTGGTGGTGCTGCCCTGCGGGGCCGGCAAAACCCTGGTGGGCGCTGCGGCGATGGCCGAGGCGAAGGCGACCACGCTGATCCTGGTCACCAACACGGTCGCCGGCCGGCAGTGGAAGCGGGAGCTGATCGCCCGCACCTCACTGACCGAGGAGGAGATCGGCGAGTACTCGGGCGAGCGCAAGGAGATACGGCCGGTCACCATCGCCACGTACCAGGTGCTCACCTCGCGGCGCGGCGGCGTCTTCACCCATCTGGACCTGTTCGGCGCCCGCGACTGGGGCCTGGTCGTCTACGACGAGGTGCACCTGCTACCCGCGCCGATCTTCCGGTTCACCGCGGACCTGCAGGCCCGCCGCCGGCTCGGACTGACCGCCACCCTGGTCCGCGAGGACGGCCGGGAGGGCGACGTGTTCAGCCTGATCGGCCCGAAGCGGTACGACGCGCCGTGGAAGGACATTGAGTCGCAGGGCTGGATCGCCCCGGCCGAGTGCACCGAGGTCAGGGTCACCCTGACCGACACGGAGCGGATGTCGTACGCGACCGCCGAGGCCGAGGAGCGCTACCGGATGGCGGCCACCGCCCGCACCAAGCTGCCGGTGGTGCGGGCCCTGCTGGCCCGGCATCCGCAGGAGCAGACGCTGGTCATCGGCGCGTACATCGACCAACTCCACCAGTTGGGGGAGTATCTCGACGCGCCGATCGTGCAGGGTTCGACCACCAACAAGGAGCGCGAGCGGCTCTTCGACGCGTTCCGCTGCGGGGAGATCCGGACGCTGGTGATCTCCAAGGTCGGGAACTTCTCCATCGACCTGCCCGAGGCGGCGGTGGCGATCCAGGTCTCTGGCACCTTCGGCTCCCGCCAGGAGGAGGCGCAACGCCTGGGCCGGGTGCTCCGCCCGAAGGCCGACGGCCGGCAGGCGCACTTCTACACCGTCGTCTCCCGGGACACCATCGACACCGAGTACGCCGCGCACCGGCAGCGCTTCCTCGCCGAGCAGGGGTACGCGTACACCATCGTCGACGCCGACGACGTCCTCGGTCCACCCCTACCCACCGTCGACTGAGCCCCGCCACGCTTGGTCAACGGAGGTCGAGACGCCTCCCGCCTGGGTGACTCTGGTCAGAGGACCCGGGTCACCCGCTCGGCGGCGGTCACCGCGTCCCGGTCCGCCGGGTCGAGGTTGGCGCAGAGCACCACCGACGCGCCGACCGCCAGGGGGGCGAGCAGCCACTTCAGCGGCTGGTCGTGCTCGGCGGCGTCGACCAGCAGCCGGTCGCCGGCCCGCAGGTCGAGCTGCTCGGCCACCGCCCTGGCCACCCGGCCCCACTCGTCGTAGCTGGTGCCGTCGGGGCTGGCCGGGTCGGACGCGAAGAGCGTCGGGCGGTCGGCCGGGGCGGCACCGTGTCGCAGCACCTCCACGGACCAGTCGAGCCAGCCGACCGGCACGTCGACCAGCGGGTCCGGCCCGACGCCGACGAGATAGCGGTGCACCCCCTCGGGTACGTCCTCAAGCCAGTCGTCGAGGCGCTCCGGGGTGACCAGGACCGCGTCGTACGGCCGGTCGCCGCCGGGCTCCAGCACCGGCAAGCCGGCGGTGGCGCGTGGCCGGAACGACACCTCCAGCCCCACCGACCAGGCACCGAGCAGCACAGCGGCGGTACGCCAGTGCGGCGGCAGCAGCACCGCCACCCGGCTGCCCGGAGCCAGTCCACACTCGTCGCGCAGCAGCCCGGCGGCGCGTGCCGACCATTCGCCCAACTCGGCGGCGGTCAGCTGCCGGCGATGCCCGGTCCGGTGGTCGAGGTAGGTGAGCAGCGGCTGGTCCCGCTCGGCGAGGCCGACGAAGGACAGCACGGGCGCGGCGGAATGCATGCGGTACATCCAACTCCTGCTGCCCGGAGCTGTCCATGTTGACCCGCCGGCTCGGCGGAGCGCCACTGGTCCTTGGTCGACGGGGTGTAGACCGATGGCAGTATCGGCGTGCCCCTGGCCTGCCGGACAGTCGGTACATGACACCTGACGGGGAACCGATGTGGCGGCGGCTCCTACCGGTCGTGGCGCTCCTGCTGCTCGCCCCCTGGGCGGCCGAGTGCTCCTGGGGCGGCTTCGCCGGGGCGGACATGCTGCTGGTCGTGGTCGTCCTGGCCCCGATGTACGGCGGCGCGGCGGTGCTGATCCGCGAGGCTGCGCGGCGTGCCGGCGGGGGGTGGCCGATGATCGTGCTGCTCGCGGCGGGCTTCGGCGTGGTACAGGCGGGGCTGGTCGACCAGTCGCTGTTCAACCCCGACTACCTGGCCGACACCGAGTTCGCCGAGCTGAGCGCCGCGGACCGTACCCGGATCCCGCTGCTGGGCGTCAGCGCGCAGGAGGTTCTCAGTTTCCTGGGCAACCACGTGGCGCTGACCATCTGCGCACCGATCGCCATCGTCGAGTCGTACCTCGCCCCGACCCGTCGCCTGCGCCCGTATTTGCGGACCTCCGGCCTGGTCACGGTGACGCTGCTCTACCTGCTGGGCAGCCTGGCCGTCTTCGCCGACGACAGCGGACGTAAGGGGTTCCTGGCCAGTCCCGGTCAGCTCGCCGGGGCGGCGGCGGTGGTCATCACCCTGGTCGTGGTGGCGGCCCTGCCCCGGTGGCGGCGTCGACCGGCACCGGCACCGGCCTCCGCGCCTCGTCCAGGCCGCCCAGCGGCGTTGGTCCTGGTGATCTACCTGGGGGTGAGCATGTTGTCCGGCTGGGTCGGGGTCGTTCTGTCGGTGGTCGCCGTCGCCACCCTGGCGGCGATGCTCGTCCGCTGGTCCGGGCGCGCCGGGTGGGGGCAGGCGCACGTGCTGGCCTGCGCGGCGGGGGCGCTGGTCGGCGCGGCCACGCTGGCCTACCTGGTGCCCCCGTACGCGCCGGCCTCACCCACCGAGGCCCTGGTCAGCGACGTGGTCGTCAGCCTGCTCGCGGTGGTCCTGCTCGCCGGCGCGTACGCTCGCCTACGCCGCTGCGGCGAGCTGGGTGTCGCGCGTTGACAGGGGATCATCCCTCTGCCGCAGGCGTCGACAAGGGCCCTTCCTTACAGCGGTAAGGGAGGGCCGCCGTGGAGCAGCGGGGCAAGCAGGTCGCCATGCTGTTCTATCCGGTCGAGCACCTCACCGGCCGTGTACGGCCGGCTCGACGGCCGCTGCCCCGCCGCGCCAGCCTCAACCTCGTCCCAGGTCAACGGCGTCGACACCGACGGGACCAGCTGGGCGCGCAGCGAATACGGCGACACCGTCGTCTTCGCCGCGTTGTTCTGACTCCAGTCGATGAACACCTTGCCCGGTCGCAGGTTCTTCGCCATCTTCGAGACGGTCAGCTTCGGGTGTTCGCGTTCCAGGTCCTGGGCGATCCGGCGGGCGTAGGACGACACCTTGTCGGCGGGCTGGTCACCGGTGATCGGGCAGCAGAGCTGCATACCCTTCTTTCCAGATGTCTTCGGGTACGCGTCGATCCCGTCGACGGCCAGCCGGTCCCGCAGCAGCAGCGCCACCTGGCAGCACTGGCGCAGCGACGCCGGTGCCCCCGGGTCCAGGTCGACCACCATCAGGTCCGGATGCGCACCGATCGTCCACTGCGGGGTGTGCAGTTCCAGGGCGGCCAGGTTGGCCAGCCATACCAGGGTGGGCAGATCGTCGGCGACCACGTAGTCGATGCTCTCCCGGCCCTTGGTGGAGCCGGGCGCGGGCAACGTTTCGACGCGCACCCAGGACGGGGTGGCAGCGGGGGCGTTCTTCTCGAAGAACGAGTTGCCCGCCACACCGTTCGGGTAGCGGATCCGGGTGAGCGCCCGGTCGTGCAGGTGCGGCAGCAGCACCGGCGCCACCCGGGTGTAGTAGTCGATCACCTCGCCCTTGGTGAAGCCCGCCTGCGGATAGAGCACCTTGTCGAGGTTGGACAACTCCAGCGTGCGGCCCTGTACCTGGACCGGGATGCGGTCAGCTGGCATCCTCAACCTCCTCGGCCGGCTTGTCGGGCCGCAGCCGCAGGATCCGGGGGAACCGCAGTCGGCCGTCCGGGGTCCGCTGGCCGTACTTGACCTCCACCACCAAACGGGGGGCTACCCAGGTCGCGCCTCGGGCATCCTCACGGGGCACGTCGCCGCTGAACGGCGCGGCCGTTGTGCGCAGCGGCGCCAACTCGCGCAGCAGTTCACGTTCGAGGGCGGCACCGATGCCACCGCCGACCCGGCCCCGGTAGACGAGCCGTCCGTCGGCGCCCGGCACCCCGACCAGCAGGCCGCCGATCCTGCGCGCGCCAGGCCGCCAGCCGCCGACCACGAAGTCCCCCGTCACCTCCAGCTTGACCTTCACCCAGTCCGGTGAGCGCGCCCCGGGCCGGTAGGCCGACCCGACCTGCTTGGCCATCACCCCTTCGAGGCCGTGTTCGCCGGCGGCGTCGTAGGTGGCCGGGCCGTCGAAGAAGATCGGGGGCACCGCCCATCGCGCCGCGCCCAGCCCCACGCCGTCGAGGGCTTCCCGACGCCGGGTGTACGGCCAGCCGGTGAGGTCCTCACCGCGCAGTCGCAACAGGTCGAAGATCATGTACGTCACCGGGACGCTGGCCGCCAGCCGGGCGGCCTTCACGGGATCTCGCACGTGCATCCGCTGGGCCAGGGCGGTGAACGACGGCCGACCGCCCTGGTCGAAGAGCACCACCTCGCCGTCGAGCAGCGCATCGTCGACCTGCTCGCCGAGCGGGATGAGCTCCGGGTAGGCGGCGGTGATCTCCACACCGGAGCGGGCGTACAGCCTCGGTCGTCCGGCGGCGACGTCGGCCAGCGCGCGTACGCCGTCCCACTTGAACTCGTACGCCCAGCCGGCACCGGCCGGGAGCGGCCCGGTCATCGCGAGCATCGGCTTGAGCGGCGCGCCGGACACAAATCGACTGTAGTAGCAGGCCGAACACCTCGCGGCCGGTTCGCTGTGATGCGAGCATGGTCGATACCGGGGAAGGGAGCGCAGGATGCGTGCCATCTGGAAGGGAGCCGTGTCGTTCGGGCTGGTCTCGATCGGAGTCAAGCTGTACTCGGCGACGGAAGAGAAGGACATCCGGTTTCACCAGGTGCACCGGGAGGACGGCGGGCGGATCCGGTACAAGCGCACCTGCCAGGTCTGCGGCGAGGAGGTCAGCTACGACGACATCGCCAAGGGCTACGACATCGGCGGCGGGGAAATGGTCATCCTGACCGACGACGACTTCGCCGACCTGCCGTTGACCAGCTCCCGCGCGATCGACGTGCTGGAGTTCGTGCCGGCCGAACAGGTCGACCCGATCCTCTACAACAAGGCGTACTTCCTGGAGCCGGAGGGCACCGCGACCAAGCCGTACCTGCTGCTGCGGGACGCGTTGACCGACTCCGAGCGGGTGGCGATCGTCAAGGTGGCGCTGCGCCAGCGGGAGCAGTTGGCCACCCTGCGGGTCCGCGAGGGGGTGCTGCTGCTGAACACGATGCTCTGGCCTGACGAGATCCGTAAGCCGGCCTTCGGCTTCCTCGACGAGGACCTCAAGATCCGGCCACCGGAGCTGTCGATGGCCACCTCGTTGGTCGACTCGATGGCCGGGGACTTCCATCCGGACGAGTTCACCGACGACTACCGGGCGGCGTTGCAGGAGGTCATCGACGCGAAGGTGGAGGGCCGTGAGGTCGTCCAGCCGGAGGAGGTCGAGGAGGCTCCGGCAGCCGCGGTGGACCTGATGGCCGCGCTCAAGGCGTCCGTGGAGCGTGCACGGGCGTCCCGGGGCGAGCATGGAACCGGTGACGCAGGTGGTGCGGGTGAGCCGACGCCGATCTCGTCGGCGCGCTCGGCCCAACAGAAGGCCGCGAAGGCCCCGGCCAAAGCAGCCAGGGCCCCGGCGAAGAAGGCCGCCCCGAAGAAGGCCGACCCCGCCAAGAAGGCGGAGGGTACGAAGGCAACGGGCGCGAAGAAGGCTCAGAAGAAGGTGACCACCAGAAAGGCCGCTCCGAAGAAGGCCACCCGCAAGACCGCCTGACCGCGCACTGCGCCCTCAACCATCCCATCCGTCCCACTGGTGGCGATCGATCGTCGGCAGTACGCCCACCACCAGGTACCGTGTGTCGGCGACGGCGTTTGCGCCCGGACGCATCCACCTTTCAACAGGGAGTCGACGACGTGAGCGAGAGCACGGACAACCGGTCCACGAAGTCGCAGCGGCGGCTGGCCGAGCAGCTTGCCGCCAAAAAGGCCGCCGAGGCCAAGCGCCGCCGGCAGGCCTGGGCCGGTGCGTTCGCCGGCGTCGCCGTGGTGGCGGTGCTGGTCACCGTGTTCGTGATCGTCGGCCAGCGCGGCGGCGACGACGCTCCCGAGCAGGCCGCCGGCACCCCGTCCGCCCCGGCGGAGGCGCCGAGCGATCCGGGCGCGCCACCCGCCCCACAGTTGCCGGAGGGCGCCGACCCGGCGCTGGGCAGCAAGCCGACCGTCACTCCCGGCGAGGGCGAGCTGACCGAGCTCACCGTGACGCCGTTGATCGAGGGCACCGGGCCGAAGGTCGAAGCCGGTCAGTCGATCACCACCAACTATGTCGGGGTGTTCTTCGCCAGCGGTGAGGAGTTCGACTCCTCCTGGGAGCGGGGCGAGCCGGCCACCTTCCCGATCGGGGTCGGGCAGGTCATCCCCGGCTGGGACAAGGGCCTGGTCGGGGTCACCGTGGGCAGTCGGGTCCAGCTCGACATCCCGGCCGAGCAGGCGTACGGCGACGGCGAGGGTGGTCGTCCGGGGGGCCCGCTGCGCTTCGTGGTCGACATCCTCGCCGCCCAGTGACCGTACGGCCGGCACGAACACGGAGGCGCGGGTGACGGCACGCGACGCTGCCGGGCGAACCGCCCGGCAGATGTGGACGCACTTCGAGCCGGTGCACGCCGTCACCTACTTCCACCCGCGCGCCCGCGCCGCCCACGAGGCCGTCGGGCTGCGCGGGTACTGGCGGGGCTATTTCGCCGGCCGGGCGGCTCCGCTCGGAGCGACCGGGCCGGCTCCGGTGATCGCTGCGTTCTACAGTTTCGCGCCACACATGGTCACCCGGGCACTGCCGGGAGTGTGGCAGCTGGCCGCGCCGGAGGAGGCGCTGCGGTCCCGCCTCACCGGGGCCGTGCAGGCGCTCGCCGAGTTGACCTACGAACTGCCGGAGCGGCACCTCACGGAGGCCGCCGATCTGCTGGAGGCCGCCGGCGACGGTATCGAGATCGCCGGCCGGGTGCTGGGCGCGGCGAACGCGGCCCTACCGCACGGCGAGTACCCGCTGGCCCGGCTCTGGCAGGCCGCCACCACGCTGCGGGAACACCGGGGCGACGGCCACGTCGCGGCGCTGGTCGCCGCCGATCTCGATCCGGTGGAGGCGCTGGCCTGGCGGGTCGCGGTCGACATGTCGCCAGCGAATCTACTCGGCCGGGGTTGGTCGGAGCAGGAGTGGGCGCAGGCCCGTGAGCGGCTGGCCGGCCGGGGCTGGCTCACCGCCGGCGGCGAGCCGACCGACCGCGGCCGGGCCGGTTTCCAGGCGGTCGAAAAGTCCACCGACACCACCGCCGCCCGCCCCTGGACAGCACTCGGCGCCGACCGCACCCAGCGCCTACGCGACCTACTCCACCCGATCGCCCGCGCCGCCCACACGGTCATCCCCCCGGGCAGCCCCATCGGCCTCCCACCCCTACAGGGTTGATCCGAGTCTGCGGCTGATTCTTCGCACATCCCCGACCCAAAGCTTCTGATCGACACGTGGACGGGTGGCAAGGATGAGGGTGCGCGAGGATGGGTGGGTGACGGTGGATGCGGTGGTTTTCGACCTGGACGGCGTGATCGTGGACTCCGAGCCGGTGTGGGAGGAGGTGCGGCGGGGGTACGTCGCCAAGCACGGGGGCAGCTGGCGCGACGACACCCAGCGGCGGCTGATGGGGATGAGCACCGGCGAGTGGGCCCGGTACCTCAGCGACGAACTGGGCGTGCGGCGCACCGCCGAGCAGGTGGCCGCCGAGGTGGTCGAAGAGATGGCTCGGCGGTACGCGGCCCGGGTACCGCTGATCCACGGTGCGGACGAGGTGGTGCGCCGGCTCGCCGCGCGGTGGCCGTTGGGGCTCGCCAGTTCGTCGCCGACCCGGCTGATCGCGGCTGCGCTGGCCGCCACCGGTCTGGTCGACGCCTTCCGCACCACGCTGTCGACCGAGGAGACCGAACGTGGCAAGCCCGCACCGGACGTCTACCTGGCGGTGGCGCGCCGGCTCGGCGTCGACCCGGCGCGCTGCGCGGCGGTGGAGGACTCCTCCAACGGGGTCCGGTCGGCGGCTGTGGCAGGGATGGCCGTGGTGGCCGTGCCGCACGGGGCGTACCCGTTGGATCCGGACGCGGAACGGCTGGCCGCGACGGTGCTGGGGTCGATCGGCGAGTTGACCCCGGCGCTCGTCGACGGGCTGGGCTGAACCACCAGTGGCCCCCGCCCCGCCTAGGACTGGTGTGGGTCTGGGAGGCCGCCTGGCAGCGACGAGGTGACCCTGCCGGTCCGCCCACTGATGGCGCCGAATGCCCGCTGGCAGTTCGTGCTGGCGTACACCACGCCGAAGGCGCAGGCTGTGGCGGATGTCGCGGCAGCCGTCGCGCAGGGCGGGATCCGGGTGGGCACGGAAGCCGGCCTGCCGCCTGAGCAGGCAAATTCTCCATCCGCCGGACACAGGCGAACAAGTTTCGCAATACTGGCTTTGCGGGTCGCCCCGCAAGGAAAGGGCGGCCCCGGCGCGGTGCGAACGCCGGGGCCGCCCACCGGAGAGAGGTCTGTGCGAGGCCGCTACTCCTAACGGCGATGATGCGCCGAAAAACGTTACGGCGTGGCCAGTTCCCGCACATCCAGGTCACCATCGGCGTACCGGGAACGCACCACCTTCTTGTCGAACTTGCCGACACTGGTCTTCGGCACCACGTCGACGAACGCCCACCGCTCCGGCAGTTGCCAGTGGGCCACCGACCCGGACAGGAACTCGCGCAGCTCCTCCGCGGTGGCCGACGCACCCGCACGGAGCACCACCGTGGCCAGGGGCCGCTCATCCCAGCGCTGGTCCGGCACGCCCACCACGCAGGCCTCCAGCACCGCCGGGTGAGCCATCAACGCGTTCTCCAACTCCACCGAGGAGATCCACTCCCCGCCGGATTTGATCACATCCTTGGCCCGGTCGGTAAGGGTGATATAACCGTCCGCCGACAGGGTGCCGACGTCACCGGTGCGCAGCCAGCCGTCGCGGAACCTCTCCGCATCGGGTGCCTCGTCCCCGACGTACCGGCCGGTGATCCACGGCCCGCGCACCTCCAGTTCGCCGACGGACACCCCGTCGGCGGGCAGCGACTGGCCAGCCGGGCCGACGATGCGGGCCTGCACCCCGGCCGGCACCCGTCCCTGCGTGTACCGGTAACGCCAGGCGTCCTCGCCGACCGCGCCGTCCGGCGGGCGGGCCACCGAGCCCAGTGGCGACATCTCGGTCATCCCCCAGGCGTGGATCACGTCGACGTGGTGTCGGTCCTCGAAGGCGCGCATCAGCGACGGCGGGCAGGCCGAACCGCCGACGATCACCTCCTTGAGCGAGGAGGTGTCCACGTCGTTGCCGTCCAGGTAGGCCAGCAGGTCGGTCCAGATGATCGGCACCGCGCCGGCCAGAGTCGGTCGTTCCGCGGCGATCATCTCGGCGATCGGGGCGGCCTGGAGAAAACGATCCGGCATCACCAACGACGCGCCGGAGAGAAAGGCCGCGAACGGCAGACCCCACGACATCGCGTGGAACATCGGCACGATGGCCAGCTCACGGTCGGTCGGCCCGAGCCCGAAACCCTCCGGCATGCAGATCTGCAACGAGTGCAGGTAGATCGAGCGGTGCGAGTAGGCGACCCCCTTGGGGTTGCCGGTGGTGCCGGAGGTGTAGCAGAGGGCGGCGGCGGCGCGCTCGTCCACCTCGGGCCAGTCGTATTCCTCCGGCCGGCCGACCAGCAACGCGTCCCAGTGGTGTACGGCGATCCGGTCGCCGGCTGCGGCCGTCAGCGGGTCGGGATCACCGCCGCCGACCACCACCACATGCCGGACGCTGGTCATCGCCCCGATGGACTTCGCCAGCAGCGGGATCAACGTCGAGTCGACAAGCACCACCCGGTCCTCGGCGTGGTTGGCGATGTAGATGACCTGGTCGGGGAAGAGTCGGATGTTCAGCGTGTGCAGCACCGCGCCCATGCTGGGCACGGCGAAGTACGCCACCAGGTGCTCGGTGTTGTTCCACATGAACGTGGCGACCCGCTCGTCGCCGGTCACCCCACACTCGGCGCGAAGGGCATGCGCGAGTCGGGCGGCGTCCCGCCCGACCTGGGCGTACGTGCTGCGGCGCGGCGCGGCTCCGGTCCACGTCACCACCTCGGCCGCGCCGTGCACGATGGCGCCGTGTTCGAGGATCCGGGAGACCTGGAGAGGCGCGTCCATCATCGTGCTACGCATGGGTAACAAGTTAGTGTCGCCGGTCACACGTTGGGAACCCCCGTAAGTTGTCCGGGGTGAGCATTTCCTGGGCTGAGTCGTACGTCGGGCAACTGCGTGCCCTGGCCGGCGACCGTACGCTGATGTTCGTCGGGGCTCGCGCCGTGGTACGCGACAACTTGGCCCGCATCCTGCTGATCCGCCGCTCCGACAACGGGCAGTGGGCGATGCCTGCCGGCGCGATGGAGCTGGGCGAGTCGATCGCCGACTGCGCCGTGCGGGAGGTCCGCGAGGAGACGGGGCTACGGGCCCTGCGGGTGAACGCCTTCGCGCTCTACACCGGACCGGATCGTACCCACACCAACATGTACGGCCACACGTACCAGATTTTCACCACGGCGTTCCGGGTCGAGGAGTGGGACGGCCAGCTGGCCCGGATCACCGACGAGACCATCGACGCCGGCTTCTTCCGCCGCGACGCGATGCCGCACCCGATCTCCGCCAGCGTCCGGGAAACCCTGGCCGACCTGGACGTCTTCGAGCAGACCAACCGACTGATCCTGAAGTGAGCCGGTTTCGCGGCACGAATCCGTCAGAACCGACCCCTGTACCTGCCGTCAGAACATCGTGGGTGACCTCGCTTCCATCTCGGCGGCACGCTTTTGGTGTCGACTCACGGTCGAGCGGCTTGCGCCGGGAGCGAACCCGCACCAAGACCGTCGGTGCCGCCGGACGCACCGGCGCAGCTAAGTGCCGGATCACCGCAGACATGCCGCCGACGCGGAAAGCCGACCACAGGTTTGACCCCGCCGAGCGCAGGGGAACCGCCGACATGGCACGAGCAGCAGCTCAACAGCTCCGGCTCGCCGACGTCGTGCAGAGCTGGCTCGGGCGCCCGGTCCTGGTGATCGGCGACGCCATGCTCGACGAGTGGCGGTTCGCCGACTCCGACCGGCTCTGCCGGGAGGCCCCAGCCCCGGTCCTCACCCTGCGCCGCCGCATCTCGGCGGCGGGCGGCGCGGCCAACACCGCAGTCAACATCGCCACGCTGGGCGGGCGTTCGATGCTTGTGGCACCCGTCGGCGCAGACGCGCCGGGTGACGAGCTACACGACTGCCTGGACCTGGCCGGTGTCTGGGACCGGACGGTCAACCAGCTCGGCCGACCCACCGTGGTCAAGCGCCGGATGCTGGCCGGTGACCAGATCCTCCTACGGGAGGACTCCGGCGATCCGGATGACCCGCTCAGCGACACGGGCGTGGACTACCTGCTCACCGCCCTCGACTGCGCGACCGAGGAGCTGCGGGCCGCCAGCGGCGGCGAGGACCCAACGTTGGTCGTCTGCGACTACGGCCTAGGCGCCCTGTCCGCACCGGTACGCGCCTGGCTGGTCGCGCACCGGGACCGGTACGCCACCGTCGCGCTGGACGCCCACGACCTCGCCGACTGGCGGGGCCTCGGCCCGACCGTGGTGACCCCCAGCTTCGCGGAGGCCACCCGGCTGCTCGCCCGAGCCGGCACCGCCGGACTGTATCTGGAGTATCCCGAGGTCGACCCGACCGACGGGCCCTCCGAGCTGACCGTGGGCGCGGCACCGGGCGAAGCCGGGATGCGGCGTACCGACGGGCCGACCGGGGAGCCAACGCCGGGCGAGAGCCGGGTGGCGCTGACCGGCAACGGGCTCAGCGTGACCGGCACCGGGGTGACCGTCAACGCCGAGGCCGGCGCCGGGGTGGACCGGGCGCTGCTGGCCGAGTCCCGGCTCGCCGAGCTGCGTGCGCACACCGGCGCGGCAGTGGTCGCGGTCACCCTGGACACCGAGGGCGCGGTGGTCGGCGGCGCCGACGGCGAGCCGTCCCGCAGCCACAGCACACCCGTCCCGGCCAGCCATGCGGTCGGCGCCGGTGACGTGTACCTGGCGGCAATGACACTCGCGCTGGCCGCCGACGCCCCGTTGTCGACCGCCGCGCAGTTGGCCCAACTCGCCGCGACGAGCACCGTCACCAGCACCGGAACCTGTGTCTGCCGCCGGGAGGATCTGCTGGCCAGGCTCGGCCGTCCGACGACCGAGGGCGCCGGGCGGCAGGTGCTGGTCGGCACCGGGGACCTGACGGAGATCGTCGCCGAGCAACGCCGGGCAGGGCGCTCGATCGTCTTCACCAACGGCTGCTTCGACGTGCTGCACCGGGGCCACGTGCGGTATCTGGAGCAGGCCCAAGCCCTCGGCGACCTGCTGGTGGTGGCGGTCAACTCCGACAGCAGCGTACGCCGGCTGAAGGGGCCGGACCGGCCGGTGAACCCGGTGGAGGACCGTACCGCTCTGCTCGCCGCCCTCGCCTGTGTCGACCACGTGGTGGTCTTCGAGGAGGACTCACCGACCGCGCTGATCGAGGCCATCCGCCCGGACGTCTACGTCAAGGGTGGCGACTACCCACCCGAGCTGGTGCCGGAGGCGCCGCTGGTGCGGCGGCTGGGCGGCCAGGTCCGCACCCTGGGGTACGTGGCGGACCGTTCCACCTCCGCGATCATCAACCGGATCCGGGCGTACGGCCAGCCGGGCGCACCGCCGGTCACCGGCAGCGGCGACCCGCTGCCGGTGACCGGCGCGGACGCCCCGCCACTGCCTGGCCGGACGCCGTGAACCGACCGCTCGACGCCGACGAACCCGAGGAGTTTCGCGTCGACCGCCCGGTCGACGTGCTGATCCCGACCCGCAACCGTCCGGCCGAACTCGCCGTCACCCTCTCGGGGCTCGCCGCGCAGGAGGGGGTGCCGGGGTTCGGGGTGGCGGTCAGCGACCAGTCCGACGGCGACCCCGGGTACGCCCATCCGGCGGCCGCCACCATGGTTCGGGCGCTGCGCCATCGCGGGCACCCGGTGCTGCTGACCCGCCGGCTGCCCCGGCGCGGCCTCGCCGAGCACCGGGCCTACCTGCTCGCCGCCTCCGCCGCCCGGCTCGTGCTCTGCCTCGACGACGACGTCTGGCTGGAGCCGGGCACACTGCGCCGGCTGGTGACCGCGATCGACGAGTTGGGCTGCGGGTTCGTCGGAAACGCGGTGCACGGGCTGTCCTACCTGGACGACGTAAGGCCGGATACGCACCGGCACTACCGGGAGTGGACGGGCCGGCCGGTGCCGGAGCGGATCCGGCCGGGCAGTCCCGAGTGGGACCGGGCGCAGATCCACTCGGCGGCGAACCTGCTGCACGTCACCGAGGCGTTGGCGCTGCCCGCCGGAAGCTGGCGAGCGTACCGGGTCTCCTGGATCGGCGGGTGCGTCCTGTACGACCGGACCAAGCTGGTCGACTCCGGCGGCTTCGAGTTCTGGCGCGGGTTGCCGGAGCGGCACCAGGGCGAGGATGTGGCCGCCCAACTCGCCGTGCTGGCGCGCCACGGCGGCGCCGGTGTCCTGCCCAGCGGCGCCTACCACCTGGAGTCTCCCACCACCGTCACCGACCGCGACGTGGAGGCATGGGAGGCCGTGCTGGCCGACGCGGACGCGGACGCCTGAGGCCGGCGTCAACAAGGGCCCCTTGCTTACTCCTTGAACAGCAGCTCGCGGGCGGCTTCTGTCACCTCGTCCACCGGGACGTCGGTGACGAAGGAGTCCCGGTGCGGGCACTCGCCGTCGCCGGGACGGTGCGGGTAGACGCCGGGGGTGCAGTCCACCCCGCAGACCGGGCAGTGCACCGTCCACGAGATGATCGGCCGGTGCCGACCGCGAAGTCCGGTGGCGGTGGTGATCAGGTTGCCGACCCAGAAGATGCCGACGGTGGGGGTACCCACGGCGGCGGCGAGATGCAGCGGGCCGGTGTCGTTGGAGACCACCAGCGCGCAGCCGGCATAACAGCCGATGAGCCCACCCAGGTTGAGCGTACCCACCTGCGGCCGGACCGGCACCCGCGCTGCCGCCACCACCTGGTCGACCACGTCCTGCTCGGCGGGGGTGCCGGTGACCAGCACCTCGTAGCCGTCGGCGTGCAGCGTCCGAGCCAGCTGGCCGAACCGGTCGGCGGGCCAGCGGCGACGGGTGTCGGTCGCGCCCGGATGCAGCGCCACCCGTGGGCGATCCGGCTCGCCGAGCACGGTCCGCGCCTCGGCGCGGTCGGCGTCGGTTACCGCCAGCGCCGGAGTGATCGTGGTCGCCGGTGCGCCGACCAGCGCCACCGCCTCCAGATAGCGGACCACCTCGGGCTGGTAGTAGACGTAGCGCAGCCAACGGTCCAGCGGCGGCGCGTCTTCGGCGCGCAACCCGGCGGTGACCCGGGCGCCGAGCGCGGCCACCAGCGGGTTCGAGTTCGCCCCGCCGCCGTGCAGCTGGAGCGCCAGGTCGAAGCGTTCCGCGCGGGCGGCGGCCAGGAAGTCGACCATGCTCGACTCGGGCTCACCGGCGGTCACCGCGCGGATCCCGGGTGCCGGCGGCACCACCAGCACCCGGTCCACCGGGCCTGGCCGGCCGCGCCACAGTCCCTCGTGCCACGGCGCGCCGAGCAGCACGATCTCCGCCTGCGGGTAGGTGGCCCGCAGCGCCTCCAACGCCGGCAGTACGAAGATGAAGTCGCCGAGCGCGTTGGCGCGTAGCACAGCGACCCGGGCCACCTCGGGAACCGGCTCGGCGGCCTCGACCAGCAGCGGCGTCGCTGCCACGGCGACGTGCTACCGGCCCGGCTCGCCAGCGGCGACGTCCGGCTGGTGCAGCTCCCGGTCGGCCGCCGGGTCGACGCTGCTCGGCGTACCGCCGGCCAGGCCGGCGGTACGCGGGCCGGTGCGACCGACCGTGATGGTGCGCGACGCGCCCCGGGTCGCCCGGGGCAGCCGAACCCGCAGCAGCCCATGGTCCATCACCGCGTCGATCGCGTCCGGGTCCACCCGCGACGGCAGCTGCACGCGGTACTCGAAGCCCCGGGTCTCGAAGCCGCCGGTGATGCCGTGGTCGGCGTTGACCTCGGCCTCGGTCCGCGCCCGCACGCACAGCTCGCGGTCCTCCAACTCCACCGCGACCTCCTCCCGCGCGACGCCGGGCAGCCGGACGACGACCTCCCAGCCGTCGGCGGTCTCACCCAGCTCCACCTCCGGCGGCCCTGGTCGGCCACCGACCAGCCGGCTCAGCTCGGCCCGCAGCGTCTGCAACTCGCCCATCGGGTCCCAGCCCTGCTGCCCGCCCCGCCAACCTCGTCCCGGCCTGGTCATCGCACATCTCCCATCCGTTGGCTGGCGGCGGCCGGCCGCAGGGAACTCGGCGCGTCCAGGTTCGCGTCACGGTCGATTCCGACGCCGAGCCGGTCGACGAGTTCGCCGCCCAACCAGGCACCGATCCCGAGAATGCCGAGCGCCACCACCTCGATGGCGATCAGCGCGCCACCGGCCGCCCGCGAATCGGCGTTGAGCCGTACCACCCAGACGGCGGCGAAGAGCAGGATCACCGCGACGTTCGCGGCGGCGTGGGTGAGGGCCACCCGCTTGGCCCGGGTGCCGGTCGGAAGGGCCAGCAGGTCGAACACTCCGGCCGCCGCGGCCAGCAGGCCGCCGATCAGGCCGATGGTCAGATTCCAGTACGCCACCTCGCCGAGGAAGTCCGGCCCGCCGACGGTGTCGACGA
The DNA here is from genome assembly GCF_048060415.1 of Micromonospora sp. LOL_024. NCBI lineage: Bacteria > Bacillati > Actinomycetota > Actinomycetes > Micromonosporales > Micromonosporaceae > Micromonospora > Micromonospora sp. LOL_024. Next base: position 38,662 of record NZ_JBHMIS010000009.1, read on the forward strand.
CGTCGAACAGTACGGCGGTGACCAGTAGCGCGACCGGGAACATCACCAGCATCGGATGGACGGGATGGCCCAAGATCTTGAGTCGACTCTCCATCTCCGGGGCCTCCACTGGTTCGTCTCGCGGGCGCTGGTTGTGGCCGTACCCCGGTCACCAGGGGACAAACCTCACGGTGAGCGCGACTACCCTGACGGCGGCGGTTCCCCCGCAGAGCGTCGTCACCACGGTCAACTGCACGGGGAGGCACACAGTAACGGTGGAGATCACATCAACGGCCGAGTTGGCCGAACCACTCGGCACACCGGGCCCCGTACGCCTGACCTTCGCGGCGACGGACCCGCCTGCAGCATCCATCTGGATTCTGCACCCGCTGGCCGGGCTCAGGAGCTGGACGGAGCGGCCACGATCATCCACAGATGGCCGTCCGGATCGGCGAAGGTGCCGGCGTACCCCCAGGGCTGCTGGCCAGGCTCGGTGACCACCCTGCCGCCCGGCGACCCGGGCCCGTTCGACGAGCGCGTCCACCTCGTCCGGGCCGGTCGCGTACAGGCCGATCACGCACTCGCTCTGCCTGGGATCCGCCACCTCCCGACCGCCGGGCGCCCAGCCGCACCCGTCGGTCGGCACCAGCATCAGCCGCAGCCGTCGTTGACCTCGAACTACAGGGCTCGGGCAGATCGTCCTCGGCCGGCTCACCACGGGAACCTCCGGCGCTCTGATCAATAAGGGACTTTGTCGGAACTACCGGTGACGCCCGACAGAAGGGACCACACCGGCGCGGGAGGCACGACGACCGGCGCCAGGTGAACCCGCAGGGTGATTGCATAGTCGGTCTGCGGGTGCCCTGAACTGGGAATTTGTGGAGTGGGTGGCTTTGTGGAGGGCGCGAGGAGCGGGTGAGATCACGTCGGTGATCATCAAGTTCTCTACGCTTCACGACGCCCCGAGGATCTCACCCGCCGATGTCATCATGCCCGATCTCTGCACTGGCCGCGGTCACCAGTAGCGCTGACGCGTCATCATCCGCGGTCACCGAGGGTGAGACGATGGGGCTGCTGCATGCTCTGTCGGCTGTCCCGGATCCCCGCGACCCGCGTGGGGTGCGTTACCCGCTGTCGAGCCTCCTCGCGGTCGCGGTATGCGCGGTCCTGGCCGGCGCGTCGTCGTTCGCCGCGATCACCGACCGGCTGCACGACCTGGACGAGCAGGCCCGTGACGGGCTCGGCTTCGGTCCACAGGTGCCCGCAGGCACGACGGTGTGGCGCCTGTTGACCCGTCTCGACGACGCGCTGCTGTCCACCGTTCTGGCCGGCTGGCTGCGGGCCCGAGCCCGGCCGGTCACCACCCAGTCCCGCAGGTACCGCACCGTAATCGCCGTTGACGACAAGACCCTGCGGGGAGCCCGCCGCCCCGACGGCGGCCAAGTCCACCTGCTCTCCGCGCTGGACACCAACACCGGCATCGTCCTGGCCCAGGTCACCATCGCCGCGAAGTCGAACGAAATTCCTGCCTTCAAGCCGCTGCTCGACGCGGTCGAGCAGGTGCTGGGCAGCCTGGCCGGGCCGCTGTTCATCGCCGACGCCCTGCACACCCAGAGCGCCCACGCCGAGGAGATCGCCGCCCGAGGCGCCCACCTGATGATCCCGACGAAAGGCAATCAACCCACCCTGCTCAAGCAACTCAAAGCCCTGCCCTGGCCGGACGTCCCCGCCGCAGACCGCCGCCGTGACCGCGGCCACGGCCGCCGCGAGACCCGCACCGTCAAAGCCATCACCCTGCACACTCCCGGCGGCATCAGGTTCCCCCACGCCCAGCAGGCCGTCCGGATCATCCGAACCCGCACCACCGGCGGAAAGACCAGCCGCGAGACCGCCTACTACACGCTGTCCCTGCCCGCCGAGCAGGCCCAACCCACTGACCTACAGGACTGAGCCCGCCGCGAGTGGCACATCGAGAACCTGATCCACCACGTCCGCGACGTCACTTTCCATGAAGACTCACGCCAGGCCCGCACCGGCACCGGACCCGCCGTCATCGCCACCCTACGCAACACCGCAATGAGCTACCACCGCACCAACGGCGACACCAACATCACCCGCGCCACCCGACGCGCCAACCGCCGCCCACACCACCTCATCACCGCCGTGACCAGCAGTTACCCAACAACGCAATGACCCTGCCCCCCCTGCTGCTGCTTGACGAACCAACGACGTATTTGGACATCACCCATCAGATCGATGTCCTCGATCTCTGCCAGCGACTGAACGAGGCTGGTCGTACCCTCGCGGTGGTCATGCATGACCTGAACCATGCCTGTCGTTACGGCACCCACCTGGTGGCGATGAAGGACGGCACCGTCGTTGCCGCCGGTCCGCCGGATGCAATCATCACCGTCGAACTCATCCACGATGTTTTCAGTCTGGAGGCCGTCATCATCGCCGATTCGGTGGCAGGAACCCCGATGGTCGTACCAGGTTCGAGGCGGAGCCGCGCAGGCAGACGCTGACCTACCTGGTCGGGTCGCTGTCGCCGTGTCCGAGCACCTCGGCTATGACGACGGGGTGCTGATCGACAGGATGGCCAGAACCGTGGTCACGCCGAACTGGTCGATCGTCACTACGGGTGCACCGGCAGCAGCAGACTCAGCGGTACCAGCGTTTCTGGGGGCTTTCGGGGGCTGTTCCGCGCCGTTGACCAGCAGGTACCGGCTCGACCACCGTGCCGCCCTGCCAGTTCGAGCCCTCCGTCCGTGGGCGCACCGGCAGCCGGGGCGGCCGGACCGGTGATGGCCAGGCTGGCGAACGCCGTGACGAGGAGCAGCTTCCCGTGGCGCATCCCGCATCCTTGCGATTCTGGACAGATCTGTCATGCAGGTAGGAAATCGGCGGGTCACCGTGCTGACGCCGTCAAATATCGCGACCGCTACCGAGCGTCATGGTGCGGAAGCCGGGCACACTGTGCTGGTGCTCATCGTTGGCTGCCCCCGACCGCCCGACCTCACCGACACCGAGCGGTCGGCGACGGTACGGCGATGACCACCACCGGGCCGGGTGCCCTCCTGACGGCGGTCGAGGCGATCAGCCGGTCCCGCGACCTCGGCGAGTTCGCGGAGGCCGGCTGCCGCGAGCTGTTCCGCCTCGTGCCCTGCGTCAGTACGTCGTACACGGAGGTCAATCTCAGGACCGAGGTGGTGTCCGGATACCTGTGGCCGTACCCGGGTGTGGAATGGTTCGAGCAGCACGCCGCACTGCTGGGCCGCCTCGCCCTGCAGAACCCGCTGATCGCCCACATGGCTGGCGGCGACGGCTCGGTGGCGTCCTGGGCGGACGTCGACCCGGACGACGCATTCCGCCGGACCGCTCTCTTCCGGGAGTTCTACGCCGCGAACGGCGTCCAGAGTCAGGTCGCGCTGGGCGTCCTCAACCGACCCGGGCTGGTGACCGCCTTCACGGTCAACCGCGACGGCACATCGTTCAGCGCGGACGAGCGACGGCTCCTCGGCGACCTGCGACCGCATCTGATCAACCTGCACCGGCTGGTCAGCGGATCGGGACGGGCCCGCGCCAACGACGTCCTCCTGGCGGCGGACGGGTGGACCGGGGTCCGGCTCGCCGAGGGCGGCACGGTGCTGACCACAAGCGTGGAGGCGGTGGCGATCGGCGACCGGCTCGGGCTCGACCTGCGGGTCGGGGCCGACCTCACCTCGACGTCGTTCTGGCGGCAGCTCCGCGAGACCATCGGGTCGCGCTGGCAGGTCGGCAGAGCGACAAGACCGATCCGTCTCGGTGCCGCCGACGGCCCGATCGAGGCGACGGTCGCCACGACGGCGGTCGGCCCGTACTCGCTGATGTTCCGCGACCAGGACGCCGTGCGCCGCCGCCGCTGCCGGGAACTGGGCATGACCAGCAGGCAGTCCGAGATCGCCCGGCTGGTCATCGCCGGCGCGACAAACGTGCAGATCGCCAGGGCGCTGGGCATCACCGCCTCCACGGTGCGCAAGCACCTGGAGGCGACGTTCCGCGTTGCCGACGTACAGTCCCGGGCGGCTCTGGTGGCGGCACTGCTCGACCCTCGGCTGACCAGCGGGCCGAACGGTCTCCACGGGTCACGGCTTGTCGAGAATGCAGACGATGTCCATCTCGACCGATGAGCCGGCACTGGTTGAGCCCTCGAAGCGCACCAGCGCGATGTCCGCGCTCGCGCCTTGGGTGACCGGCCCGGTGACTGCGATCGAGCCGAAGGTGCTCTTGAAACCGTTTTCCTTGTTGACGTGCCGGAACCTCCGATTCGAGATCGCAGTGAACGACTGGGCGTCGGGGTCGCCGGAGTCGACGTTGTCTACGCCGAGGATGAGCCGGACGTCCTCGGCGAACGGATCAGGGACGGGTTGCGCACCGAAACTCTTGGTGAACTCGCACTCGCCCTCGAAGTCCCGGTGGATGGTGCCGTCGATGGTGACAGTCCCGGTGCCTTCGTCGGATTGCTCGTAGCCGCCACTGTCGCCGGGAGGGTCGTCGGTCCCCGGTTGGGCATCGACGGTCGCAGTGGTCCCGTCGCCACGGCTGACGGTCGTGTCGTCGGGCTCGGCGGGGGACCCCGAATCGCACCCGGCAAGGGCGATCGTCGAGAGGACGGCTATGGAGACCAAGCGGAACTGGAACGTGAACATGGTCGTACCCTAGGGACGGGCGGTGAACGGGCCAACGGGACGAACATCGTATTGCGCGGCCACGGCCGGACGGGATCCGTTGGAGCCACATCAGAACTCTCGATCTTGGCCCTCTGGCACCTGGTTGTATCCGCAAGACGCATATATTGAACACTGACCGAACGGGCGTCGCCGACTCCGTCCGTCGTTTCCATACGCGCTTGAGCGCGTGAGTGGCTGGACAGAGATTCTCCCAGCGCCGGACTGATGCTCCGCGGAGCAACGAAGGACGTTCGCGAGCCAGCCCGTCATAGTTATCGCCGACGACGAGCAGCGTTGCGGCCATACCAGCACCGATCCCGAGCGCGCAGCGGGATCGGGCCGAACCGGACGGGATGCCCTTCATGACCAGCGCGCTCTGCGCGAACCCCGCATTGAGCTGACCGCCCCACAGCTCGTCATGCCGGGGGTTTTCGGGGGGTATACGGGGGCCACGATGCATGCCAGGTGCCAACAGGCTGCTGCCCTATCGACGACATGTCACCACGCCAGGGAGCGCGCCGTGTATGATCGATTACCAAACGCGGGATCGGGATTCGCGTTCGAGTGGGCGATCGGCACGTCGTCAGCGAATGGCCGGCTATGGCTTGAGGCGGTAGGTGAGGGCGGTGTGGCGGCGGCCGGCACCGACGGTGCGCACGGCGGCGGCGAGTGCCCGGCGGGAGCCGACGAGCACGACGAGCTTCTTCGCCCTGGTGATGGCGGTGTAGAGCAGGTTGCGTTGCAGCATCATCCACGCGCTGGTCGTGATCGGGATGACCACCGCCGGGTACTCCGAGCCCTGCGAGCGGTGGATCGTCATCGCATACGCGTGAGCCAGCTCGTCGAGTTCGTCAAAGTCGTACTCAACCATCTCGTCTTCGTCGGTGCGCACGGTCAGGGTTTGCTCGTCGGTGGACAGGGCGGTGACGACGCCGACGGTGCCGTTGAACACCCCGGCGGCGCCCTTGTCGTAGTTGTTGCGGATCTGGGTGACCTTGTCGCCGATTCGGAACACCCGGCCGCCGACCCGCCGTTCCGGCAGTCCTTCCCGGGCCGGGGTGAGCTGCTGCTGCAATAGAGTGTTCAACGCGCCAGCCCCGGCCGGGCCGCGGTGCATCGGGGCGAGGACCTGCACGTCGCGGCGCGGGTCCAACCCGAACCGTCTCGCGATGCGGGTGCACGTGACGTCGACGGTGAGAGCGGCGGTGGCATCGGTGTCGTCGCAACCGAAGAGGAAGAAGTCGCTCATGCCCTGCAGGATCGGTGGTCGGCCGGCGTTGATCCGGTGGGCGTTGCTGACCACCCCGGAGCCAGCGGCCTGCCGGAACACCTGGGTCAGCCGGACCCGGGGAACCGTGTCCGCGGCGAGCAGATCTCGCAGCACCTCCCCAGCACCGACGGACGGAAGTTGGTCGACATCACCGACCAGCAGCAGATGCGCCCCGGGTGGGACGGCCTTGATCAGTTTGTTGGCCAGGATCAGGTCGAGCATGGACGCCTCGTCGACCACCAGCAGATCGACATCCAAAGGCGTGTCTCGGTCGTAGGTGGGTTCACCGCCGGGTTGCAGTTTCAGTAGCCGGTGCACCGTCGCTGCTGGTTGGCCGGTCAGTTCGGCGAGCCGTTTCGCGGCCCGGCCGGTCGGGGCGACGAGCAGGATCTTCGCCTTCTTCGCGGCGGCGAGTTCGACGATCGAACGCACGGTGAAGCTCTTTCCGCAGCCGGGCCCGCCGGTAAGCACGGCGACCTTCGACGTGAGGGCCAGCCGGACGGCCTGCTGCTGCTCCGGGGCGAGGTCGGTGCCGGTGCGCTTCTTCAGCCACGTCAGTGCCTTGTCCCAGTCGACGCCGGTGAACTGGACCATCCGGTCCGCGCGGTCGCCAAGCAGCCGCAGCACCGAACTGGCCAGGGACTGTTCGGCGCGATGGAACGGCACCAGGTAGATCACCGGAACCGGCCCATCAGGGCTGGGCAGGCTTTCGCGGACAACGCCTTCCTCACCGACCAGATCATCGAGGCAGCGGATCGCCAGGTCGGCGGGTACGTCGAGAATCTTCACGGCGTCCGCGACCAGTTGGGGGGTGGGGAGGTAGCAGTGGCCGTTGTCGGTGGCCTGCGACAACGTGTACTGCAGCCCAGCCATGACTCGTTGCGGGCTGTCGTGCGGGATCCCTACGGCTTGGGCGATCGTGTCAGCGGTCTTGAACCCGATGCCCCACACATCGGCGGCCAGCCGGTACGGCTCGTTCTTCACCACGCTGATCGACGCGTCGCCGTACTTCTTGTAGATGCGTACCGCGATCGACGTGGACACTCCGACGCCTTGCAGGAAGATCATCACTTCCTTGATGGCTTTCTGCTCCGCCCACGCGGCGGTGATCTTCGCCGTGCGTTTTGGGCCCAGCCCCGGCACTTCCACCAGCCGGTCCGGCTCGTCCTCGATGATCTGCAACGTGTCCAGGCCGAAATGCTCGACGATTCGCTCGGCGAACACCGGCCCGATGCCCTTGATCAGCCCAGAACCGAGATAGCGGCGAATGCCCTGGATCGTTGCGGGAAGCACGGTGGTGTAGGAGACGACCTCGAACTGGCGGCCGTACTGCGGATGTGACGACCACCAACCGTGCAACCGCAAACTCTGCCCAGGCTGCGCTCCCAGCAGCGCACCGACCACCGTCAACAGATCCGGACCACGCCCGGTCGCCACTCGGGCGACGGTGTACCCGGTCTCCTCGTTGACGTACGTCAGCCGCTCCAGCACCGCCTCAACGACATGCGGAGACGGGCGAGAAGAGACAGTCGTGGGCACGCAGACCATCGTGCCGTTGGTGATGCTTGGATACCAATTCCCGGCGTTTGGTCGACCTCGTCGAAAGTCAGTCGAGCAGACTGCGGATGTCAGCGGCGGTCAGTTCGGCGGAGGTGAACTCTCCGCCGTCGAGGACGCTGCTGAACAGCTCGGCCTTCCTGGCTTGTAGCGCCATGACCTTCTCCTCGATGGTGTCCTTGGCAACCAGGCGGTACACCATGACCTTGCGGGTCTGACCGATGCGGTGAACACGGTCGACCGCTTGGGCTTCGGTCGCCGGGTTCCACCACGGGTCGAGCAGGATGCAGTAGTCGGCCTCGGTCAGGTTCAGCCCGAAGCCGCCCGACTTGAGGCTGACCAGGAAGGCCGGCGCCGTCCCGTTCTTGAAGTCGGCGATGACCTCCGCCCGCCGCCGTGTCTTGCCGTCGAGGTAGCAGCAGGCGACGCCGGCCTCCTCCAGGCGTTGCCGGGCGGTGGTCAGGAAGCGTGTGAACTGGCTGAAGATGAGAACCCGGTGTCCCTCTGCGGCGAGGTTGGTGACCTGGTCGCGGAGCGCGTCGAGTTTCGTCGACGCTATGGCGTGGTGTTTCGGGTCGATCAGGGTCAGGTCGAGGCTGGCCTGGCGCAGCAGAGTCAGTGAGCGGAAGATCTCGAAGCGGTTCTTCTGCATGTCGCCGAGCAGGCCGAGGACTTTCTGCCGCTCCCGCTGCAGATAGGTCTGGTACATCCGGCGATGCTTGGGGTTCAGATCCAGTTCGATGATCTGCTCCTGCTTTGCCGGTAGCTCGGTGACCACCTCAGCCTTGCGGCGGCGCAGCATGAGGGGACGGATCCGGCGACGTAGTTGCGCAAGCCGTGCCTCGTCGTCGTCCTTCTCGATCGGCCGACGGTAATAGTCGGTGAAACGGTCGAGCCGAGGTAGCAGGCCCGGGGCGGTGATGGAGAGCAGGGCCCAGAGCTCAGCCAGGTTGTTCTCCATCGGCGTACCGGTGATCGCGAGCTTGAAGGCGGCTAGTAGCTGTTTCGCGCATCGGTACGTCTGCGACTGAGGGTTCTTGACGAACTGCGCCTCGTCCAAAATCAGACCGGTCCACGGCAACGCGGCGTATTCGTCGTACTCAAGCCGGAACAGGGTGTAGGACGTGACCACGATGTGCGATCCGGTGACCGCTTGTTCCAGCGTTCCGGTCCGGCGCGCGCCGGTCTGGACGATGGGGGTGACGGTGAGGTGTGGAGCGAAGCGCGCCGCCTCATGCGCCCAGTTGCTGACGACGCTGGCCGGGGCGACCACCAGGAACGGTGCACCGGCGGACGCCTGTTCGACGGCGTGGCAGATCAGGGCCAGTGCCTGCAGCGTCTTGCCCAGCCCCATGTCGTCGGCCAGCACTCCGCCGAGATCATGCCGGTGCAGGGTGGCGAGCCATTGGAAGCCCTCCATCTGGTAGGGCCGGAGAGTGGCGTCCAGCCCTGTCGGTGGCGGGTCGGCGGACCCGGTCTTGACGTCGCTGAGCGCGCGCACGGACTGCTGCCAGGCCGCGGCCTGACCGGTGACCTCGCCCAACTCGGACAGCTCCTGCCACAGCCCCGCCTGAAAGCGTCCGACCCGCACGACACCGGGAGGAGCATCCTCCAATTCACGGGACTCCGCTATCAGGTCGCGTAGCTGCCGGAACTCTGGCTGCTCAAGCCGGAAATAGCAACCGCTGGGCAGGATCATGAACTCCTGCTCGGCGGCAAGCGCGAGGAACAGCCCTTCGAAGCCGACTTCCTCACCGCCCACGGTGACCCACACGGACAGGTCGAACCAATCCTGCGCGCCGGGACTGCCCTCGGTCGCGCTCGCGAATGAAACGACCGGGGCTTCCTGCGTCTCGACATACTCCGGGACGTCGTCATGCGGCTTGACGACCACTTCGACGCCGTCCATCCCGACGAGTCGGGGAAGGACGTCCCGTACAAGCCACAGCATGGCGTCACCAGCGACGACGGCATGCTCCAGCAGCCGCCGTCCGGCTGGGAACGGCTCGGTCAGCCCGTACGACGGGTCCGCCATCAGAGTGGTGACGCGTTGCAACGTCGCGGCCCGGTCGGGACTGTGGTGCACACCGGCGTGCAGCGGCTCCACCTGGTTTTCCAACCCGACGACGGTGACCCAATCCCAGGACAACGACATACGATGTTCCGGTAGCGGCCGCACCGACAGCGTCAGCGTCGCCTTCCCGAGCTCAGGCAGACCCACCGTCTCGTCGACCGGCACTACATCGGCCTGACGGACGAGCCCCGGATAGTATTGCCGCAGGAAACGGGACTCTTCGACGGCCGGAACGACGATCGCTGGAGCAGCCAGTGCCTCCGTGACCCGCGCGCTCAACGGTCTCGCCAGGGGCGCGAGCCGCAGAGTACCCGGATCAGTCGAGGAACCTGGCCCAGTCGTACCCCACCAGGCGACGCCGTGCGCCGGCTGCCCGACCACGATAAGCTTCTCGGGATCGATCGTCTCCGTGCCGTCGGCCAGCGCCGGACGTAGCCGCAGGCCCGCTGCGACTCGATCGGCCCGCACCGAAAATCGCACCGGACGTGCCGATGCCTGAACCGGTGACGCGGCCCGGCCGCTCTGCACCAGCGGCAGCCCCGCCTCCCGCGCCTCGGCCAGAACGTCCCACACCCGCCGGCTACGGAACTCATCCAGGTAGACGACGCGCTGACCCGAGCCGTAGTAGCGGTAACCGTACGGGTCGCCCCCCTCGTCATCCGCCAGCGCGAGCAACTCCGCCAAGAGATCCACATGATGCTGCGTGTGCGGTGAATCAGGGACGTACCCGAAGCCGAGGGTCCCCCACGAGACACCGCTACGGATCCAGCCCCTCTTGCCCGGCACTACTGGCCGGAGCCCGATCCGCCACTTCCCACGGCCGTCGCCGTCTTCGAGCTCGAACTGCAACGCCAGTTCCGGAGAACCTGGCACGACGGCCGGGCTGTCGGCGCTGACCAGGTCAGTCAACGCCAACTCCCATGACGACGGCGGCTGCGGCTTGGACGCCTCGGAGGTGCAGGCGATCAACGCCAAGGCAGCCGGATGCGCGCACACCGGAGCTGCCGAGCACGTGCACGCGCCACTGACGCTCTTGAGCGCGCCGTCGACGCCGACGACGACCGACACCGTCGCCCAACCAGATTTCTCGCCTTGCACGGCGGCCCGCCCACGGCCGGTACGCGGGTCCCAGCTCACCTCGACCAGAGCGCCGCTCGCCACCAGTGAACGAGCCTGCACAAACGATCTGACCCCGACGGCCTCACACACCGCCGCCTCATCAGCCGTCAGCACCAGCCGCCCCACAAGGAACCTCCGCCAGATTGGTGATCGGACATCAACGCTACCGAGCGACCAGGCGCCGCCGATCCGGGCATCACCCATCCGAACAAACGGGACCGCAGTCCGGTCCCGGCTGGTGGGGAACTTCTGGTCCGGCTGGACAGGTGACCAATGGCCTACCCGGAACTGTGTCCGCACCTCACGCCTCGTCCGCGGTGCATCGTCACCGCCGGCCGACCTACGCTCGCACAATGTTCCGATCTGACTCCACTCAGCCGGCACCAGGGGCGTTTTCGGGGGGCGACTCAAATCTTCATTGAAGAAATTGATGCCCTGACCAGCAGATCCGCTGGTCAGGGCATCACCCTGAGCCGCCTGACGGAATCGAACCGTCGACCTACGCATTACGAGTGCGTCGCTCTAGCCGACTGAGCTAAGGCGGCAACGATGGTCAAGTGTACGACACGCGCCGGCCCGGGCCCGAGCGGGATTGCCGAGCGGCGAACCGGACACCGATGCGTTTCCGGCTCGGCACGCCCGGTCGGGCAGCACTAGGCTCCAACGGGTGACCGACGAACCCCCTCTCTCCGACGAACCGGTCGACACCCCGCCCCGGCAGCCGGCTTCGCAGGCTCCGTACGCCGAGGAAGCGACCGGCGGGCGGGCGTCCGACCGGCCGCGCAGCACCGATCCGCTGGAGCTGGGCTTCACGCCCCGCAAGCCGGTGCCGTGGCTGGCGCCGTTCCTGCTGATCAGCACCGGCCTGCGTACGCTGCTCGCGATGCTGTTCGGCGCGTACCTGGACAAGCGGGAGTTGCAGGAGGCGCTGGACGCGGAGGTCGCCAAGCAGGTCGGGCCGGACGGTGGACTGTGGCTCGACTACGTGGCCGACCTGGGTGACGGCTTCAACGCCACCTACTCGGTCGCGTACCTGCTCGCCCAGCGGGAGCTGGAGGTGGACGGGCACCGGCTGCCCCGGGCGCAGACCCTGGTCATGGGTGGCGACCAGGTCTACCCGTCGGCGGACTACGAGGCGTACGAGGACCGCTGCAAGGGGCCCTATCAGGCGGCGCTGCCGGACGCCCCGCCGGAGCGACCGACGATCTTCGCGGTGCCCGGCAACCACGACTGGTACGACGGCCTGACCGCGTTTCTCCGGCTTTTCGTCCGTACCCGGGACCGGCACTTCGGCGGCTGGCGTACCGGCCAGTCACGCTCGTACTTCGCCGCCGAACTGCCCGCCGGCTGGTGGCTGCTCGGGCTCGACGACCAGTCCGGATCGTACGTCGACGATCCGCAGCTCACCTACTTCGACGCGGTGGCGAAGAGGCTCGGACCGCAGAGCAGGGTGATCCTGGCGGTGCCGGGCCCGCAGTGGGTCAAGGCCGCCGACCAGCCGAAGGCGTACGACTCGATCGACTACTTCATCCGGACCATCATCGCGCCCACCGGCGCCCAGGTACGGCTGCTGATCTCCGGCGACCTGCACCACTACGCCCGGTACACCGGGCCGGACGGCCGGCAGTTGGTGACCTCGGGTAGCGGCGGGGCGTACCTGTATCCGACGCACAAGCTGCCCGAGCGGATCGAGGTGCCTCCTCGGGACACTCTGGCCCGACGGTCCAGCCCCTCCTGGACGTACGAGCTGGCCGGCCGCTACCCGGATGCGACCCGGTCCCGCCGGTACGGTTGGGGGATCTTCGCCCGCCTGCCGCGCCGCAATCCGGGCTTCTCCACGTTGCTCGGCATCCTGCAGACCCTGCTGATGCTCTCCATCGCCGGTGTGACCGACTTCCGGTCCGAGGCCTCGGAGCAGCGGCTGTTCAGCGTACCGCTGGTGATGATGGTGCTGGTCACGGTGCTCGCGGCGGCCCTGTTCGCCAAGCCGCCGAGCTCTGGCGGCAAGCGGCACGCCCGGCACTGGGTTCTCGGCGTCGGGCACGGTCTGGCCCATGTCGGGTTGGCTGCCGCCGGCACCTGGGCCTGGCTCGCCCTGCCGTTCTACGACTGGCCCTGGCCGCTGCCGGCGGTCGCCGCGGCGGTGGTGTACCTACCGGTGATCGGGCTGGTGGCGAGTCAACTGGTAGCCGGCTATCTGCTGATCGCCAGCGCTTTCGGGGTGAACGTCAACGAGTTGTTCGCCGGGCAGGGCATCGAGGACGCGAAGGGATTCGTGCGTCTACGCATCGACCCCGAGGGCACGCTCACCCTCTACCCGATCGTGGTCGACCGGGTGGCCTGCGACTGGCGGATCAACCCCGACGACTCCCCCGACTCCTCCTGGCTGACCCCCGCCACCCCGCTGACCCCTCGCCTGGCCGAACCACCCATCACCTGCACCTGAACTACGCCCACGCTCCGGCGTGATCAGGAGTTTGCGCCAGCGGCAGGGTCGATTCAGAGGCGAGAATTTCTTGATCAGCTTGGTCAGGGGGTGTAGTGCTGGTCGTGGGCCTGGCGGGGGGCGCAGACAAAGGCGCGGGAGCAGGAGCAGCGGGAGCCGTCGGTGTCGAGGCGGACCGTGACGGCGTCGCGGGGGACGCTGTGGCCGACCACGCGGCCGTCGCCCTTCGGCGTGGTGACGCGGCTGCCGACCTCCGGCGCGGATTCCTGGAACTTCTGGTACAGCGGATGTTCATACTTGAGGCAGCACATCAACCGGCCGCAGGCACCGGAGATCCGCAGCGGGTTGAGCGGTAGATCCTGGTCCTTGGCCATCCGGATGGTGACCGGCTCGAAGTCGTTCAGGAAGGTGGCGCAGCACAGGTCGCGTCCGCAGGAACCGATGCCACCCTGCACTCGGGCCGAATCCCGGGCCGAGAGTTGGCGCAACTCCACCCGGCAGTGCAGGGTCGCACCGAGATCGCGTACCAGGGAGCGGAAGTCCACCCGATGCGGGGCGGTGAAGTAGATGGTGCTGCGCTCGCCGCCGCTCTCGCCGTCGCCGAGCACGTGGTCGACCGCCACCACCTTCATCGGCAGGCCATGCTCGCGGATCAGCCGCTTCGCCGCGATCTTGGCCTCGGCCTTGCGCTGCCGCAGCGCCTCGTCCCGTCGCAGGTCCTCATCCTGGGCCAGCCCGGCCAGGCGGGGGAAGCCCTCGGTCTCCTCGGTCACCCACTGCGCCGCCCACACGCACTCCGCCACCTCGGGCCCGTCGTCGGTGGGAACCAGCACCTTGTCGCCCACCTGCGGTGTCAGCTCACCAGGGTCGAGGTAGTAGAGGCGCCCGTACCGCTGGAAGCTGACCGCGCAGAGCATGCCCATGTCCTCACCCTACGTCCCGCGGGCGACGACGTGTCCGGGCGGCGTCACCAGCCGACGCGGGTCGGGCGGCCACCCGGCGCGCCGCCACCGGGTTCGGGACGGAAGCGGGCGGCGGCCGGCCGCCACGAGGACTCGGCCAGGCTCGGTGACCACTGCCGCAACAGGTTCTCGGCGCCGTCGTAGGCGACACAGAGCACCGCCAGCACCCGTGCGCCGACCTCGGCGGCGGCAGCTCGACCCGGCGGGGACGGTCCGGCCCCTGTCGAAGCGCCGCTGACCGAGGTGGCCGCGACGACGGCGACCGCCTCGGCCGAGCCGATCACTTCGGCCAACGCCCGAGCCACGGCGAGCCGGCTGCCCTCCACCCAGTCGGCCAGCGCGTCGGCGTAGCCGGCGGTGGCCTCCAGCCGCCCGACCAGGCTCTCCGGCCCCTCGTCGAGGTGGCGCAGCAGAGTGGCCCGGGACTGGCCGTAGGCCAGTGCGGCCGAACCCGACCAGAGGACCGGGTCGGTCAGCGCGGCGCAGGCGTGGTCGTACCCGTGCACGTGCCGGCGCACGGCGTGCCCGGCGGTGGCCAGCGGTGCGGCACGCAGATCGAGAAAGCTGCGCAGCGCCTCGCCGGGCAACACCTGCATCCGGCGCAGCAACGGCCAGACCCGGTGCCCCTCCGGGGCACCGGCTGCCAGCAACGTGTCGACGCGGTGAAGCAGGTCGACGCCGGGCTCGGCGAGCCGGTCCAGGGCGTCCATCAGGTTTCGCCGATCAGCCGGCGGGAGGCGACGGTGTCGGTGTCGGAATACCGGTCGGCCGCCTCCCGCAGCGCGGCGGCGACGGCCGCCAGCTGGGCGGCGGCGGAGTGCGCCTCCCGTGCCCGGTCGCCGGTCGCGGCCACCCACTGTCGGTGCAGCGCCCGGCCGATCTCGCCGGGCAGCCCCGGTGCGTCGGTGCCGAACGCCACCTGGGCCGGATCACTCGCGGTGACCGAACGGGAGAGGGCGGTCAGCGTGGCGCTCGCCTCGTCGAGGCGACCGGCCAGCGCGCGAAGGCTGTCCATCAGGCCCCCGTCAAGGGTCGGTAGGCGGTGAAGGTTTCGTTGTGCAGCTTTTCCCTCGCCCACTCGGCGGCATCCGCAGCCGCAGCGACCGCGGCCCGCACCGAATTGGCCACATCGCGCGGCGCACGGGCGTGCAAGGGCCCGAGGAACCGCACGTCGGTGATCCGGCCCCCGGCGGTGACCACCACCTCCACCAGGCCGTCCGGCGACCGAACAGTGACCTCGACCGTCGCCACGGCCTGGTCGAACTCGGCCTGGAGGGACTCGATCCGGCGGTAGCGCCGGATCGCCTCCTCGATCCACGCCTCGTCGATCTCACCCCGCGGCATCGCCGGACTCCTCCCGAGCACCATAACTGTGCGTGCCGCCACCGTCACCACGGCACACCGGACCGTACCGCACGCGAATTGTGCCTGTCGATGGCTGTGGATAACGGTCCGGAGCGCGGGACGGCTGGCGCGCCACCCACCGAACGGCGGCTAAGTCAGCCCTTCCAGAGGGAGAGCATCATCGCCTCGACGGCGATCCGGGGCTTGACGTTGGCCTCGATCGCCGTACGACAGGAGAGCACCGCCTCCAGCCGCCGCAGCGTCCCCTCCGCCTGCCAGCTACGGGCGCCCGTGTCGGCCAGTTCCGCTGTGTCGGCGTGCACCGGCGCCACCGGCGCACCCAACGCCACCATGAGCGCGTCCCGGTAGAAGGCGGCCAGGTCCACCAGGGCGCGATCCAACGCGTCCCGCTGCGCCCGGGTCGCCCGCGACTTCTGGCGCCGCTCCAGGTCCTTGATCTGCCCGGCTGACCCCCGGGCGGCACTGGCCGCGCCCCGGCCGGTCCCGCCCGCACCGAGCGCCGTCTCCAGCGCCGAGCGTTCCGTCGCGTCGATTTCCGCGACCGACGACTCGGCCTCCGCCTCGGCCGCCTCGATCAGCGCGGACGCCGCGTCGAAGGCCGCGCCCACACTGGTCAGCCGACGCGGCACCGCCAGGACCGCCGCACGCCGCTCGCGCGCCTGCGGATCGCCGGCCAACCGGCGGGCCCGCCCCACGTGACCCTGCGTGGCCGCCGCCGCCCACCGCGCCACGTCCGGCGCGACGCCGTCCCGGCGGACCAGCACCTCGGCGACCGCGTCGGCGGACGGCTGGCGAAGCGGTACGACCCGGCACCGCGACCGAATGGTCACCGAGATGTCGTCCGGGTGGGTGGACGGCGCGCAGAGCAGAAAGACGGTACGTGGTGGCGGCTCCTCCACCGCCTTGAGCAGCGCGTTGCCGGCCGCCTCGGTGAGCCGGTCGGCGTCCTCGATGATCACGACCTGCCAGCGCCCGCCGGAGGGGGTGCTGGCCGCCCGGAGCACCAGGGCCCGCATCTCGTTGACGCCGATGGAAAGCCCCTCGGGCATCACCAGCCGCACGTCGGCGTGGGTCCCGGCGAGGGTGGTGTGGCAGCCGGGGCACGTCCCACAGCCGGTGCCGGGCAGGCACTGTAGCGCGGCGGCGAAGGCACGTGCCGCGACCGACCGGCCGGATCCGGGAGGGCCGGTGAAGATCCAGGCGTGGGTCATCCCGCCACCCGGTCCGCCGCCGATCTCCAGCGTGGGATCGCCGACCGAACGCAGCACGGCAGCGGCCCCGGCTGCGGCCCGAAGGGTGTCCACCGCCTCGTCCTGACCGACCAGGTCGTGGAAGACGTCCGATATCACTTCCGCTCCGTCACCACCAGCTCCGACGGGGATAACTCGGGTTGTACCGAGGTGTTCGGGCCGCTCGCCGACGGCGGGTGTTCGATGTTGCCGCGGTCGCCGAGCATCGCCTCCACCCGGCGGGTGACCTGCTCCGCGATTTCCTCGACCGGGCGGGCCGCGTCCAGCACCAGGTAACGCTTGGGGTCGGCGGCGGCGAGGTCCAGGAAGGCGTAGCGGACCCGCTCGTGGAAGGAGACGCCCTCGGCCTCCAGCCGGTCGGCGGCCCCGGCGCGGGCGGCCACCCGGGACAGCCCGGTACCCGGGTCGACGTCGAGCAGCACCACCAGGTCGGGTTTGAGCCCACCGGTGGCCCAGGAGGAGAGCCAGGAGACCTCGTCGACCGGCAGCGTACGGCCGGCGCCCTGATAGGCCAGGGACGAGTCGACGTACCGATCACTGGTCACCACGGCTCCCCGGACCAGGGCGGGCCGGACGACGGTGGCCACGTGGTGCGCCCGGTCGGCGGCGTAGAGCAGCGCCTCGGCGCGCGGCGAGGGCGCCTCCCCAGTGGTGGTGTCGAGCACCAGCGACCTGATCCGGGCCCCGATGCCGGTGGCACCGGGCTCCCGGGTGACCACCACGTCCCGCCCGTCGCCGCGCAGCTTCTCGGCCAGCACAGCGAGCTGGGTCGACTTGCCCGCGCCCTCACCGCCCTCGAAGACCACGAAGAGCCCGGCCGAGACGAACGGCTCCGCCGGCATCAGCGGACGACCCCGGATCGACCCCCACAGGTCGGCCAGGACCGGAACGCCCTTCTTGTCGTCCATCTGGCCGAACGCACTGATCCCGGCGAAGATCCCCGCCGCGCCGGCGACGAGCAGCAGCAGGCGGGTGGAGGAGATGGAGATGCCGAGATCTGCGATGGTCAGCGTGCGGGATCCACCGACGCCGGCGAGCAGGCTGCCCAGCGCGATCGCCAGGATCAGCACGAGCCGGGTGCCGATCTGCACCACGGCGAAGACCCGACCGCGTACCTCGTCGGCGACCTCGCCGCCGAGCAGGGTGGTGCCGGAGAGGAAGGCCATCCCCGCGCCGGCGCCGACCAGGACCGCGCCGACCAGCGCCATGGACAGGTGGATGGCGAAGGCCAGCGTCATCACCGAGGCGCTGGCCAGCACGATGCTCATGCCGAACCAGCGCCGCCGGGACATGTCCCGCACGATCATCGGCCCGAGCCCGATGCCGATCGCCAGGCCGATGAAGATCGCGCCGAACAAAAGGTAGAAAGCAGCGTCGCCGGCACCCAGCGAGTCGGCGAAGAACCGGGCGGTGCCGATCACGATCCCGCCGCCGGCGAACGCGCCGAGAATGCCGAGGACCAGCCCCCGGACCAGTGGGGTCTGCCCGATGAACCGCCAGCCCTCGGTGAACTGGCGCATCATGCTCTGTTCGGTCCGCTCCCGTTCGTCGGTCTGCCCCTGGCTGATCTCCTTGATACCGAAGGCCACCACGACGGCGGTGGCGAGCCGGGAGAAGGCGTTGAACCAGAGCGCGAGCTGGGCCGGCTGGGACCAGGAGGGGACTTCACCGCCGGTGGCGGCCCGGATGATGCCGTCGAGCGACGACAGCACGATCGCGGCGATGACCGGCGTGAGGCCGTACGTGGTGATCAGGGTCAGCTGGTTGGCCGTCTCCAGCCGGGCCCGCGGGATGAGGTTCGGGACCGCGGCTTCCTTGGCCGGGATCCAGAGCAGGGTGACCGTCTCGATCAGGAAGGTGGCGATCGCCGCCCAACTGACCACCCGCGCGCCGCTGGCGCCGGTCAGCACGTACAGCGGGATGGAGGCGAAGAGCACGAACCGCAGCAGGTCGCAGATGACCATCGTCCAGCGCCGGTCGAACCGGTCGGCGAGCACTCCGGCGAACGGGCCGAGCAGCAGGGCGGGTAGCAGCCGGATGGCGATCACGCCACCGAACGCCGCGCCCTTGGCGGTGCTCCCCTCCACCTGGGCGGCGGCGAAGACACTCGTGGCGAGCAGGCCGAGCCAGTCACCGAAGGAGGCCGCGCCGAGCACGATCCAGAGCCGGCGGAACGGCCGGATGCGCAGCACCGAGCGGATCGCACCATATCCGGTCAGGTCGGGTTGCCCGCCGGAACCGCCCGACGGGCCCTGCGCCCCCGCTTTACCGGGCTGGTCCGCGGCGCCGCCGGGCTGGTCGTTCGCGGCGCCGCCGGCAGGCTGGCCGGCTGAGCTGGCTGCATCGGCAGGCTGGTCCGCGGACGACGACACGCCGGACGACTCGCCGTTGAACTGGCTTTCGATGGCCGTACCTCCACGTGCCGGCCCATCGCTGGGCACCCCCGATGGAACACTCTAGACCTGACCGGGACGTCTTCCTGTCCTGCATCGCCTGCTCGCCGAGCCTAGGCCGTGGCGGCCAGTCCGGCCCCGGCGAGCAGACGTGAGGGTATTTCGCATTAACCGTTTCACAGTTAGCGTGCACACGTGGCCACCGACAGCGAGAACCTGCGCCACCGCCTCGACCGGGCGACCGCGCGCCTCGACCCCCCGTACGCGGTGGTCGACCTCAGAGCCTTCGACAGCAACGCCGCCGCACTCGCCGACCGGGCCGACGGCAAGCCGCTGCGGATCGCCAGCAAGTCGCTGCGTAGCCGCGAACTGATCGCCCGCGCGCTGGCCCGGCCGGGCTGGCACGGGGTCATGTCCTTCACGCTGCCCGAGGCGATCTGGCTGGTCCGCACCGGCGTCAGCGCCGACGTGCTGGTGGCGTACCCCACGGTCGACCGGGGAGCGCTGGCGGCACTCGTCGCCGACCCGATGCTCGTGGCAGCGGTCACTCTCATGGTCGACGATCCGGACCAACTGGACTTCTGCGACGCGGTGTCGTCCCCCGGTCGCCGGCCGGAGCTGCGAATCTGCCTCGACCTGGACGCCTCCTGGCGGCTGCTGGGCGGCCGGGTACACGTCGGTGTGCGTCGCTCGCCGGTGCACACCGTACGGGCGGCCGGCCGGTTCGCCGCCACCGTCGCCTACCGGCCAGGATTCCGGCTGGTCGGGTTGATGTCGTACGAGGCACAGATCGCCGGCCTGGGCGACGCACCGCCGGGAAAGGCGGCGCTCCGCACCGCGATCCGGCTCGCACAACGCGGGTCGTACCGCGAGTTGCTGGCCCGCCGGAGCACGGCGGTTGCCGCGGTACGCGAGCACGCGGACCTGGAGTTCGTCAACGGCGGCGGCACCGGCAGCGTGGCCACGACCAGCGCCGATCCCGCGGTAACCGAGGTCACCGCGGGATCGGGGCTGTACGGGCCGACACTGTTCGACACCTACCGGGCCTGGCAACCCACCCCGGCGGCCCTCTTCGCCTGCCCGGTCGTCCGCCGGCCGGCACCCGGACTGGCCACCGTCCTCGGTGGCGGTTGGATCGCCTCCGGGACGGCCGACCCCAGCCGACTGCCCCGACCGTGGTTGCCCACCGGGCTCAGGCTGCTCGGCACGGAGGGAGCCGGCGAGGTGCAGACGCCGCTGGCCGGGCCGCGGGCCGCCGCCCTGCGCATCGGCGACCGGGTCTGGTTCCGCCACGCCAAGTCGGGAGAGCTGTGCGAACGGGTCAACGAGCTGCACCTGGTGGACGGCGACCGGGTGGTGGCCACCGTGCCGACCTACCGAGGTGAGGGCCGCGCCTTCCTCTGACCGGCGGGCGGCTGACCGTCAGGCGGGCTGGGCAGCCGGTTGGGCGGCCTCGCCGATCTGGTCGTCGGCCGGCTTCGCGGGCTGCACGACCGGCCGGTAGGCGGTATCGCCCCGCGCGTTCACCTGACGGTGCAGGTACTCGCGGATCAGCGCCTTCGCCTCGGTCAACACCCGGTCGTCGCCGTCCGGCTTCCGCCGGAACGCGAGCTTGATCAGGGCGTCGGCCGCCTCCACCGCGATCTCCAGATGAAAACGCAGCTCGGGGACGCCGGCCAGGCCGAACCGCTCGGTGAGCACCCGGCCCAACTGGTCGGCGATCACCCCGTTGTTGTCCCGCTGCTCATCGAGCAGATGCAGGTCGACCACGTCGCCGAAGTGCAGGGTACGGAACCCGGGAACGGTGCGGTGCATCGTGATGTATTCATCGATCCCCGCGTCGACCCCGTCCCACCAGTGGGTCAGATCATCCGAGGCGAAGCGTTCGTCGAGCCGCTGGAGATAGGACTCCATCGTGCGCAGCGTCAGCGCCTGCACGATCGCCCGCTTGTCCGGAAAGAACTGGTAGACCGACCCGATCGCCACCTCAGCCCGCTCGGCGAGCAGGGTGGTGGTCAGCCCTTCGTACCCCACCTCGTCGACGAGTTCGGCACAGGCGTCCAGCATTCGCTGAACGCGCGCGACACTTCGACCCTGCACCGGTACACGGCGCAGCGGCCCGGTCGTGGCGGCTGAAGTGGACACTCGCCACCCCCTCTCGACGGATGAACATATCTGCACGTCACGAAACCGTGACTACCGGTACAACGAGCGGACCTCGATTGCGGTGTTTACCAGGAACAACGTTCCTGATATGAATTCGGTTCGTATTCATCTTGAGGAGCGCGCCGATGGCCCCGACCAGATCCGCCGATGCCGCCACCTGGACCAACTGGGCCGGCAACCAGCAAAGCCGCGCCCTCGCTGTCCTCCGACCGTCCTCCGTCGCAGAGGTTGCCGAGCAGGTCCGCGCAACCGCCGAGGCCGGTGAGCGGATCCGCCCCGTCGGTAGCGGCCACTCCTTCACCCCCGTCGCGGTCGGCGACGGCAGACGGATGGACCTTGCCCGGCTCGCCGTCGACGTACTCGTGGACGTCGATCAACGTCTCGTCACCGTACCGGCCGGAATGACGCTGCGGGAGCTGAACGCCCTACTCGCCGGCCACCGGCTGGCGCTACCCAACCTCGGCGACATCGACGCGCAGACCGTGGCCGGAGCGATCGTCACCGGCACCCACGGCACCGGCGCGGCACACGGTGGCCTGGCCACCTTCGTCGAGGCGCTGACCCTGGTCACCGGGGCCGGTGAGGTGCTGCGCTGTTCGGCCGACGAGCGGCCCGACGTGTTCGACGCCGCCCGGGTCTCACTCGGCGCGCTCGGCGTACTCGTCGAGGTCACATTGCGGTGCGTGGACGCCTTCGTACTGCGTGCGCACGAACGCCCGGCGTCCCTGGACTCCGTACTGGCGGAGCTTCCCACACTGGTCGACGCACACGATCACGTCGAGTTCTTCTGGTTCCCGTACACCAGCCAGGTGCAGCTGAAGACAAACGATCGGGTGCCCATCGACGACCGGCCGTTGTCTCGCTGGCGCAGCTGGCTGGAGGACGACTTCCTGGCCAACACCGTCTTCGCCGGGGCCTGCCGGCTCGGCCGCGCGATGCCGACTCTCGCGCCCACAATCAGCGCACTCTCCGCCCGGGCGCTGACCGAACGCGGCTACACCGGCCGCTCCGACGCGGTCTTCTGCAGCCCGCGCCGCGTCCGCTTCCTGGAAATGGAGTACGCGCTACCACGCGAAGCACTGGTCGACGCCCTCGGCGCGTTGCGCCGGATCATCGACAGGCTGCCGTTCAAGGTGCTCTTCCCGGTCGAGGTGCGGTTCACCGCCGCCGACCGGATCCCACTGTCGCACTCCTACGGGCGTGACTCGGCGTACCTTGCCGTGCACCAGTACGTCGGCATGCCCTACGAGCCGTACTTCCGTGCCTTTGAGAAGGTGGCGACCGAACTGGGCGGCCGCCCACACTGGGGCAAACTGCACTGGCGCGACGCCGAGTCGCTGGCCCCCGCCTACCCCCGCTGGCACGACTTCCAACGGATCCGCGCCCACCTGGACCCCCACCGCACCCTGACCACCCCCTACCTGACCACCCTCCTCGGCTGAGAATGAACGCGGCCGCAGCATCCCGCCCCACCCACCCCACCCCAACCCACGCCGCCCGCCTCGCCCCGCCTCGCCGATCTAGGGCAGAGTGTCGTTAGTCGATCTTCAGCCACAGCGAAAGCCCCTAGATCGACGAGGCGGTCGGGGCGGGGTGCCTAGCAGGCCGAGATCAGGGCAGGGTCAGTCGGTGGTGCGGGTGGCGGTGGTGGTGGTCTTCTTCGCCGTGGCGGTCTTCTTCGTTGCGGTGGCCTTTGCGGGGGTCTTCTTCGCGGTGGCCTTCTTTGACGGGGCCTTCTTTGACGGGGCCTTCTTCGGGGCCGGACCCTTTGCCCGCTTCTCGGCGAGCATCTCGGACGCCTCCACCAGGCTCAACTCCTCGGGGGTCTGACCGCGCCGCAGGGAGGCGTTGGTCTCCCCGTCGGTGACGTACGGGCCGAACCGGCCATCCTTGATGACCAGCGGCTTCTCGGTCAGCGGGTCGGCGCCCATCTCCCGCAGCGGCGGAGCCGCGGCCCGGCGCTGGCGGGTCTTCGGGGCGGCCAGCAACGCCAGCGCCTCGTCCAGCGTGACGGTGAACATCTTGTCTTCCGAGTCCAGCGAGCGGAACTCGTCGGCACGCTTGACGTAAGGCCCGTAGCGGCCGCTGTTGGCGACCACCTCAGCGCCGTCCGGCCCCACGCCGATCAGCCGGGGCAGGCTGAGCAGCTTGAGCGCCTCGTCGAGGGTGATCGAGTCCGGCGACTGCGACCGCAGCAGCGAGGATTTCCGGTCTCCGCTGGCCACGTACGGGCCGAACCGGCCGGACTTGAGCAGGATCGGCTCCCCGGTTGCCGGGTCGTCGCCCAGTTTGCGTTCGCCACCGCCGCCGAGGAACAGCTCGTGCACCTTCTCCGGGGTCAGTTCGTCCGGCGCCAGCCCCTCGGGGATCGGAGCCCGGTCGCCCGGGGTGGTGCCCTCCTCGCCCTCCCCGGCGGAGGTCTGCTCCTGGCCGGGCGTCGAGCGTTGCAGGTACGGCCCGTACCGGCCGACCCGCACCACCACCTCACGTCCGCCGTCGTCGGTGTACAGCGGGATGGAGTTGACGCTGCGCGCGTCGATGTCGCTGAGGTTCTCGGTGACCAGCTTCTTGAGCCCACCGGAGCGGGCGATGTCCTGGTCCCCGGCGCCGTTGGTGGTGCCGAAGTAGAAGGCGGTGAGGAAGTCGACGGCGGCGTGGTCACCACCGGCGATCTCGTCCAGCTCGTTCTCCATGCTGGCGGTGAAGTCGTAGTCGATCAGGCGCGGGTAGTGGCGCTCCATCAGCCCGATCACCGCGAACGCGAGGAACGACGGGATCATGGCCTGGCCGCGCTTGGCGACGTACCCGCGGTCCTGGATCGTCTGCATGATCGAGGCGTACGTGGACGGGCGGCCGATACCCAACTCCTCCAGAGCCTTGACCAGCGACGCCTCGGTGTAGCGGGACGGTGGCTGGGTGTGGTGGCCCTGCGCGGCCAACTCCTGGGCGGTGAGCGGCTGGT
The DNA here is from genome assembly GCF_048060415.1 of Micromonospora sp. LOL_024. Taxonomy (NCBI): domain Bacteria; kingdom Bacillati; phylum Actinomycetota; class Actinomycetes; order Micromonosporales; family Micromonosporaceae; genus Micromonospora; species Micromonospora sp. LOL_024. Next base: position 62,914 of record NZ_JBHMIS010000009.1, read on the forward strand.
CCTTCACCAGGTTGGGCAGCCGACGCTCGGCGTCCTCCGCCTCGGCGTTCTCGTCGTCGCTGGACTCGACGTAGGCGCGCAGGAATCCTGGATCGGTGATGGTCTTCCCGGTGGCGCCGAAGTCGGCCTCCTCGCCGGCGGCGGTGGTCGCCCGGATGCGGACCGAGACGCTGGAGCCGACCGCGTCGGTCATCTGCGAGGCGATGGTACGCCGCCAGATCAGCTCGTAGAGCTTGAACTCCTCGGCCGACAACTCCTCGGCCACCTCGCCCGGGGTGCGGAAGTTGTCGCCCGCCGGACGGATCGCCTCGTGCGCCTCCTGCGCGTTCTTCACCTTGCCGGTGTAGCGGCGCGGCTCCGGCGGCACACTGCGCTCACCGTACAGCTCGATGATCTGCCGGCGGGCCGCCGCGATAGCGGTCTCCGACAGGTTCACCGAGTCGGTACGCATGTAGGTGATGTAGCCGTTCTCGTAGAGCCGCTGCGCCGTGCGCATCGTCTGCTGCGACGAGAGCCGTAGCTTGCGGGCCGCCTCCTGCTGGAGGGTGGAGGTGATGAAGGGCGCGTACGGCCGACGCCGGTACGGCTTCTCCTCGACCCGCGTGACGGCGAACGGCCGCCCGTCCAGCCGGGCGGCGAGCCCGCGGGCACCCCCCTCGTCCAGGTGCACGACGCCCGCCCCGGCCCGAACGCGACCGGTGGTCGGCTCGAAGTCCTTGCCGGTGGCGATCCGGTCACCGTTCAACGCGACCAGGGTGGCGTTGAAGTTGCGTGGCCCTTCGCCCGGGTTGGTCACGGCGAGCGTGGCGAGGATGTCCCAGTACTCGGCGGTTCGGAATGCCATCCGCTGCCGCTCCCGCTCGACCACGATCCGGGTCGCCACGGACTGCACCCGGCCCGCCGACAGCCTCGGCATGACCTTCTTCCACAGCACCGGGGAGACCTCGTAGCCGTAGAGCCGGTCGAGGATGCGCCGCGCCTCCTGGGCGTCGACCAGGTCTCGGTCGATCTCGCGCGGGTTGGCCACCGCCGCCTCGATTGCCGGTTTGGTGATCTCGTGGAAGACCATCCGCCGGACCGGCACCTTCGGCTTGAGCGTCTCCACCAGGTGCCAGGCGATCGCCTCGCCCTCACGGTCCTCGTCCGTGGCGAGGAAGATCTCGTCGACCTCCTTGGCCAGCTTGGTCAGCTTGCTGATCTGCTGCTTGCGGTCGGCGGAGACGACGTAGAGGGCGTGGAATCCGTTGTCGACGTCGACCCCGAGCCGGGCCCATGCCTCGCCCTTGTACTTCGCCGGCACGTCGGCGGCGTTACGCGGCAGGTCGCGGACGTGCCCGAAGCTGGCCTCCACGACGTACCCCGGGCCGAGGTAGCCCGAGATCGTCTTGGCCTTCGCCGGAGACTCGACGATGACCAGACGGGTGGTTCCAGCGTTGCTCGGCACGTCTGCTTCGACCTCATTCCTGACTAGATGGCCGCGCCTGGCCGGCTCCGGGCGGACTCCACCCACCGGTACCCGGCGGTCCGGATGTCCAACGTAACGCGCCGTCCGTGTTTCAGGTTTCGCGGGCGGCAATCTGCCCAGGACGATCTGATGGTCACGTCGACCGGCGTCACCGTACACCCTGGGTAGGGCGTCGAGCGGCCGCTGTAACCATCGCAGCCCCTCGGTGGAGGTAGCAGCCTGCCGATCCGCCCTGTGTTCCCCGACACCCGAGATGTCCAAGATCAGACAGCCGGAAGCCATCGGCCCGACCTCACCCGCGGCTCGGCCAGGCGGCCATCGGGGCCGCAGCCGGCCGCTCGCCGACCAACTCAGCCAACCGCAGCGTGCGCCGGCGTCCCCTGATCAGGTAAGTGGCGCCGCCCGGACCCGGCTCGACCAGATCACCGGCCAAACCCGCCCGGGCCAGGGCGGCACCGACCACCGACCACCGCTGCGCATCGGAGCCACCCAGCCGGAGCAGGAAGTCCGGTGGTTCGGCCACCCCGGCCGCGACGAGCCAGAGGCGCAACCGCCGGCCGTCGAGCTGGAACCCGGGCGGCGGGTGCTGCGTCGGGCCGCGCAGCCAGGCCGCCGCGAGCGGCACGATCGTCCGGGTGTACGCCGTGCGGATCGCGTACCGGTGGTCCTCGGTGGCCGCCCAGCTGGCCCGGACACCCCGCTGGGCCAGCTCGCCGACAAGCACGTGTACCCGCCACGCGGCGTCCACCACCACCGAAAGCCGGGCGGTACCGCCCATCCGCTGCACCTCGCCCGGTCCGGCGAGCAACCCGGCGAGATCGACAACCGAGGGTTCGCCGGTCTCGGCACCGAAGAAGACCAGTTGCCGGTCGGCGCCGGCCGGCTGCCCCGTGACCGGTTCCGGAGCGTCGTCGCCGGCCGGCGGATCGGCGCCCAGCTCCCCGGTGCCGGCACTCGCGGTGGCCCGTCGACCGCCGGGTCCTCGCCGGCGTGCTGCCGGCGGGGGCGGGTCGGGCGTCGGGAAAGCCACCGGCAGCGACTGCGCCGCCGGCATCTCCCCGGAACCGCTCAACGGCATTCAGGTACCTCGTCGAAGGCGCGCTTGAGTTCCTCAGAGTCCAGCCGGCTGGTGTCCAGCGCGCTCGCGTCGTACTCCTGCTGGAGGGTCCCCACGGTGCTCCGCACGCCGTCGTAGAAGGCGGTGGCCTCGCCGGTGGCCAGGCCGTCGATGGCGGACCGGGCCCGGCCGTAGGCGTCCCGCATCGATGCGAGCGAGGACCGGAAACCGGCGGAGACCTCGGCACCGTGCTCGGCCTGGGGCACCCCCGCCTGCTCCACCTTTTTCCGGGCGGTCTCGCTTGCCTGCTCGGCCCCGCCGAAGAGCCGAACCAGGTTCTCCTTGGCCTGAGCGGGGGTGGTCTGCGCGGTCATCTGCTGGTGCGTGCTGCTGGTCAACTTGCTGATCTCGGCCCGCCAGGGGTTCAGCGCCGAGCACACCGAGGCGGCCCAGGCCCGTGGGCTGGGACCGTTTGACCCGCATCCGGCGGCCAGCAGGACCAGCGTGGCCAGGACCACCGTGAGCTTTCCGGCGGCTGCCGCCCGGCACGTACGCATGCGTTGCAGGGTACGGCGTCAGGCGCGGCTGGGCACCGGTCAGGCGTACCGGTCCGGACGGGCGACCGGTCCCCGGTCGGCGGTTGCCGACCGGGGACCGGAGGTTCCATGCCGATCAGGCTTTGATCGACTCCGGACGAGGGTCCACGGTGCCGGCACCACTGTCGGTGTCGTCATCCATCGCGATGCCCTTGCGCTTGCTGAACACCACCGACGCGACGATGATCGCCGTCGCCACCACCGCGATGGTGATCCGCAGGCCGACGTTGCGCTCGTCGCCCACGCTCCAGGCCACCACTGCCGGCGCGATCAGCAGCGCGACCAGGTTCATCACCTTCAGCAGCGGGTTGATCGCCGGGCCGGCGGTGTCCTTGAACGGGTCACCGACGGTGTCGCCGATGACGGTCGCGGAGTGCGCCTCGGAGCCCTTGCCGCCGTGCGCGCCGTCCTCGACCATCTTCTTGGCGTTGTCCCAGGCGCCGCCGGAGTTGGCCAGGAAGACCGCCATCAGCGTGCCGGCCCCGATCGCACCGGCCAGGTACGACGCCAGCGCGCCGGGCCCGAGGCCGAAGCCGACCGCGATCGGCGCCAGGATGGCCAGCAGGCCGGGGGTCAGCAGCTCACGCTGCGCGTCCCGGGTGCAGATGTCCACCACCTTGCCGTACTCCGGCCGCTGGGTGCGGTCCATGATTCCGGGCAGCTCACGGAACTGCCGGCGGACCTCCATCACCACGGCGCCCGCCGAGCGGGAGACCGCGTTGATGGCCAGGCCGGAGAAGAGGAACACCACCGCCGCACCGATGATCAGGCCGACCAGGTTCTGCGGGTTCGACACGTTCAACGCGTTGAGGATCATGTCGTTGACGTCGCCCACACCCGCATCCGCGTACGCGCTGCGCAGGGTGTCGGTGTAGGAGCCGAACAGCGCGGTCGCGGCCAGCACCGCGGTGGCGATCGCGATGCCCTTGGTGATCGCCTTGGTGGTGTTGCCCACCGCGTCCAACTCGGTGAGCGTCCGTGCGCCGTGCTCGTCGATGTCGCCGGACATCTCGGCTATGCCCTGGGCGTTGTCCGAGATCGGGCCGAACGTGTCCATCGCGACGATCACGCCGACCGTGGTGAGCAAACCGATACCGGCCAGCGCCACGGCGAACAGCGAAAGGGTGATGGAGCCGCCACCCAGCAGGAACGCGCCGAACACACCAGCGGCGATAAGCAGCGCCGAGTAGACCGCCGACTCCAGGCCGACGCTGATGCCGGCGAGGATGACGGTGGCCGCGCCGGTCTGCGAACTCTTGCCGATGTCCTGCACCGGGCGCCGGTTGGTTTCGGTGAAGTAGCCGGTGAGCGCCTGGATGGCGGCGGCCAGCACGATGCCGATGACGACCGCGCCGATGACCACGCCACGCGGGCCGAAGAGCGGGTCCCCGCCGTTGACGTTGAGGGTCTCCCGCCAGTCGTCGCCGAGCTGCGCCGCCCACGACGGCTGCAGGTAGGCGAACGTGGCCACCGCGACCAGCACCGCCGAGATCAGCGCGGAGAAGTAGAACGCCCGGTTGATCGCGGTCAGGCCGTTGCGGTCGGAGGGACGCAGCCGGGTGATGAAGACGCCGATGATGGCGACCAGCACACCGATCGTGGAAATGATCAGCGGCAGCACCAGACCGTCGGAGCCGAACGCGGCCCGACCCAGGATCAGCGCGGCGACCAGGGTGACCGCGTACGACTCGAACAGGTCGGCGGCCATGCCGGCACAGTCTCCGACGTTGTCGCCCACGTTGTCGGCGATGGTCGCGGCGTTACGGGGGTCGTCCTCGGGGATGCCCTGCTCGACCTTGCCGACCAGGTCGGCGCCCACGTCGGCGGCCTTGGTGAAGATGCCGCCGCCGACCCGCATGAACATGGCCAGCAGCGCGGCACCGAAACCGAAGCCCTCCAGCACCGTCGGCGCGTCACCCCGGAAGACCAGCACGACCAGCGCGGCACCGAAGAGACCGAGGCCGACGGTGAGGAAGCCGACCACGCCACCCGTCCGGAAGGCGATCTTCATGGCCGTCTCCCGGCCACCTTCGCGCTCCCGTGCGGCGGCCGCCACCCGCAGGTTGGCCCGGGTGGCCAGCCACATGCCCGCGCCGCCGATGAAGGCGCTGAACAGGGCGCCGACCACGAAGAAGAGCGAACGGCCGATCTTCACCGCGATCTCGCTGCCGTCGGTGTTGTGCACCGGCAGCAGGAACAGCAGCACCACGGCGATCACCACGAAGATCGCCAGGGTGCGGAACTGTCGGAAAAGATAGGCCGAGGCGCCCTCCTGCACGGCCCCGGAGATCTCCTGCATGTTGGTGGTGCCCTTACCGGCCGCCAGCACGGTCTTCGTCAACGCGGCGGCGAAGGCGAGCGCGACCAGCGCGATCACCGCGGCGATGACGACGTACGTGACATTGGCTCCGGTGAGGGAGAGCGCGCCGACCTCGGCGGCGCCGCCGCCTTCGGCGGCCAAGCTGTCGGACATCTGTGTCCTCCTGTGCCGAACAATGCGCCGGCCGATGGAGACGCACCGACCGGCGCCTGGATGCGAATTAGCAAGCGCGCCGACCGACTCCGGCAGACCGGCGTCGAACGCCTATCTGCGCTGGTGGATCACTTGCTGACAACCCGGGTACTGTAGCCGTCCGCAGTGTTGGAGGTCACACCGAGGGGGCGGGATGTCTCGATGATCTCCGTCGCTGTGTTACGAATCGAAATCTGATATAGGAACGGACACATGACACGCGGTCAGTGCGTGACCGCGGTCAGTGCGCGACCGGCCAGATCATCCGCACCTCGGTGCCGATGCCGTCGTCGACCGGCCGGACCTGAAGGTCCTCGACGAATCCAGCGAGCAGGGCGAAGCCGACACCGGTGGTCAGGTCGTCCTCGTCCAACGACTCGTTGGCCAACTGGTCGGCGTCGAGCGCGGCAAGTCCGATACCCGCCTCGATCGGGGCCCGGTCCACCACCCGCACCGAGTACGCCCCGGAGTCGGACATCTCCACCAGCACCGACTCGGAGAGGCCGTACTGACGGTGCAACGCGACCGCCCGGGTGCACGCCTCACCGATGGCCAGCCGCACCTCGTCGAGCAGGTCCTCGCGGACGCCCGCACGTCGGGCCACCGCGACACCGACCAGGCGGGCGGTCCGCACGTGCACCGGCGCGGGAGAGAAGGAGAGCCGGACCGTGGCCATCACTTGCCGGTACCGGTCGCCGCTTCGACCGTCCTGTGCAGCGGGAACACCTGGTCCAGTGCCGTGATCCGGAAGATCTTGAGCAGTGGCTCCTTGTCGCACACCAGGGCGAAAGTGCCGTCGGCGGTACGCAACCTCTTGAGAGCGCCGACCAGGACACCCAGCCCGGTGGAGTCGAGGAAATCCACCCGGCCGAGGTCGACCACCACGTGCCGGACCCCGCCGTCGATCAGTTCGAGGAGCCGCTCGCGCAGCCGGGGGGCGGTGTATACGTCCACCTCACCGCCGACCTCGAGCACCGTGTGCTCCCCCACGGTGCGGGTCGCCAGCGACAGCTCCATCGGTCCTCCCTCGGACAGCCGTAAACTCTGTTGGCATCTAACCACTACCCGAAGGACCGGCGGACGACTCACCTGGGCAGGTCCACCCGTATCCGGCACGCCGATTTCCCATTCCCGAACACCAGTGCGAGAGTGCAGGACGTGACCTCGGCAGCCACCGTATCCGCCGGCAGCGGCCCGGAGCGAGCACCGGGCACCGCCCGCGCCGGCCCGCCGGCCACAGCGCCGGGAGACCTGCTGCGCCGGCTGCGCCAGCGACACGGCACCGATCCGGTCACACACGTCGAACGGGTACCACCCCGCGACGGGTTGCCGGCGCGGTGGCCGGACTGGGCACCGGAGGAGCTACGGCTGGCGTACCGCCGGCGCGGGGTGGCCTCGCCGTGGCGGCACCAGGTCGAGGCGGCCGGCCTGGCGTACCACCGCCGGCACGTGGTGGTGGCCACCGGCACCGCGTCCGGCAAGTCGCTGGCCTACCAGCTGCCCGCCCTGGCCACGCTGCTCGCCGACCCCCGCGCCACGGTGCTCTACCTGGCACCGACCAAGGCACTCGCCGCCGACCAGCTACGCGCCGTCGCCGCGCTCGAGGTCGAGGGCGTACGGCCGGCCTGCTACGACGGCGACACGCCGCGCGCCGAACGGGAGTGGATCCGGCGGCACGCCCGGTTCGTCCTCACCAACCCGGACATGCTGCACCACGGCGTCCTACCCGGCCATGCCCAGTGGTCGGGGTTCCTGCGCCGGCTGGTGTACGTGGTCGTCGACGAGTGCCACGTCTACCGGGGCGTGTTCGGTTCGCACGTCGCCCACGTGCTGCGCCGGCTGCGACGCCAGTGCGCCCGCTACGGGCGCGCCGACGGCCCGACGTTCGTGCTGGCCTCCGCGACGTCGGGCGATCCGGCCGCGGCGGCCGGCCGGCTGACCGGCCTGCCGGTGGCAGCCATCACCGAGGACACCTCACCGCGGGCCGGGGTGACCTTCGCGCTCTGGGAGCCGCCGCTGCTTGCCCCGGACCGGTCCGCCGCGGCACCAGAATGCGGGCCCGTGGACGGGCCGATCGCCGAGCCCGATGTCACCCAGGTCCGCCGGTCGGCGCTGCGCGAGACCGCCGACCTGCTCGCCGACACCGTCGCCGCCGGGGTACGCACGCTGGCCTTCGTCCGGTCCCGCCGGGGCGCCGAGGTGGTGGCGACCAGCGCCCGGCGCAGTCTCGACGAGGCGGTACCCGGGCTCGGTGGCCGGGTCGCCGCGTACCGGGCCGGCTACCTGCGCGAGGAGCGCCGCGAGTTGGAGCGGGCACTGCTGCACGGCGACCTGCTCGGGTTGGCCTCCACCAACGCTCTGGAGCTGGGGGTCGACCTGATCGGCCTGGACGCGGTGCTGATCTGCGGCTATCCGGGTACCCGGGCGTCACTGTGGCAGCAGGCCGGACGGGCCGGCCGGGCCGGCCGGGAGGCGCTGGCGGTGCTGGTGGCCCGGGACGACCCGCTGGACACCTATCTGGTGCACCACCCGGAGGCGGTGTTCGGCGCGCCGGTGGAGGCGACCGTGCTCGACCCGGCCAACGGGTACGTCCTCGGCCCGCAGTTGGCCTGCGCGGCGGCCGAGGCGCCACTGACCACCGCCGATCTGGAGCTCTTCGGTGCCGGCGCGAAGGAGGCCGTCGAGGCGTTGGTCCAGGCGGGTGCGCTGCGGCAGCGGCCGACCGGCTGGTACTGGCGGCATCGGGAACGGCCCGAGGTGGACCTGCGCGGCGCGGGCGGAGCCCCGGTCTGTGTGGTGGAGGCGGCGACCGGTCGGCTGCTCGGCACGGTCGACGGAGGCTCGTCGCACTTCCTGCTGCATGCCGGCGCGGTCTACCTGCACCAGGGCGTGTCGTACGTGGTCGACTCCCTCGACCTCGCCGACGGATGCGCGCTGGTGCACCCGCAGGAGCCGGACTGGTCCACCCACGCCCGGGACGTCACCTCACTGTCGGTGGTGTCGGTGCGCTCGTATGTCGACGCCGGCCCGGTCGGGATGTTCCTCGGCGAGGTGGACGTGACCAGCCAGGTGGTGTCGTACCAGCGGCGGCGGATCGCCACCGGCGAGGTGATCGACACCCGCCCGCTGGACCTGCCCGCGCGCGAGCTGCGCACCGTCGCGGTCTGGTTCACCATCTCACCGCAGTCGCTGGCCACCGCCGGCGTGGATCCGGCCGACGTGCCGGGGGCGCTGCACGCCGCCGAGCACGCGGCGATCGGGCTGCTGCCGCTGGTGGCCACCAGCGACCGGTGGGACATCGGCGGGCTGTCCACGGCGGTGCATCCGGACACCGAGGCACCGACCGTCTTCGTCTACGACGGCCACCCCGGGGGTGCGGGCTTCGCGGAGCGGGCGTACGGCATGGCCGCCGCCTGGCTGCGAGCCACCCGTGTCGCGGTCGCCGAGTGCTGCTGCGAGGCCGGCTGCCCGTCCTGCGTGCAGTCGCCCAAGTGCGGCAACGGCAACAACCCGCTGTCCAAGTCCGGCGCGATCCGGGTACTCGACGTGGTGCTGTCCAATCTGCCGGAGGGACAAGGGCAGGCCGGGGTGGCCGGGCAGGCATGAAGTCGGCGTCTTCCGGGCAAGAGTTTGGGAACGCTTCCATCGAGCGCCGTGCTTGCGTTTGCCGTCTCGCCCGCACATGGAGGAGGGGCCGTGGCCGACACCATCGCCGAGACCGTCGACCTGCTCTACACCATCGATCAGGAGAAGCTCGACATCGATCAGCAGATCGCGCTGGGTACGGCGCTCGCCACCCTGGCGCAGGCCGAACGACTGGATCAGATCAACGAGCGGCTCCGCACGATCCACCAACTGCTCACCACCTGGACTCACCGGGCTGCCACCGACGGCACCCGCTGACGGCGAGCCCGGCGGCCCGCCACCCGGCCCGATCCGGACCGGACCGGTCCTGCGGACAGGCGGTTGCCGGGCTGTGCGACACTCCGGCGCACCACATCTGAGGAGTTCTCATGCAGCTCGACAGCTTGCAGACGCAGCAGCAGTTCCACATCCGCCAGCGGGTGCGGTTCATGGTCAACCAGTACGAGGTCCACAGGGTCGCACCGGACGGCTCCGAGGGTGGGCTGCTGGCCTTCGCCCAGCAGAAGCGACTCGCCTTCAAGGAGCAGGTGACGATCTACACCGACGACACCAAGCAGCAGCCCCTGCTCGGCTTCAAGGCCCGCCAGCGCCTCGACCTCGGCGCCACGTACGACGTCACCGACCACGCCGGCAATCCGGTCGGACTGTTCCGCAAGGACTTCGCGCAGTCGCTTCTCCGCTCGACCTGGCACGTCGAGCAGCCCGGCCTGCCCAACGTCACCGGCCAGGAGCGCAGCATGCCGGTGGCGCTGGTACGCCGGTTCGTCGAGTCGCTGTCCTGGCTGCCGTACCACTTCGACTTCGTCGCGGACGGCCAGCCCATCTTCACCGTGGTCAAGAAGTGGGGCCTGCGTGACCGCTACGTCGTCGAGATTCAGAACCCGCAGATCGACCGGAGACTGGTGATCGCCATGGCTGTCGCCCTCGACGCCCTCCAGGGCCGCTGACCCCGGCCGACCTCCGCGTTCACCGGCTCGCCGCTCTCGACGGGCTGGCTCTCCGATCACGGCGGGCCGGCCCGCTGGTCGACCCGGCTGCCGTGACACGGAAGAGCCAGCATGGCGGCGTCCGCCCCGTCGGCCTCGGTCAGCCACGCAGCGGCCCGGCGCGACTGGTGGCCCGGGCAGTCCGGGACATCCCCGGCAGCGGGTCCACGATCACCTCCGCGGTGACCAGCACGTCGAGCCCGTCGAGCCGGCACCAGACCAGCCGGGCGCCGTTCGCCGCGACCAGCTCCGCCCCCCGGGCGCAGGCCGCCGGCTCGTCCGCCAGCGCGCGGGCCGCGCCGGCCAGGGCACCGAAGTCGGCGGCGACGTGGGCCTGCTGACGCGCCACCCGGGCCGCGCCCACCCCGGCACCGAAGAAACCGGCCACGACGAACAGCAGGCCCACCGCGAGCAGACAGACGGTCGCCCCACCGCGCTCGTCACGCCTACCCGCCCGCCGGGCACCAGCCGGCGGGACAGCCGAGTCGGCCGCTGTGCCGCCGACCGCTGCGCCCCCGCCACGATCCACGCCTGCGGCACCCGCCACGGCCGTCATGGCCGCGGCTCCGGTGGGCCCGGCTCGACAGCCGCGACGGCCGTGGCCACGACAGTGATCGCGGGAAGGTTGGCGCCGAGCGCACGGACCGGAGCCCGGACAGTCGCCCGGACTAGCTCACCGTCGGAGTCAACGACCACCTCCGCGCCCGCCGGGGCCTGCCGGCTGCCCGCCGCGGAACCCTGCTCGCCCCGGGAGGCGGCGAGGGCCGCCTCCCGGGCCGCGTCCAGGCAGGCTGCCTTGGTGCTCACGGCGTTGACCGCGGTCAGCCCAGCGAGCAGGAGCAACACCAGCGCCGGCAGACCGGCCGCCAGCTCGGCGGTGAAGGACCCCCGGTCGCGACCGGCCGGCCGGCGCCCGGTCAATTCAGTGCCCGGTCGATGACCGCAGTCAACGCGGACTGCACGCCGTCGGAGGTCAACACCTTCAGCAGGACGCCCCCGAAGGCGACCGCCGCGAGCGTCCCGACGGCGTACTCAGCGGTGTTCATCCCGGCGTCCCCGCGAAGGCGGGCGAGAATTCTTCGCATGTTTCGTCCCTTCTCGATGGGTTCACAACACGTCGCCGAGGACGGCGACGATCACCGGCACCAGGCCGGCGAGAATGAAGGCGGGCAGGAAGCAGAGGCCCAGCGGCAGTACGATCAGCACGCCCGCACGCCGGGCGGCCGCCTCCAGCGCGGTGGCACGGTCAGCGCGAAGATCATCGGCAAGCCGGCCGAGGGCACCCGCCAGTGCCGCCCCGCTGCTCGCCGAGCGGACCGCGGCGGTGGCGACGCGATCCGCTCCCGGCACCGTCGCCAGATGCGCCCACGCCTCCTGCGGACCGCCGCCGAGTTGGAGGGTCCGGCCTACCCGGCCCAACTGATCCGCCAGCGGGCCGCCGAGCGCATCGGCCACCGCGAGTACCGCTCGTTCCACCGGCGCTCCTGCCCGCAGCGCTGCCCCCAGCAGGTCGGCAGCGAGAGGAAGGTCGGCTGCGGCACGCAGTCGCCGACGCCGCACGGCCGGCTGCTCGATCCTCCGCAGTAGCCGGTCGAGCAGGAGCATTGTGGGCAGCGCCGCTCCCAGGCCGAGCGCGCCCTCGATCAGCACCGCAACCGCCGCCCCCGTCAGCACGGCGGCGATCCGGACCAGGTCGGGCCGCCGGCCGCCGGGTACGCGGGCAGGAGCGTCGCCACCACTATCCGGAAGGCGGGCGGCCCACGCACCGCTCGACAGCCGCCGTAACCGACGCAGCGGCCGATGCCGACCAACCACGACCACGACGATCGAGGCGGCACCGGCCAGGCAGCCGGCGACGACCAGGGTCATCGAGGCCATCAGTTCTCCCCGCCCGGGACGGCCGCGAGTCGCTCCGCCCAGAGCAACCCGATCGCTTGGAGGATCACCGCGGCGATCGCACAGCCGCCACCCACCGGCGTGTGCAGCAGGACCTGAAGGGGATCCACCCCGATCCCGTAGCCAAGACCGATACCGCCCAGCGGTAGGGCGGCCAGCAGCCAGGCGGTCGCCCGAGCCCCGGCGCCCTGGGCCGCCGCCGCGGCCAGCCCTCGCTCCGCCGACCGCGCATCGGACTCGATCCGCTCGACCAACTCGGCCAGCGGGGCACCGGTCCGGTCGGCGAGACGTATCGCGGCCCGGGCCAGCCGCCCAGGGCGGTCCACAGGGATCGCCGCCCCCGCTGAGCCGCCGGCCGAGACGGCCCCGCCACCTCCGTCGCCGTCCATCGCTACGGCGACCGCCTGGCCCGGGGCGCAATCGACGCTCGATGCCACACCACCGAGCCTCAGCACCTCCGCGGCCACCGGCACCGGCAGCCCGACCCGAAGATCCGCCGCGAGGGCGCACAGTTGGTCCAACCGCTCGCGACGGGCCCGCGCCACCCGGAGCGCCGTCGCGCGCCGGAGCAGCCCCCGCACGCCGAGGGAGCCGTATCCGGCCAGGGCAAACGCCGCCACCGGACCAGCGAGGAGCAGACCGATCCCCGCGCCGAACAATGCGGTGAGCAGCAGGGTGCGCCGTGGTCTCGCCGCCCACCAGCCCAGACCGGTCGCGGTTGCTGAACCCGTCAGGGGTGCACCGCCGGGCAGGGTGGCGCCGGTCGGGCCTCGACTGCTCCGCCAGCCCGGCGGACGGGACACGGCAGGCAAGGTCGGCAGGGGCGCCGCACCCGGCAGGGCCGACGCCGCCGGGCCGGACACGGCAGGTGGCTTCGGCAGAGCCGGCAGTGACCCACCGGCCACACCGGCCGGGCCAGGTGTGCCGGTGGCTGTCGGCCATTCCACACCCGTGCGATACCGCTGGCCCCGCCGCAGGTCGCCGGGACCGTCGCCATCAACCTGCCTGCCCGCCGCGCGTAGCTCGACGACCCAGTCGATCAACGGATCGTCGGCCTCCGCCCGGCCGGCCGCGCCCCTGCCCGGAAGTAGGCGAGCCCGGACAGGGCGCATTGCAACAGCCAGCAGCGCCAGAGCCACGAGCCAATACACGACGCTCATGTCGGCATCCCGCTGCGCGCTGCCGATCCGGGCCAGGGCTCACACAGGATCGGTGGCACCGGGACGTCGCGGCTCCGGATCAGAGTGCCGAGAGCACGGGCCGCGAGCCCGAGCCCACGACCCCGGATCCAGGCGGGAACAGCGGTGACCAGCCGGTCGGGCCCCTCGGGCAGCAGCAGGCAGATCGACTCCAGCATGCGTCCCTGCGGCGTGCGACGAATCTGGAACACCACCTGAAGCGCGGCAGCCACCTGAGCGTGCAGGGCCAGGCGTGGTAGCCCACCCAGTAGGCCGAGCGCCTCCAGACGGGCGGGTACGTCCGACGGGGTGTTGGCGTGCATCGTCCCGGCACCGCCGTCGTGACCCGTGTTGAGGGCCGAGAGAAGGTCGACCACCTCCCCGCCCCGGCACTCGCCGACCACCAGCCGATCCGGCCGCATCCGCAACGCCTGCCGAACCAGTTCACTCAGGCCGACGGCACCCGTACCCTCCACATTGGCGGTGCGGGCCTGCAACCCGACCACGTGCGGGTGCACCGGCCGCACCTCGGCCGCGTCCTCGACCAGCACGATCCGCTCGGTGGCGGGCACCAACCCGAGCAGCGTGTTCAACAGAGTCGTCTTGCCCGAACCCGTACCGCCGATAACCAGGTAGGCGAGCCGGGCCGCCACCACTGCGGCGAGCACCGGCGCCACCGGACGGGCCACGGCACCCTGCGTGACCAGCTCGTCCAGAGTGAAAGGTCGCTGCCGGAAGGTGCGCAGCGACAGGTACGGACCGTCGGTCGCAACCGGCGACAGCACCGCGTGTAGTCGCGTACCGTCAGCCAGCCGCGCGTCCGCGCACGGCGAACCGTCGTCCAGTCTGCGGCCGGCCCCGGCGGCGAGCCGCTGCGCGAGCCGGCGTACGTCCTCCGCTGTGCCCACCGGCACCGCGACCTGGTGCAGCCCCTGCCCACGGTCGACCCACACCCGGGCCCCGTTGACGAGTACGTCCGTAACCTCGGGATCGGCCAGCAGCGGCGCCAACGGGCCGGCGCCTACCAGGTCGTCGCGTACCTGATCGGCGATCCGCAGCAGGGCGTTGTCACCGAGTACGGCGGCATCGGGCTCGGCGCGTACCGCGGAGACGATTGCGGCCGGGGTGACCGGCGTGGTGCCGGCGGCGATCCGCTGCCGGACGCGGGCCGCGAGGTTCTCCCCGGTCACGCCACACCCGCTGCGGGCCGCCCTGTGAGGTCGGTGACTATCCGCTGGCAGAGCCCGGCCAGCGAGCCCCGGCCACCGGCGGCCGGTGCCTCACCCCGTTCGAGACCGCGGCAGATTCCCGGTTCCGGCCGCAGGGTGCCGGCCAGCGGCAGGCCGAGCGCTCGGGCTACCTCCGCGGCACGGAGGTGGCCGGGTGCCGGGCCCCGGACGATGACCGACAGGTCGTGACAGTGTGGGGCGGCGGCCGCGACCACCCGGGCCGCGGCGGCGGTAGCCCGCAGTTCGGCGGGCACCACCACAAACGCTCGATCGGCCGCCTGGAGAGCCGTCACGGCCGCGTCGTCGAGTTGCCGGGGCAGGTCGACGACCACGAAGTCCCGGCCTCGACGGGCAGCGTCCAGGGTGGCCGCCATCGCTTCGGCCGGCACATTGATCAGATCGCCGCGATCCCAGGAGAGCACCACCAGGTCACCGCGGCTGGGCAGCGCGCGTACCAGGGCCGGGGCGTCGACCCGCCCGTCAGTTGCGGTCAGTGCCGGCCAGCGCAGCCCCTCCAACTGCTCCCAGCCGAGCACCAGGTCGAGGCCGCCGCCGAGCGGGTCGGCGTCGATCAGCAGCGTCCGCAGCCGCGCCCGGGCGGCGCAGACCGCGAGACCGCCGGCCAGGATGCTGGCACCTGCGCCGCCCCGTCCGCCGACCACGCCGACAATCCGCGCCCCCGCTGTGGGTGGGCCCTCGGTCCCGCACTCGGCGAACCGGTCGACCAGCCACGGCTCGGCGGCCGGCAGCACGGCGAGGTGTTCGGCACCGAGCAGGTCGGCCACCTGCCAGCCGGACTCGACTCCGCCAGCCAGGCCCACCAGGACCAACCGGGGGCGGCGCGGCAGCCGCGCCCGTAGGCACGGCTGGGCCTGGTCGGTCCCGACGAGGACCAGCGGGGCGGGTTGCCAGCGGGTCCGGGCGGCTGCCGGATCGGCGGCCACCTCCACCTCGACACCGCCGGCAGCGGCAAGCCGGAGCAAGTCGTCGAGCAGGTCGGCGTCCGAGGTAACGACCAGCGGAGGGTTCCGGCGTGACGGGACAGCGGTACGTGCTGGCATCGTGGCCTCCATGTGGACGGCGCGGGTTCGCTGCTCGAACCCTGCCCCCGGCGGCGCCCCCGACGAAGCCCCGACGAAACGTCCTGTGGACAAACAGGCCCTCTGTGGACAACACCCACGACGCTCGTTGATCTGCTATGCCGATCGGCCGCAGACCGCATACATTCGTCCCCCGTCAACCATGGCGGGAAGTGACGCGGACCACGCATAATCAACGTCCTGTGCCGTCGGCGGAACGGCACTCCTCGACGGATCGAGGTCATGAGGCAGCCCCCAGATCACGACGACGCCAACACCGAGCCGAGCCTCCGGATCGGGCCGTGGCTGTTCGATCCACGCTCCTACAGCCAGCCGCCGGTACCGCCGGCGCTCCCAGCCCCCGCGACGACACCGCTCCTTCGGGCCAGCGAGCCGCCGCCCACGCCGGCTGCGCCGGCTGCGCAAGAGGCCGACCTCACCCCTGTCGAGCCCACCCAGCCCGGCACCGCCCGTCGGGGTCACCTGCTCCTGCTGGTGGGCACCGCCAGCGCGGTCGTCGGTCTCATGGTCGCCGCGCTCTGGCCGACGGCCGAGCCGCCGTCGGCCGCCGCCCCGCAGCCGCCGGGCGGACGGGTCACCCCGGCGTCGGAAGTGCGGTCATCCCGTGACGTGCCGGTGTCACCGTCCGCACCAACCGCCTCGTCGTCCGTCGCCGGAGCCTCGTCCTCCCGTCCGGTGGCACCCAGCCGGACGACGGCGGCAGGATCCACGGCCACCCGAAAGGCCACGCGGCACCCCGGCCCGCCCAGCGTCAGCCCGAATCCACCCACCCGAGCGGCGACTCCGCCCCAGAGCACTCGCCCACCCGAGCCAAGGGACCTGACGCCGCAACCCGCATGGCGGGAGCGCGGCCTCCGCTCGGTGGGTGGTGGCGCCGAGACTAGCGTCGAGTTCGTCAACCTCAGATCGCGGTCTGTGATCATCTACTGGCTGGACCACCGCGGCCAGCGCAGGCAGTACGCGGTGCTGCGACCAGACGCTTCGCACCGGCAGCACACCTTCGTCGGCCACCCCTGGGTCGTGACCGACGGACGGGGCAGGGCGCTGGTCTGCTTCGAGCCGACCCGCACCCCCGCTCGGGCCGTGATCCGCTAGACAGGCCCTCCGTCAGGAAGACTCGCCTGCCTCACCGTCAACCCCGACGCCCCGACCGCTACATCCGACCCGGACGGCTACGGCACGATGGCGGCCTTCGATGCTTTCGCTGCCTCTGACGGTGAAGAGCCTCGTTGGATGGGCTGCCGACGAGATCGGGGAGGACTGTGACCTGTGATGGAGCGAAGTCTGAGAAAGGGACGACCTCAGTCGGGGGAAAGTGCCCTGATCGAGCGCCGTACCGCGTGGTCAGACGCACCGGTCGTGCCGTCGAACATGATCGAGTGTGTACTGCGGTACGGCGTTCGCTGACGATCCGCTGATTTTCAATGACGCGCTGCGGGCGCCCGAAGACGGCAGGAGGCCGCCCGCAGGGCAGTCCGCGAGCGCCTGTGCAACTGAACCCATGCCTTGCGAAGATCTAGACTGCTGTCGGTTGGCGTCGACTACCACAGCTGACCTGCTCGTCTCGTCGCCCCGCGTCCGCTTCGAAGGGTCAAAGGTCGCCCGCCTTGGCTGTACGGACGGCTGTACTAAATCGCCTTAGCGACCGCCCATAGTGATGACGTGGACGAGCGTGAACAGTTGGCGGTGGATGCCGTGAGGTCTTACGGGGGCAGCCCTCGAGCGGATCCGCGACCGCCTCTTCGCGGCCTATCCGGAGCTGACCGGCTTGTCCGATCTACTGACGGCGGTGAGGTCAACTCGGGTACTGCCTCGCGAAGGACGGTCGACCACGGGCATCGACTACTCCTTTCATGGCGCCGGTTGTCGCATGACCGACGAGCAACGCATAAAGGTTGACGTCGACCTGGTCGACGGCATCGAAGCCTTCGACGACTGGCGGGTCCATGCCTTCCTTGCAGCGCTGGTACGCGCTCTGATCCTGGCCGTCGAACCCGAAGTTCGGAAGGGCGCGCTCAACCGGTCGTGATGCCCGAAACGCTGCCCCGGTGGGTGGCTCGGTTGCGTCTCGTGCCCGCTCGTGACCGTTGGGCCTATGGCTACTGGCCCATGGATGGCCCGGGCTGGGCTGCGCGCTCGCCGGCCCTGCCGTTCGGACGTCGTCAGGTCGTCGCGTATCGGCCCGATCCGTTTCGATAGCCCGGTGAGAGTGGGGCCCCACGAATATTTCGCGCCGAGGAGCAACGCGCGGAGCCGGACCGAGCGTGACTATCTCGAATCGGGCATCGGAGGTTTGCATGGGTGATCGCGACGCGGCGTTCGCGGAGTACTTCGCTGCGAGGTCGGACGCGATGCGTGGCACCGCGTACCTGCTGTGCGGCGACTGGCACCGGGCAGAGGACCTGGTCCAGACCGCGTTCGTAAAGCTCTACCTGGCCTGGAACCGGATCGCCCGGCACGAGGTGCTCGACGCCTACGTGCGCCAGATCCTGGTCCGGACCTTCCTCTATGAGCGGCGCCGCGGCTGGTGGCGGCGGGAGCGGGTCGGCGGGGACGATGCCGAGCAGTCTGCACCGCCTGACTCGCCGGAAAGCCGGCTGGTGATGCTCCAGGCACTTGCCGCCGTACCACCGCGCCAGCGGGCCGTCCTGGTTCTTCGTTACTGGGAGGACCTGTCGGTCGAGGAGGCGGCGGCACTGCTGAGGTGCTCGACTGGGACGGTCAAGAGCCAGGCGGCCCGCGGGCTGGACACGCTGCACGGCCTCCTGCAGCCCATGCACAGCGGTATCGAGAAGGGGGAGCGATGAACGGAAATGAGTTGCGTGAGGCGCTGCGCAGCGAGATGGCGGCCGTCACCCCGCCGTCACCGCTGAGCACGGCCACCACGCTGGGCGCCGCTCGGCGGGCGCGTACCCGCCGCCGTACCGCTTGGGCCTGCGCCGGATCCGCGGCCGTGGTACTGGCGGTCGCCGGCGTCGCGGCAGTCGCCACGCCGGGCGCTGGCGGCTTCAGCCCGGCGGGTCCGGGGCCGCAGGCCGTCCCGCACCCGTCGGCCAAGGACACCGCGCAGCCGTGGCCCACCGGACCGGACGGCCGCCCGCAGGAGGACCGGACCGCGCGGGCGGGTTCCCGGCACGACCAGGGAATTCGGCTGCTCGACGAGATCGTCTCCGTCGTGCCCGCCGGCTACACCGCGCCCGAGGACCCGGCGAACCAGCCCGCTGACCAAAACCAACTGCGGGCCTACCAGGCCCAATTCGAGGACAATGTGAACGGCGTCGACGTGTGGAGTTACATGTCCTGGGCCGCCCTGGCGCAAGGGGAACGGACCGGGCGCTTACTCGTCGAGGTGCACACCTCAGGCAGTCAGCTACCGGCCGAACCGTGCCCGCTGGCCCAGCAGTTCTGGGGCATGCAGGGCGAGTGCGAGGTGGTGACTGTCGGAACGACACAGGTCGGCGTGGTAATTCGTCCTGGCAGCGACGACCGGTTCGACCAGTGGGCGGCGTACCGGCACCCGGACGGTGTGGTGGTCTTCGTCGCGCAGGACATGGAGCTCGGCGATGGCCGGCGGCCAGGGCTAGCGACCCTGCCGTTCTCTGTGCCGCAGCTGGCGGCCCTCGCCATCGACGAACGGTTCCACCTGCAGTGACTCGGCATCCCATGGGCTACTGCTGCCTAGCGGGACAAACAACGCCGCAAAGTGACAACTAACGCTGTCCGTCACGGATCTCCTCGTCGGGCAGTTGCCAGACCGTCCAGCCTCTCCGGACGGGGACAAGGTGGAGCGCCTACGTTCGAACAACCTTGGCCCCGTCCGGGGAGGCTGGTGGGCCTTGTGGTGCCCGACGAGGAAATCCGCGCCGCTGATCTCTGAGGAGGGCCGGGGTTCGGGGCGAAGCCCCGGGTCTTCAGGGTTCCTGGTCGTCCCGTAAGCGTGGCCGGCCGGCGCGGCACGCTTGCGGGCCGCCTTGATCCTACAGAGAGTGTTTCGGCAGTTTGTTGTGCGGCTGAGCTGACTTGTTCTGTCATGCAGACAACCCATAAGCTGCGGTGATTCATGCAGTGTTCATAGGTGCTACACCCTGTCCTGACCCGGCTGCGTCAATCCAGCCGGCGACTCAACGGCACATCCAGCCAGCAATCCGCGACGTGACTCGCCCGTCTCCGTTGGTAGTGCGCACTGGCTCTTCACGGCGGGGAACCGGCGCATCGCCAGGCGGCCGGGCGTTGGTCTTCGCCGACCGGGACGGCGGGCCGCAGCGGCGGTCGAACTTCCGGCGGCGGGTGTGGCTGCCATCGCTGGTACGGGCCGGGCTGCTCGGCCGGGTCGCCGAGGTGGCGGCGGGCCGGTGGCTGACGGTGTGGCCGGATCGGGACAGCCGGGAGCAGCGGGCGGAGTTCGCCACGGAGGCGGCGGCGCACGTGGCGGCCTCGGCGGTCGGCGGGCTGCGGTTCCACGACCTCCGGCACTCGTACATCACGTGGCTGATGACCGACGGCGTGCCGGTCAACGTGGTGCGGCGGGCGGTGGGGCACGAGAAGGCATCGACGACGCTGGACCGGTACACGCACACGCCCGACGACTACGCCGACCGGGTGCGGCTGATGTTCGCTGACTTTCCGCCTGTCGCCCGGCCCGGCCCACCTGGGAGGGGCACCTTCACCTGGCCCGGAACGGAACCGGGAAAGGGACGACCCCCGTCGGGGGGAGACGGGGGCCGTCGGAGGTTCGGCTCCGGGGGGGTCGAGCCGAACCCACTCAGCGGTCACGGGGGGTGCGACCGCCGAGGGTCTGCCAGTTGTACGAGTCGTGAAAACTCGCCCTGTAAGCAAGTCTGCCTGAGCGGACCTGTGTACGTCGAGTGGTGTAACCTCCACTCCCTGCGAAATCGAGTCCGCAGAGTGTGACCGTGGTCACTATTCGCAGGCGTAGCTGATGGTCGGCCCGCAGGTCCGAGCACTCTTCGGCACCCGGGTACCCGCCGACCATAGACCATCGGGCTAGACTTTCGCGCCGTGGGCCGAAGTGCCGCTTTCTTCGATCTGGACAAGACTGTCATCGCCAAGTCGAGCGCTCTGGCGTTCGGCAGGCCGTTCTACCGGGACGGCCTGATCACCCGGCGTGACGTGGTCAAATCTGCGTACGCCCAGCTGATGTTCCGGCTGGGCGGCACCGACGAGCAGACCATGGCGCGGACCCGCGACTACCTTGCCACGCTCTGCAAGGGGTGGCCGGTTGAACAGGTCCGCCAGATCGTCGCGGAGACGCTACATGAGCTGATCAACCCCTACGTGTACGCCGAGGCGGCTGCCCTCATCGAGGAGCACCAGGCCGCCGGCCGGGACGTGGTGCTGGTCTCCGCCTCGGGTGAGGAGATGGTGCGTCCCATCGGTGTGCTGCTCGGGGTGACCGACGTGATCGCCACCCGGATGGGCGTGGTCGACGGCCGGTACAGCGGCGAGGTCGAGTTCTACGCGGCCGGCCCGAGCAAGGTGGCGGGGGTAGGTGAGCTCGCCACCGAGCGCGGGTACGACCTTGCCGACTCGTACGCCTACTCCGACTCGTACAGTGATCGGCCGTTGCTGGAATGCGTGGGGCACCCGACGGTGGTCAATCCTGACCGGCAGCTGCGCCGGCTGGCGGTGGAGAACGCCTGGCCTGTGCTGGAGTTCCGGCATCCGATCCCGCTGGGTCGGCGGCTGCGGGAGCGGCCCGCCGTGCCGGTCGCCGCGGCCGCGCTCGGCGTGGGTGTCGGGGTGGCCATCGGCATCGCCTGGTACGGCCGGCACCGTCGCACCCGCGCCAGCACCTCGCCGGCCTGATGCCGGGCTCAGGTGGTCGCCAGCACCTCGTCACCGATCGCGGTGAGCTGGTCGGCGCCCGCCTCGATCGCCGACATGTAGTGGCGCAGCCAGGATCGTAGGCCGTCGGGGGTGCCGGTGGCGAAGGCTCCGGCCGCACCCACGTACTCCGGTTCGCGTTCACGGTGGCCGACGTCGACGGCGAGCAGTCCGCGCGGGTCGAAGCCGGTGGAGAGCAGCACCAGGCGGGCCGCGCCGCGGGCGACCACGCCGGAGGGGCCGGCGAACGGACGCAGGTTCAGCAGTTCCCCGTGTACGACGGCGGCCAGCACCAGCGGGGGTACCCGGGTGCCGCCGGCCACCAGCCCGGCCAGCCCGTCCAGCCGGGCGGCGACCGCCGGGTCGTCGACCGGGCGGCCCAGGTCGGCCTCGGCGACGACGTCGCGGGCGGCGAGCACGTGGAGTTTCGCCAGTGCCTGTCGGGGAGCCTTGGGCCAGAGCTCGCTCAGCCTGGAAAGTGCCCCGGCCACCCGCAGCGCACCCTGGAGCACCGGTTCGGTGACGGTGCCGTCGCGGACTGCCTCCCGCTCGTGGGCGCGGCCCTCCAGTGCGGCGCTGGCCACCGCGGAGCGCAGGCCCACCTCGGCCACCACGGGGCCGCCGTGGCGGCGCAGCGCACGGTGGCCGAGCGTCTGGTCGAATCGGGTGCGGGCACGCTCCACGGCGTCGGCGATGTCGGCGAGTTCGAGTAGCGGCGCGAGCGGGTCGGCGGTCACCCCGTCACGCTAGCGACCCGGCGGGAGTGGCCGGGCAGGAGTGGCCGTCAACGCGACGCGCCCCACGACCTGCAGTGTCAACAGGGGCCCTTGCTCTACCGGAGGCGTTGACAGGGACCCTCCTTGCACCTCGGCGCGTGAGATGGTCCGTTTGGCGACGAGGGCGAAGGGGATCGGTCGCCGTGGCCGGCCGCCCGGACTAACCTGCCGGGGAGAGACGCAGGTCACCCGGAGCTACGAGGAGTCACCGTATGAGCGAGCGGCAGCGAGCGAATCACCAACGCAGCGCGCTGGAGCCTCATGCCGGCACGAAGCGAAGCGGAGTGCTGGCATGAGCGAGGCATTGGCCAATCTGCTGAACGAGACTCGCCAGTTCCCGCCGCCAGCTGAACTCGCCGCGCACGCCAACGTCACCGCCGACGCGTACGCCGAGGCGCAGGCCGACCGGCTGGCCTTCTGGGAGCGTCAGGCCGGGCGGCTGAGCTGGGCCAGGCAGTGGGACCAGGTGCTGGACTGGTCCACGCCTCCTTTCGCGAAGTGGTTCGTCGGCGGGCAGTTGAACGTGGCGTACAACTGTCTTGACCGGCATGTCGAGGCCGGCCGGGGTGACCGGGTGGCGATCCACTGGGAGGGTGAGCCGGGCGACACCCGCACCATCACCTACGCCGAACTGCACCGGATGACCTGCCAGGCGGCGAACGCGCTCACCGACCTGGGCGTGGTCGCCGGTGACCGGGTGGCGATCTATCTGCCGATGGTCCCGGAGGCGGCGGTCGCCATGCTTGCCTGTGCCCGGATCGGCGCCACGCACAACGTGGTCTTCGGTGGTTTCTCCGCCGAGTCGCTGACGAACCGGATCCAGGACGCCTCGGCCAAGGTGGTGATCACCGCCGATGGTGGCTACCGGCGGGGCAAGCCGTCCGCGCTGAAGCCGACCGTCGACGACGCGGTGGCGAACTGCCCGTCGGTCGAGCACGTCCTGGTGGTTCGGCGGACCGGTGAGGAGGTCGGCTGGTCGCAGCGGGACCACTGGTGGCACGAGACGGTGGAGCAGGCGTCCGCCGAGCACCAGGCGCAGCCGTTCGACGCCGAGCACCCCCTGTTCATCCTGTACACCAGCGGCACCACCGCCCGCCCGAAGGGCATCCTGCACAGCACCGGCGGCTACCTGACCCAGACGTCGTACACCTCGCACGCGGTCTTCGACCTCAAGCCGGAGAGCGACGTCTACTGGTGCACGGCGGACATCGGCTGGGTGACCGGCCACTCCTACATCGTGTACGGCCCGCTCTCCAACGGCGTCAGCCAGGTGATGTACGAGGGCACGCCGGACACGCCGCACAAGGGCCGGTTCTGGGAGATCGTCGACAGGTACGGCGTCACGGTCCTCTACACCGCGCCGACGCTGATCCGCACCATGATGAAGTGGGGCGAGGACATCCCGACCGGCTACGACCTGTCGACGTTGCGGCTGCTGGGCAGCGTCGGCGAGCCGATCAACCCCGAGGCGTGGATGTGGTACCGGCAGTACGTCGGGCGGGGCGAACTGCCGATCGTAGACACCTGGTGGCAGACGGAAACCGGCAGCATGATGATTTCGCCGCTGCCGGGGGTGACCGCCGCCAAGCCGGGCTCGGCGATGACCCCGCTGCCGGGTGTCACCGCCGACGTGGTGGACGACCAGGGGCAGTCGGTGCCGAACGGTGGCGGCGGCTACCTCGTCCTGCGTGAGCCGTGGCCGTCGATGCTGCGCACCATCTGGGGCGACGACAACCGCTTCATCGAGACGTACTGGTCCCGGTTCGGGGCGGGTGCGAGCGGCAACTCCGGCGATCCGTGGATCTACTTCGCGGGTGACGGTGCGAAGAAGGACGACGACGGGCACGTCTGGCTGCTGGGTCGCGTCGACGACGTGATGCTGGTGTCGGGGCACAACATCTCGACCACGGAGGTCGAGTCGGCGCTGGTCTCGCATCCGTCGGTGGCGGAGGCGGCGGTGGTCGGCGCCACCGACCCCACCACCGGTCAGGCGATCGTCGCCTTCGCCATCCCCCGTGGCAGCACCGATGTCTCCGGAGCGGCCGGCGAGCAGCTCATCGCCGACCTCCGCGACCACGTGTCGAAGACGCTCGGTCCGATCGCCAAGCCTCGGCAGATCATGTTGGTGCCCGAGTTGCCCAAGACCCGGTCCGGCAAGATCATGCGCCGGCTGCTGCGGGACGTGGCGGAGAACCGTTCACTGGGTGACGTGACGACGTTGCAGGACTCGTCCGTGATGACGCAGATCGCCTCCGGCATGGGTGCGGGGAAGTCCGACGAGGACTGAGGAGAAGGCGTACGACCTGGATGGGTGGTGGTCCGAGTGGACCACCGCCCATCGTCGTGTTCGGCGGCGCCTCACCGGGCCGACCTCCTAGGACAGTGAACCCTCTTCTACAACAGTCCTTCGGATTGCTTCCCACCAGCCCCACCAGTGCCTAAATTCACCTACGGCCCCTTCGCGGGCCACCTCACCGGCCCGCAACCCCCACGGGCCGGTTCCCTCAATCCGGAGGTACCACGTGCGGAAAGTCGCAGTGGGTCTGCTCGGGCTCTCGTTGACCGCGACCGGACTGACGGTCGCCGGATCCGCCACCGCCACGCCGCAGCCGGAAACGCCGGCGGCCGCGTCATCCGGCGCGGAGCCCGCCCACGCCGAACACGACCTGCCGAACCCGCTGGAGGCCAAGCGCCGCGCCCTGCGTCAGGAGGGCCTCAGCGAGGTGCTCTCGGGCCGCGCCACAACGCGACGGATCAACGGCAGCACAGTGGTCGAGGTAGGCGAACGGGCCACCCGTGGCGGCATGGCCGATCGCCGGGCCAGGACAACCAAGGGCGGCAGCGGCCCCACCGAGAAACAGTACGTCGAGTTGTCCCGGGAGAAGACCGATCGGATCTTCGTGATCCTCGCCGAGTTCGGCGACAAGCGGCACCCGGACTACCCCGACCAGGACACCGATCCGGACGTCGCAGGCCCCGTCCGGTTCGACGGTCCGACGCACAACGAGATCCCCGAGCCGAACCGGTCAACGGACAACTCCACCGTCTGGCAGCCGGACTACGACGCCGACCACTACCGGAAGCTCTACTTCGGTACCGGCCCGGGCGACGAGTCGGTGAAGCAGTACTACGAGGCCCAGTCCTCGGGCCGGTACAGCGTCGACGGCGTGGTCACCGACTGGGTCAAGGTCGACTACAACCAGGCCCGGTACGGCCGCTCCAGCGGCTACCCGTGCGAGTCGATCGTCTGCACCAACGTCTGGGCGTTGGTGCGCGACGCCGCCAACCAGTGGGTGGCCGGGCAGCAGGCGTCGGGCCGCAGCGACGAGGAGATCGCCGCCGACGTGCGGGCGATGGACCAGTGGGACCGTTACGACCACGATTCCGACGGCGACTTCAACGAGCCCGACGGCTACCTCGACCACTTCCAGATCGTGCACGCCGGCGGCGACATGGCCGACGGCGACCCGATCCACGGCGAGGACGCCATCTGGAGCCACCGCTGGTACGCGTACGCCTCCGATCAGGGGCGCACCGGCCCGCCGAACTTCCCGGCCGGCGGCACCCAGATCGGCGGCACCGGCATCTGGATCGGCGACTACACCATCCAGCCGGAGAACGGCGGCCGGAGCGTCTTCTACCACGAGTACGCCCACGATCTCGGCCTGCCGGACGACTACAACGTCATCAGCGGCGGCGACAACAACAACGAGCACTGGACGCTGATGGCGCAGAGCCGGCTCGGCGCCAAGAACGACGGCGGCATCGGCGAGCGCGGCGGCGACCTCGGTGCCTGGAACAAACTCCAGCTCGGCTGGCTCGCGTACGAGGTGATCGCGGCCGGGCAGAAGCGGACACTGACCCTCGGCCCACAGGAGTACGACACCACGGAGGCACAGGCCGCCGTGGTGGTGCTGCCCGAGCGGGAGTACACCTTCGACAACGGTGTGCCGTTCGAGGGCACCAGGCAGTTCTTCTCCGGCGACGCCGACGATCTGAACAGCACCATGACCCGGACGTTCGACCTGACCGGGAAGTCGTCGGCGACGCTGTCGCTCAAGGGCCGCTACAGCATCGAGGAAGACTACGATTTCCTGTTCTTCGAGACCTCGGTCGACGGCGGACGGACCTGGACGTCCCAGTCCGGCAGCGTCGGCGGTCGGCCGTTGAGGGAGATCTCCCCTGGCAGGTTCGCGTTGGACGGCAGCTCCGACGACAAGTGGGTGGACATCGAGATCCCGCTGGACTCGGCGGCCGGCCACGATGTCGCGTTCCGGCTGCGGTACCACACCGACGGCGGTGTCTCCGAAGGCGGGTTCTCCGCAGACGCGGTCACCCTGACCGTCGACGGCGAGACCGTCTTCGCCGACGGTGCCGAATCCGGCGCGGCGGACTGGGCGTTGGCCGGCGGGTTCGAGGTGGTGGAGGAGAGCTACACCCGGAGCTTCGCGAACTACTACATCGCGGGTACCCGGCAGCACATCTCGTACGACAAGTACCTGAAAACCGGGCCGTACTTCTTCGGGTACGCCGACACCAGACCCGACTACGTGGAGCACTACCCGTACCAGGAGGGTCTGTTGATCTCGTACTGGAACACCCGGTGGACGGACAACGACACGTTCGCGCACCCGGGCGAGGGCCGAAACTTGATCATCGACGCTCACCCGCGACCGATCTACAACCTGACCGGGCAGCCCTGGCGGGCCCGGATCCAGGTTCACGACGCGCCGTTCGGCCTCAAGAAGACGGACTCGTTCACGCTGCACCTGGACAGCCAGCCGCAGCATATCCGCGGCCAGGCCGCGCAGCCACTGTTCGACGACACCAAGCAGTACTGGTTCCCTGAGCTGCCGAACCACGGCGTCAAGCTTCCCGCAACCGGCACCAGGATCAAGGTGCTCAAGCAGAGCGGCACCTACACCAAGGTCCGTTTCTCGTGATTCACCGAGCAGCAACGTCGATGCCCCGGGCCGGTCACCTGCCCGGGGCATCACGCTGGGGAGAGGCTGCGCGAACCCTGCTGGCCGGCTCAGCCGCGGCGGTGACGGGTCCGTGCCTCACCCAGGTCACCGACGACGGTCGGTAGTACGCGCTGCACGAAGCCGACCACCACCTCCGCCACCGGCCACCTGGGTGCGGGCGAGAACCGGGCGAACCTGCGGTGGCGTGGACCGTGGTCCCGGAATCTCAGCCGGCATCCTGAAGCTCAGCCCGGCCGGCTGGCCGCTGCTGAGCGCCGCCGAGCGGACGATCGGCGTCGGGGTCCTAGGCTGTCGGTCATGACCGAGCAGCATGGCGGCGCCGTCGACGAGTCCTGCGTCCTCACGGAGGGACCCTGGACGCACCGGTTCGTCGGCGCCAACGGCAGCCGGTTCCACGTCGTCGAGGCGGGCACCGGTCCGATGGTGCTCTTCCTGCACGGCTTCCCCGAGCACTGGTGGGCCTGGCACCAGCTGCTGCCCGCCGTCGCCGACGCCGGCTTCCGCGCCGTCGCCATGGATCTGCGCGGCTACGGCGCCAGTGACAAGCCGCCCCGGGGATACGACGGCTACACGCTGGCCGCCGACGTCGCCGGGCTGATCCGCGCTCTGGGCGAACGCTCGGCGACCGTGGTCGGCGCCGGAGCCGGCGGGATGATCGCCTGGACGGTGGCGTCGTTCCACCCGAACCTGGTCCGCCGGCTGGTGGTACTCGGCGCTCCGCACCCACTGCGGCTACGCGCCGCTCTCTTCGCCGATCCGCGCGGCCAGTTCGCCGCCTCGACTTCCGCGCTGAAGTTCCAGCTCCCCCGCTACGAGCACCTGCTGACCCGCGACGAGGGGCGGGCCGTGGACGAGATCCTGCGCCGCTGGGGCGGCGTCCGCTGGGTCACCGGACCGGAGTTCGCCGGCTACGCGCGGCGCTACCGGGAGGGCATGTGCATCCCGCAGGCGGCGTTCTGCGCGCTGGAAGGCTACCGTTGGGCGTTCCGGTCGGTGCTGCGGCTACACGGTTACCGGTTCGTCAAGTTGATGCAGCGTCCGCTGGTGACCCCCACCCTGCAACTGCACGGCGCGCTCGACGTGGCCTCGCTGCCGCGTACCGCCCAGGGCTCGGGGCGCTACGTCAGCGCACTGTACGAATGGCGGCTGCTCGACGACGTCGGACACTTCCCGCACCTGGAGACACCGGAGCTGGTGCTGGGCGAGATTCTCCGCTGGGCGAAATCCTGACGCCGTTGCCTCAAACCCGCTTTTCGCGCACGTCGGTGACCTCACCGACGGGAGCCCATCCCTGGTAGACGCCGAAGTCGAAGGCTTCCAGCCGCATCGCCTGGGCGACCGGCCAGCGCCCGCCGGTGTACTCGACCCGCAGCCACCCGTCGTGTTCGGCCAGCACGATGAACGGCTGCCCCTTCCAGGTGCAGGTCGTCCGCACGTACGCCAACTCCTCGACCTCGGCCGCCGGGACCACCCGGACGTGCCGGCCGGAACGCACCTCGGCGAAGCCCTCAGCCGCCTCCTGCTGGTAGAGCCGAATCTCGGCGCCGTCCGGGCTGGCCGGGTATTCGCGGCCACGCCAGCGGGCCACGTAGCCGTCCCGCATCACTGCTCACCGACCTGTTGCCAGGAGTAGGTGTCCGCGTCGAGGACGGCGACCAAACTTTCGACGCCCGCCGCGTCGATGCGCAGCAGCTGCGCTCCGTGCGGCAGCCGGACGCTGTCCACCTTGAACTCGGCCAGCACGTCGCTGCTTTCGCCCGGCGCGAAGCCGTTGCCACGAAACGGCGGTCGTTCGATAACCCAGCCTTCCATTGCCCGCATCGCGGCCTCATGCTGCCCGCCGTACGGGATGCGGTAGAGGCTCGGCCGGTACGCCGGCCACCTGAGCAGGTATACCTGCTCGGCGTCCGGCGCGAAGGGCGACTCTGGGTGACTCAGACCGAGCGCCTGGTAGAGCGCGGTCGGCGTGGTGAGGTGGGCGAGTTCGCTGGCCCGGTGCACGAATCCGGAAACCCGGTCGTAGCCCCGCTCCAGGTAGTAACCGAGCTGGCTGGGCGCGATGGCCTTCTGCATGACGATCGGGCGCGCCGGGTCGGCCGGCGGTACGGCCGGCCGTGGACCGCTTGACGGCACGGAGGCCGTGGCGCTCGCTTCGGGCTCGCCCTCGGAGTCGTCACCGAGACCGAGGTCGGCCGCCCAGGTGGCCAGTCCGACGATCTGCTCACCGGGCAGCTTCGCCCCGACCGGTGTGCCGGGGTTGACCGCGAACGACCACGAGGTGTCGGGCCACCGGCGGATCAGTTGCACGAAGCGCACCTGCACCGTCTCGGCGGCCGGGTCGGTGTGGTCGGCCAGGCGTTGCGGCGAGGTGTACGCCACCACGAATGTCTGACCGTCGAGCTCGACGGCGGGCCAGACGAACCCCGGATCGCCGGGCCGGCTGCCCGGGGCGGAATCGGCCGCGACCGGCAGCAGGACCCAAGCCAGTAGCAGAGTGGACAGGAACGTGTCGGTACTGCCGGCGCCCGCGGCACCGAGGAGGTCCTCCTCGACCGCGTTGGCTGGCTGGAAGGGCGGACCAGCGGCGGCCGGGGCGCTCAGTTCGGGTGCGGCGGATGCGGCGGATCCTGTTCCGCCAGCCGTGGGTGCGGCCTCCGCAGTCGGCGTGGCAATCACCGGCGGCACAGTCGGCGACGGCGCGGCGGGCGACGGATGCACCCGGGCGGCTGCCGGCGACGTCGACGCGTACACCGGCTCTGCACCGACCTCCGGCTCTGGGATCACCGTTTGGACCGGGACCGTCGGCTCGGGCGGCGCAGTCGCGACCGGCTCGGACGGCCCGGACGGCCCGGACGGCTCGGACGGCCCGGACGGCCCGGACTTGAGCGTCGGTGCGGGCACCTTCGGCTCGGATTCGGCCGTCGGGACCTGGACCGTCACCTCTGGCTTTGTGTCGCCCGAGGGCCGGTGCGGGCGCGGAGCGGGCATCGGCGGAACCCCGTTGGCGGGGGCGAGGTCACGGGCCTCGATGATGGTGCCCTCGATCACGATCGGCATGAAACCGCGACGTGTCGCGGGCGGGCCGGAGACCGGCTCGGCCGCGGACACCGGCTGCTCCTCCCCGTCCGTGTCGTCCGTCGGCCGGCGACGAGGTAGCGCCTGGGCCGCCTCCCCGCCGCCAGCCGTGGGTTCAACGCCAGCGGGCGCAGCCCAGCCGGCTGGCGTTGTCACCCGCAGCGGCCGGGTCGTCTCCTGGGCCGCAGGACCGGGTGCCGGCAGTGGCTGGGGCGCTTCCTCGGTCGCCTCGGTTCGGGTCCGATCGGCGGAACGGTCGTCCTCGGTGAAGACGAAGGCGCGCGGGTTTTCCTCGGACGACGTGTCGCCTGCCGACCCCCGCCGAGGAAATGGCTGACCGCTCCGGAACCGGGCCGGCGGTGCGGCCCGATCGGCCAGCCGGTCACCACGATGGCTTGACCGGCCGGCCGCGGGCTCGAAGTAGGATCGCGGTGGAGTCTGCTCGGCGCCGGTCTCGGCGGTACGGCCGTTGGCCGGTGGACCCGGCGCTGCGGACGTCGTCGGCCGCCCCGGTTCGGGAAGGCCCGGATCCTCGCTTCGAAAGGGCGTCGGCCGGCGTCGGGGCGCACCGCCCGAACCTTCCGGCCCGCCGCCGAGGCCGCCCCGCCGGTCGCCGCCAACGGCACCAGGACGATCGTCACCTGCGTTCGGCGAGTTGTCCGGCGTGTCCTGGCCGGGCGGGGCGGGCGCCCATCCGGCAGGCTCCTGCCGGGCCGCTTGAACGGTCGGGCCCGGCACCACCACGGGCACCTCGGGACGATGGATGTTCGCGGGAACCGGCGGTACCGTCGGTCGGCTCGGACGGATACCGGGCGGTCGCTGTTTCGGCGTACCGTTCGCCGCCGCCGGAGCCGACGGAACAGGCGCGCCCGGGGTCGCGCCGCGGGACCGGTTCAGCGCCTCGACGCGTTCCAGCCGGGCGCGGGCACCCAGCGTGCGCCCCGGCAGCCGGACGTCGCCGCGCGACAGCTGGGAGACGTACCACGCAGGCAGATAGCCTTCGATGGGGAGCCCGGGGTTGACCGCCAGCCACCACTCGTGGTCAGGCCAGGACGTCGCCAGCTCCGCGTAGCCGGCGCGTCGGCTCGGGCCGACGTGCTCGCCGAGACAGACGCGCATCGCCTCGGCGGAGGTGAACGCCAGAACGTGCGTACGTCCGCCGGTGGTCCAGGTACCCCAGCCCGCCGGTGCCCGGCCCGCCGCAGCCTGCGCGGAGACCGGCAGCAGCAGCTCGACGCTGGACAAGATCCGGAAGTAAAGCTGCTGGTCATTGCCGAGTAACGCGTCGCGCAGGGCCGCCTCGGCCTCGGTGGCCGGCTCCCATTCGGTCACGGCCACCCCCCTCCCGGACACAGGTCATAGGTATCGCCTACAACCTACAAGGTGCCAACAAGATCACAATGTCAGGCTGGCGGTGGAGCGCCCGGTTCGACGGGAAGCGATAACATTCCGTTCCGGTATCGACACGATACGGAGGCGGTCGATGTCCCGGCACCCCACACGTCCCCGCCTGGCGGGTCTGGCCGCCCTGCTGGCCGCGGCGACGTCGGCGGTGCCGTTCGCGGCACCAGCTCGCGCCGCACCGGCGTGCGCCTCGGCGGCGGCACCGGTCCGGTCCGTGCCCGACACCCCCTGGCCCCAGCAGCGGTACGCCCCGGAGAGAATCGCTCCGCTGGCCACCGGAGCGGGGGTGACCGTGGCGGTGATCGACTCAGGCGTGGACACGCGGCATCCCCAGCTCGCCAGCCGGGTGCTTGCCGGCACCGATCTGCTGGACCCGGGCGGTGACGGCAGCCGCGACTGCGCCGGCCATGGCACCGGCGTGGCGAGCATCATCGCCGCCACCCCGCACGATGGGATCGGCTTCCGAGGGTTAGCCCCGGACGCCCGGATCCTGCCGATCCGGGTCAGCGAACAGCAGGTTGTGGATGGGCGCGGAACGGGGCGCACGGTCCGGCCGGCGGACTTCGCCCGCGCGCTGCGGTGGGCCGTGGACCATGGAGCCGACGTCCTCAACCTTTCCGTCGTGTTGTACAGCGATCATCCGGCGGTCCGCGCGGCGGTGGCCCACGCGGCCGACCGCGACGTGGTCGTCGTGGCCGCCGCCGGCAACCTGCAGGGCAGCGGCAACCCGCCCGCGTATCCGGCGGCCTACGACGGGGTACTCGCAGTCGGCGCGTTCGCCGTCGACGGACTGCGGGCCGACTTCTCCCAGACGGGCGCCCACGTGGACCTGGTCGCGCCCGGCACGGAAGTGCTCACGGCCACCCCCGGGCAGGGCCACCGGCTGGCCGAGGGGACCAGCTACGCCGCACCCTTCGTCGCCGCCACGGCGGCCCTGCTACGCCAGTACCGGCCCGACCTGACCGCGGTCGAGGTGGCCCGGCAGATCGTCGCCAGCGCCGACCCTGCGCCCGACGGAGGTTACGGCGCGGGATCGCTCAATCCGTACCGAGCCGTCACCGAGGCCGGTGGTGGCCTGACGACACGCTCCGGCCCGGTGGGCGCGCTGGCCGACGACCGGCCGGATCCGGCGCTGCTGGGACAGCAGGACCGCCGGGCCGCCGCCCGGCAACGCGCGGTGCTGGTGGCCACCGCCGGCATGCTGGTGGTGGCCACGGCCGCGCTGGCGGCCCTGGTCGTTCCCCGGGGGATCCGCCGACGCTGGCGCCCGGCCGATCCGGACGAGCCGCACGCGTGGTGACGCCGGCCGGACCGACCGACGCCACCACGCCGTGAATCACTGGAAGAGGCCGGCGTTCCGCTTTTCCGTGTCGAGGTAGTCGGACGCCGACTCGTCGACCGCGAGCTTGATGTCCCGCAGCATCCTCTGAAGGTCCTCCGAAGCGGTACGCCACCGGGCCTGCCGCTGCTCGTACGCCTGCTGGGCCGCGCCGGACCAGCTTGCCACCAGTGGAGCCGCGTCGCTCTCCAACTGACCGAGTTGTGCGTCGAGCGTGTTCAACGCCCGCTGAATGTCCGCGCTGGCCTGTTGCAACGCGGCGAAGTTGACGACCAGTACACCGTGCTCCATCGGATCCCTCCCCCTCGGTCGTGGCCTAGAGCGGCAGCTGGATGCCGCCGCGGTTGGTGGCGGCCACCCGACTGGCCGCCTCGGTATCCGATGCGTCGTAGTGCGTGCCGGCGGTGCGAATCGCGCCCGCCGTCTCCCGCAGCGCCTGCTGCAGGCTTGCCTGGTCCTGCGCCCACTGCTGTTTGACCTGCTCGAACGACCGGCCGCCAGCCCCGCGCCAGGCCTGTTGGAGGATCTCCAGACGGGCCAACAGTCCACTCAGCATCGACTGCAAGGACTGGTCGGTCTGCTCGAACTTCGTCGCGGTCTGTTGCATCACCGCGGCTTCTGCCTGGGTCTGGGACACCCCGGACGTCACCTCGTCTCCTCGATCGTGGCTGGCCTGCGGTGCAACGCACCACCCACATCGCCGGAGGGCGAGCGCGACGCGGGACGGCCAACGAGAACTCGTCGCTGACAGTAGCGAGACGACCGCGTTCCTGCTACCCCACCCCGCTCCCCTGTGGACGACGCGGGCATTCGGCGGCAACTACTATGAGCCTCAGGGGGGTCGCGACGGGTGATCAGCGGAGGAGACGCGATGGCGACGACCGGCACACCCGCCCGCCCAGCTCCGATCAGGCTGCCCCCACCCGGCGGGCCGTCGCCGACACCCGGGCGGCGTATCCCGCCGAGCGCGGCACAGTGGAGGCGCGGCCAACGGTGGCGGTCGGGAACCGGGCAGATCGTCATGACCCAGGTGACTCTGGCGGGGTTCGTCGCCGCGCTGGGCCGTGGTCCACTGCCGACGCTGGCCGCGACCGTGGCGACAGCGACGCTGCTGGCCCTGACCTGGTGCCGGGTACGCCAGCGCTGGCTCCACGAATGGTTGGCTGTCGGTCTGAGCCACCTCGCCCGCCGACGGGCGGCCACACCCGCGTCCGGCCCGGCGGCACTGCTCGGCCTGGCGGCCCCGAGCTCCGTCATCCGTCCCGTCGAGCTGGCCGGCGCTCCCGCCGCGGTACTGGACGACCCGGCCGGGCTGGTGGCGCTGCTGGAGATCGGCGACCCGGCCGACCTGCTCGGCGACGGTGCGTACCCGCTGCCGTCTCCCGCCCAGCTGCTGCCGGCGGACGCCGGCGAGTCCCCACCCGTACGCCTGCAACTCCTGCTGGCCGGTGCGGCGGCGCCAGCTCCCGCCTCCGACGCCGGCCTGGCAGCCGCCTCGTACCGCCAGCTCACCGGCGGGCGGCTGGCCAG
This sequence comes from Micromonospora sp. LOL_024, assembly GCF_048060415.1. Classification (NCBI taxonomy): domain Bacteria; kingdom Bacillati; phylum Actinomycetota; class Actinomycetes; order Micromonosporales; family Micromonosporaceae; genus Micromonospora; species Micromonospora sp. LOL_024. The sequence continues at coordinate 97,531 of NZ_JBHMIS010000009.1, forward strand.
CTGGGAGCGGGCGGTGCTGGTTGTCCGGGTGTCGCGGGCTCGGGGCTGGCCGGAGGAGGTGCTGCTCCGCACCCTCGCCGGCACTGTTCACCGGATCATCCGGCGGCTACGGCCGCTGGCCGTACGACCGTTGGGCGAACGGCCGACCCTGCGGGTCTTCGCCGAATTCGCCCACCACGACGGGCGAGGGGTGCGGGAGTCCTGGCAGGCGGTCCGATCCGGCGGGATGTTGCAGACCGCCTTCCGGCTGTCCCGGTGGCCGACGGCTGACGCCGCGAGCCAACTCGTACCCCGGCTGCTGGGTCTGCCGGCGACCGCGACCACGGTGTCGCTCGACGTCGGGACGGACCCGCCGGCCGACACCGGCCTGACCGTCCGGCTGGGCGCGGTGTCCGCCGCCGAGCTGTCGGCCGCCGCCCAGGCGTTACGCCGGACGGTGGCGGCAGTCGGCGGGGCGGTGCAGCGGCTGGACGGCGAACACCTGGCCGGGCTCGCCCGCACCCTGCCGCTGGCCCTGGCCGGCACGCCACCCGTACTCCCCGGTGGAGCGGACCTGGACCTGCCGTACGGCTCGGCGGGACTGATGCTCGGCGTCAACCGGCACGACCGACCCGTCACCGTCCGGCTGTTCCGCCCGGAGGGCACCCGGGTGATGCTCGTCGGCGGGGTGCGTGCCGCCCAGTTACTCACCCTCCGCGCGATGGCACTCGGTGCCCGGGTGGTTGTCCGGACGGCACGCCCGCACGCCTGGGAGTCGTTCGTCCGGGGCGCGGTCGTGCCGGGTGACACGATCCCACTGCTGCCGCCGGGTCGACCGCTGCCGGGGCATCCCGCGACGCCGCTGACCCCGATGCTCGTGGTGCAGGACGCGCCGTCGCCGCCCGCCGGTCCGCGACCGGGCACCGCCTGGCAGGCCACGCTGCTGGTACGCGACGAGCTGACCCCGGCTGACGCGGACGCGTCGGGCCGGGCTGACCTGGCCGTGTTCCAGCCGTTGAGCCCGTCGGAGGCGACGGTCGCCGGCACCTGCATGGGGCTCGGTGACTCCGCGCAGATGCTCACCCGGATCCGGCCCGACATGGTCGCCGTCGTCAACCGGCGAGCCCTGCGCTGGGCGCTGCTCGCCGCCACGCCGATCGAGGCGCAGCTCGTCGGCCCCTTGACGCGGGGCCAGTGTGAATAGTGTCGCGGGTTCCGCCCGCGCGCCGGTCGTGACACCATGCCCGCCATGGGTTTTCTGAAAGGTCTACTGATCCGGGTCGGCGCCACGGCGGTGGCCTTCTGGCTGGCCACTCTGATCATTCCCGGCATCTCTCTCGACTCGAGTTCGGTCTCCGAGACGGTGCTGACACTGATCCTCGTCGCGGTCATCTTCGGTGTGGTCAACGCGGTGCTACAGCCGGTCATCAAGACCGTCGGCTGCGCCTTCTACCTGCTCACCCTCGGCCTGATCGCGCTGGTGGTCAACGGTCTGCTGTTCCTGCTCACCGGCTGGATCGCGGACCAGGTGGGGCTGCCCTTCGACGTAGACGGCTTCTGGCCGGCCGCGGTGCTGGGCGCGCTCTTCGTCGGCATCGTCACCTGGATCCTCGGCGCCATCCTCGACCGCGACTGACACCTGCCAGCCGGCAGCGTCACCGCGGGATCCGGGCAGTTGCCGCACCTGTCGGTGACTGCCCGGGACCTCCACGACACCGGGGTGACCGGCCAAATCGCGGGAATTGGCCACTGAGCCGGGCGGGTGGGCGCACTAGCGTCGGAGGCGTGTTCACCACGACCCGCAACGACGGCTACACGATCAGCACGGATCCGGACCGGCTCGATCTGGACCTGGTGCACACCTGGCTCTGCACGGAAGCTTACTGGGCGCTCGGCCGGGACCGCGAGACGGTGGCGCTGGCATTCGCCGGCTCGATTGGATTCGGCGTCTACCACCCGCAGGACGGCCGGCAGGTCGCCGTCGCCCGGGTGATCACCGATCGGGCGACCTTCGCCTATCTCTGCGACGTCTATGTCGACCGGGCCGAGCGGGGCCGAGGGCTGGGCACCTGGCTGGCCGGGGCGGTCCGCGACCAACTGGCCGAGTTGGGCGTACGCCGCATCGTGCTGGCCACCAATGACGCGCACGGGGTGTACGAGAAAATCGGCTTCTCGCCGGTACAGGCCGACCGGTGGATGGAGTTCGACCGCCGTGACCCGGTCGTGAACCCGGTCACCAGCAAGGACCCTCCAGCGGATCGGGCCCCTACGGTGCAGGCGTGACGCCGCTTCGCCTCGGATACCTCCACGGACTCGGCGCGTACCTGCTGTGGGGGTTCTTTCCGCTCTACTTCAATCTGCTGCGCCCGGCCGGCCCGGTGGAGATCCTGGCCCACCGCGTGGTGTGGTCCGTCGCGTTCGTCGCCCTGCTGCTCGCCGCGCTGCGCAACATCGGTTTCCTGCGGGCCCTGCTGCGCCGGCCGCGCACGCTGGCCGGCATCGCCTGTGCCGCCACGCTGATCGCGGTCAACTGGTTCACCTACATCTACGGCGTCAACTCCGACCGGGTGGTGGAAGCCGCCCTCGGCTACTTCATCAACCCGCTCGTGGTGGTGCTGCTCGGGGTGCTGGTGCTACACGAGCGGCTGCGCCCGGCGCAATGGACCGCGCTCGGCGTCGGCGCGCTGGCAGTGGCCGTACTCACCGTCGACTACGGCCGGCTGCCGTATCTCGCTCTCACTCTGGCGTTCAGCTTCGGCGGGTACAGCCTCATCAAGAAGCGCCTGGGCCTGCCCGCAGCGGAGGGCCTGTTCGTCGAGTCGGCGGTGCTGGCGCTGCCGGCGCTGGCCTTCCTCGGTTGGCTCGCGGTCACCGGTGAGGCCACATTCGGCCACGTTTCGGCCGGGCACACGGCGCTGCTGGTGCTGGCCGGCGCGCTGACCGCCATCCCGCTGCTGCTGTTCGCTGGGGCCGCCAACCGGCTTCCGCTGACCGTCCTCGGCATGCTCCAGTACGTGGCTCCCATCCTTCAACTCGGCTGCGGCGTGCTGATCTTCCACGAGCCGATGCCACCGGCCCGGCTGGCCGGCTTCGTCCTCGTGTGGCTCGCCCTGCTCGTGTTCACCGGCGACGCCCTGCGGCAGGCGCGACACACCCGCCGTCTACGCCCGGGGACCGACATGCCGCCCCCGGTGGCCGTCGCGACAACCCACTGACCGCCCACCCGCCGGCTACCAACCCCGCGACCACTCGGCGGGTCGGCCGGAAGCCGCTCAGCGGACGTCGTAGGCCAGGACGGGAGTGCCGTCGGCCCGGATCAACTCCAGCCGGACCAGTTCGGCGTTGGTGAACCGGGTCGCGCCGCTGATCCGCAGGTCGTCGCCGGGGGCTGCCAGCCAGGACCCGATCTGCTCCTGCGAGCCGTCTCCGGCGTGGGCGACCAGCCGGAAGGTGTTCGCCTTGCCGTACCCGGCCCGCTCGTCGTATCCGCAGTGCATGGTCACCTCGGTACCCCAGTTGGTGCCGGTCAACCCGATCTCGGCGTGCACCGGCACCGACCCGGCCACCGGCTGCATCTCGACCATCCGCACCTGGGCCACCGGCGCGTTGATGCCCTGCCCCGGCAGCAGGGCTACCGCCCCGACACCGACCAGCAGGGCGAACGCGGCCGCGGCCAGGGCAGTGACCGCGTACCGAAGGCGGTTGGCCTGTCGTTCGCGGCGCCGGCGGTCCCGAGCGGCGTTGAGCAGTTCGGGTACCCGGGGGTTCTCCGGCGGCGGCAGGAACTGCTCCAGGCTGGCCGGGTCCAACCGGCCGAGCAGGCCGGGCAGGACGGCGATCTCGGAAACCGACTGCTGGCAGGCCGGGCAGTCGACGAGATGCCGCTCGTAGGCCGCCCGGTCGGTGGGGGAGAGCGCGCCCAGCACGTACGCGCCGTCGTCGTACACGAACTCGCAGCGCTTCATCCTGTCACCCCCATCTCGGCCAGGACGAGACGTAGCGAGCGCAGCGCGTAGTGGGTGCGGGACTTCACCGTGCCCGGCGGCACCCCCAGCCGGGAGGCGGCTTCGGAAACCGACCGCCCCTGGTAGAAGCACTCGACCAACACGTCGCGGTGCGAGGGGCTGAGTCGGTTGAGCGCCTCCGCGACCGTCCACGCCTCGACGGCGCGTTCGGTCTCGTCGACGACCTCCGACGGCTCGGGGAGTTCGTCGGTGTAGACCTCACCGACCCGGGTCGACCGCCGCCGCCAGGCGTCGATGGCCAGGTTCCGGGCGGTGGTGAAGAGCCAGGCGCGCACCGAGCCGCGCCGCGGGTCGAGCGACTCCGGATGCCGCCAGGCTCGCAGCAGCGTCTCCTGCACCAGGTCCTCGGCGCGCTGCCGATCGCCGTTGACCAGCCGCAACGCGTGCGTGTAGAGCGCGTCGGCATGCTCGTCATGCAGAGCGCGCAGCAGGTGGGCGTCGTGGTCGCTGATGGTGCTCTCCTCGCACTCGACGCGAGCGGGCGCGGCGTTACGACCTGACATACGTGCGGTCACCCCGATCGGTTCAGTCCCAGCTCAAACCCGGATTCCCGGCGTGGATTTCACCGCTGGTTCACATCGCCGCTGACCGGCGCTCATCACGCTCTCCTAGCGTCCGGCGGGTACGCGCCGGTGAACTGCACCGGCGTGCACCGACCCTCAGGAGGATCCTCCCCATGAGCGACCGTCCTCGGCTGCTCCCGTTGCTGGGCGCCCCCCGCCACGGCAGCCGCTATGCCATGACCTGTCTGTACCGCTGCGGCAACGCCTGTGACCACCCAGTACCCAACACCTCCGACAACGCGTACTTCGGTGACGTGGTCAGCGCCGAGGTCTCCCGTCGGGGCGTGGTCCGCGCCGGAGCGGTCGGTGCGCTGGTGCTCGGCTTCGGCGGCGCCGCCGTCGGTGCGCTGGCTGGCGCGGCTCCCGCCGCTGCGGCCCCGGCGACCGCTGCCCCTCTCGCGGCGCCGGCCGCCGCCGGCCGTCGCCCGGGCAGCGGTGCGCTGAGCTTCAAGCCGATCCCGCCGAACACCCTGGACACGTTCGTCGTGCCGAACGGCTACGACCACGCCGTCATCATCCGCTGGGGCGACCCGGTGGTGCCTGGCGCGCCATCGTTCAACCTGCGCCGCCAGACCGCCGCCGCGCAGGCCAGGCAGTTCGGCTACAACAACGACTACGTCGGTGTGCTGCCGCTGGACAAGGGCGGTAAGCGGGCACTGCTCGTGGTCAACCACGAGTACACCAACGAGAACCTGATGTTCCCCGACTTCACCAGCCACGACGCGCTCAGCGTCGAGCAGGTCAAGGCGGCGATGGCCGCGCACGGCATGTCCGTGGTGGAGATCGAGCGGGTCGGCGGCACCGGCCAGTGGCGGCCCGTCACCTCCGGCCGCCGCGCGTACAACCGGCGGGTCGACGCGCTGAGCAGCAAGTTCGAACTGACCGGCCCGGTCGCCGGCTCGTCGTTCGTGAAGACCGCCGCGGACCCGAAGGGTCGGACGGTCATCGGCACGCTGAACAACTGCGCCGGTGGCACGACCCCCTGGGGCACTGTGCTCTCCGGCGAGGAGAACTTCAACCAGTACTTCGTCGGCGGGGACGGCGCGCCAGAGGCCGACAAGCCCCGGCTGGCCCGTTACGGCATCAGCACCACCACCCGTTACCCGAGTGGCAACCGCAAGTGGGACCGGGCCGCCGACCGCTTCGACCTAACCAAGCACCCCAACGAGGCCAACCGGCACGGCTGGATCGTGGAGATCGACCCGTTCGACCCGGAGAGCCGCCCGCGTAAGCACACCGCGCTCGGCCGGTTCAAGCACGAGGGCGCGAACGTCATCGTCGCCAAGAGCGGGCACGTGGTCGCGTACATGGGCGACGACGAGCGTTTCGACTATCTCTACAAGTTCGTCTCGGACAAGAAGTTCATGAAGGGCAACTCCTGGGTCGCCCGCAAGCACAACCTGACTCTGCTGGAGTCCGGCACGCTCTACGTCGCCAAGCTCGGCCAGACCAGCGCCGAGGAGATCGACGGCTCCGGCAAGCTGCCCAGTGACGGTGCCTTCAACGGTGGCGGCCGCTGGATCAAGCTGGTCAGCGGAAACCGTTCGCACGTGGACGGGATGACCGCCACCGAGGTGCTCGCCTTCACCCGGTTCGCCGGTGACAAGGTCGGCGCGACCAAGCTGGACCGCCCGGAGGAGGTCGAGCCGAGCCCGCTCACCGGCAAGGTGTACGTGGCGCTGACCAACAACACCAACCGGGGCGTCGGCAGCAACCCGACGCCGGACGAGGCGAACCCGCGTACCGCGAACCGGCACGGGCACATCCTTGAGCTGGTGGAGCACCGGGGAGACAACACCTCGGACGCCTTCACCTGGTCGCTGCCGATCGTCTGCGGCGACCCGGCGGAGCCGTCGACCTACTTCGCCGGATACGACAAGACCCAGGTGTCGCCGATCTCCTGCCCGGACAACCTGCTGTTCGACCGGGTCGGAAACCTTTGGATCTCGACCGACGGCAACGCCCTGGGCAGCAACGACGGCCTCTTCGCCACGCCCATCGAAGGGCCGGAGAAGGGTCACCTGAAGCAGTTCCTCACCGTGCCGGTCGGTGCGGAGACCTGCGGCCCGTTCCTCACGGAGGACGAGCGTTCGCTCTTCGTCGCCGTGCAGCACCCTGGCGAGGTCACCGGCGCCACGGTCGGAAGCCCGGCCTCCACCTGGCCCGACGGCGACTACGCCAAGCCGGGTGTGGTGGTGACCTGGCGGCTGGACGGCGGACCGGTCGGCAGCTGACCCCGCCCCGGCGTCCGCACCACCCCCCGTCGAAACGGCCCCCTCCCCACCAGGGAGGGGGCCGTTTCGACGGGGGGTGGCCTCAGGTGTCCGCGGCGATGCCGTCGGCGATCGTGCGGGCCGCGGCGAGCAGTTTCGCCCGGACCACCCGGGCGGAGGTCATCATCTCGCTGGCCGGCAGGGCACAGGCCAGTACCGTCCGCCGTTCCATGTCCTTGTCCGGGTTGACCAGGACGGCGGCGCAGGCCACCCCCTGCCGGAACTGGCTCAGCTCCAGCTGCATCCCACGCCGCTCCCCGGCCACCAGGTCGGCCTCGAACGCCTCCGGCGTGGTGAGGGTCGCGGTGGTGAACGGTCGCATCCCGTAGTCGCGCAGGTAGCGACCGCGCTGCTCGGTGGTGAGGGTGGCCAGCAACGCCTTGCCGAGCGCCGTGGCGTGCGCCCCCTCGTCGAAGCCGGGCACGAGGTCCTCCAGGTACGGCGACCGGTGGCCCTCCGCGACGGCGGTGATCGCGACCTGGCCGCCCACGAACCGGCCCAGGTAGTGGCTCCAACCGGTCTCGATGGCGGCCCGCCGCAGGCTCTCCCCGATCGCCGGGGACCCGCGGAACGCGGCGACCAGCTCACGGTAGCGGTCCGCCACCTCCAGGCCCACGATGTACGTGCCGTCCTCCCGACGGATCACGTAGCCCTCGTACGCGAGGGTGCGCACCAGGTGGTAAGTGGTGGCTACGGTCAACTCGCAGCGGCGGGCGATCTGTTTCACCGTCAGCCCGCGTGGGGCACGACCGACCGACTCGAGCACTCGAAGCGCGCGGGAGACACTCCGGATCAGGTCCGAAGGTTCCGCCAGGGGGTCACGCACAACCACCTCCGCCACCGGGGACTTACACCATATGAAAAAGTGGCCCGTCGCGAAACGCCTGATCGGGTGGAGGATCTAAGGTCATCGGAGCAGAGATGTGAGGTCGGACGCACTTCCTGTCGCCGAGATGCGGCTGACGTAGGTTGGCCCCATCATGACCGACGCCGCCCCCGCCCACGCCCGGGAAACCTCCGCGCGACCCGTCCGGGCGAGCGCCGTTGCGGTCGCCGTCACCATCGCCTGCGTCCTGCCAGTCTTCCTGGTCGGCGGCCTCGCCGTGCAGATGCGGGCCGAATTGGGCTTCTCCCCCGCCGGGCTGGGGCTCGTCGTGGCGGTCTACTTCGGGGTCGGCGCGCTCGCCTCGATCCCCTCCGGCGCGCTGGTCGAACGGTGGGGCGGTGCCGTGATTGCCCGGGCCGGCATCCTGGTCGCCGCCGGCAGCCTGCTCGCCGTGGCGGTACTGGCCCGGTCCTACCCGGTGCTGGTCGGCCTACTGGCCGTGGCCGGCACCGCCAACGCGTTCGGCCAACTGTCCAGCAACGTCCTGCTGGCCCGGCACGTGCCGCCGCGCCGGCAGGGCCTGTCATTCGGCGTCAAGCAGGCGGCCATCCCGATCTCCACCCTGCTGGCCGGCGTGGCGGTGCCCACCCTCGCGCTCACCGTCGGCTGGCGGTGGGCGTTCGTCGCCGCTGCCGCCGCCGCTCTGGCCACGCTGCCGGCCGTACCCCGGCAGGGCCCACAACCAGCTCGTCGGGTCACAGCCAGGACCGGCAGCGCGAGCGTGGGGCTGGTCGTCGTCGGGGTGGCCGCGACACTGGCCGCGGGCGCGGCGAACGCTCTGGGCACCTTCGTCGTCGACGCCTCGGTCGACCGGGGTTCCGAACCGGGCATGGCCGGGCTCACACTGACCCTCGGCGGTGCCGTCTGCGTGGCCGCCCGGATCGGGGTCGGTTGGTTGGCCGATCGCCGCTCCGGCGGGCACATCTCCTCGATTGCCGGCCTGCTGGTGGGCGGCGCTGCCGGGCTGGGCATGCTCGCGGTGTCCGGCTCCGGGCCGCTGGTGGTCGGCGTACTGCTCGGCTTCGGTCTGGGCTGGTCCTGGCCGGGGCTGATGAACTTCGCGGTGGTCCAGCTGCATCCCCAGGCGCCGGGCGCAGCCACCTCGATAGCCCAGACCGGGGTGTACGCGGGCGGCTGCCTCGGCCCCCTCACGCTGGGCCCGCTCGCCGCCGCTGCCGGCTACCCCGCGATGTGGCTGACGGCCGCCATAGCCATGCTCACCGCCGCCGCCCTCATGCTCACCGCCACCCGCCTGCTGCCCCCTCCATGAGGGTGGGTCAGCTGGTGCGGTCGGCGATGTGGTCGCAGAGGGACTCCAGGGCACGGCGGGCTGGCATGTCGGGGAGAGGGGCCAGCCGGGACCTGGCGTCCTCGGCGTAGCTGCGGACCGTTTCGCGGGCGCGCTTGAGGGCGGGCGACTCGCGGAGCAGGCTGAGGGCCTCGGCGTGCAGGGCGTCGTCGGTCAGCGGGCCGGCGGAGAGAAGCTCCCGCAGGCGGGTGGACGAGGCGTCCGCGTCGTCAGACGCGAGAGCGTAGAGCACCGGCAGGGTCGGTACCCCCTCCCGCAGATCGGTGCCGGGAGTCTTGCCCGACTCCGTCGACTCGCTGGCGATGTCGAGCAGGTCGTCGGAGAGCTGGAACGCGATACCGATGGTCTCGCCGTACCCGGCCAGCGCCGCCACCTGCGCCGGGTCGGCACCTCCGAACAGAGCACCGAAGTGGGCGCTGGTGGCGATCAACGAGCCGGTCTTCTCCGCGATCACCCGCAGGTAGTGCGCCACCGCATCGTCGTCGGCCCGCGGACCGACGGTTTCGGCGATCTGCCCGTGCACCAGCCGGGCGAAGGTACGCGCCTGCAGACGTACCGCCTCGGGACCCAGGTCGGCCGCGACGTCCGCGGCCCTGGCGAAAAGGTAGTCGCCGACCAGGATGGCCACCGAGTTGGTCCATCGGGAGTTGGCGCTGGGCGCACCCCGGCGCACCGATGCCTCGTCCATCACGTCGTCGTGGTAGAGGGTGGCCAGGTGGGTCAGCTCCACCACCACGGCTGACGACACGACCTCCGACCTGGTCGGGTCGCCGAACTGGGCCCCCAGGGCCACCAGCAGCGGCCGGAAGCGCTTACCGCCGGCCTCGACAAGGTGCCCGGCCGCCTCGGTCACGAACGGGTCGGCGCTGGCGATGCTGGCCCGCAACTCCGACTCGACCGCACCCAGCACACCCAGCACGGACTCCTCGGTGCGCGGGTCGGCGAGATGAAGGCCGAGCGCGCCCAACTGAGTCGCGCCGTGTCGGTTCCGGAGACCACCGGAGCCGGTGACACCTGAACCTTCGCCACCCCTAATCGCCACCACCCCACCATGCCACACACGTTCTACCTGCACCGGACCGGGGATACGAGGCGAGGGCCGGCCCACAGGCGGATGGGCCGGCCCTCGACGAACAGCACGTGTCCTACCGGACGAAGTCCGCAGCCGAGGTGGCCAGGTCGAGCAACGGCGCCGGCGCGACACCGAGCACCAGGGTCGCGAGCACCCCGATCACCAGCGCCGCCGACGTCAGTCCGCCGGGAACCGCGACGGTCGGCGTCGACTCGCCCGGCTCGGAGAGCCACATCAGCACCACGACCCGCAGATACGGGAAGGCCAACACCATGCTGGTCAGCACGCCGGCGATCACCAACCACACGTGTCCGCCCTCCAGCGCCGGGCCGAAGACCGCGAACTTGCTGGTGAAGCCGCTGGTCATCGGGATACCCGCGAAGGCGAGCAGGATGAAGGTGAAGACCGAGGCGTACAGGGGCGACCTGCGGCCCAACCCCGCCCAGCGGGACAGGTGGGTGGCCTCCCCGTCGGCGTCGCGCACCAGCGTCACCACCGCGAACGCGGCCAGCACCGTGAAGCCGTACGCGACCAGGTAGAACATCGTGCCGGAGAGCCCTTCGCTGCCCGGAGCCAGCACACCGACCAGCAGGTAGCCGGCGTTGGCGATCGACGAGTACGCCAGCAGCCGCTTGATGTCGGTCTGGGTCACCGCGAAGAGCACGCCGACCAGCATGGTGAGCACCGCCACCACGCCGAGCACCGGGGTGAAGTCCCACCGTGCGCCCTCGAAGGCGACATGGAACACCCGCAGCAGGGCCCCGAACGCGGCGACCTTCGTGCAGGCCGCCATGAACCCGGTCAGCGGCGTCGGCGCGCCCTGGTACACGTCCGGCGTCCAGACGTGGAAGGGTGCCGCCGCCGCCTTGAACAGCAGCCCGATGGCGACCAGGGCCATGCCGGCGAAGAGCAGCACCGGGCTCGCCGTCGAGTTCGCCACGGCCGCGTTGACGGTGGCGAAGTCGACGCCGGCCTGACGGTCACCCAGACCTGCGGTGAAGCCATAGATCAGCGCCAACCCGAACAGGAAGAAGGCCGAGGCGTACGCGCCGAGCAGGAAGTACTTCATCGCCGCCTCCTGGCTCAGCAGCCGGCGGCGGCGGGCCAGCGCGCAGAGCAGGTAGAGCGGCAGAGAGAAGACCTCGAGCGCGATGAACATGGTCAGCAGGTCGTTCGCCGACACGAAGATCAGCATTCCGGCGATGGCGAAGGTGGTCAGCGGGTAGACCTCGCCGGCACCACCCACGTTCGCCGCCTGCCGCCGGTCCTCCGGCGAGTCAGCGGTCACCGCGGCCTGGGCGACGAACGCCCCACCCCGCTCGACGGCCCGCTCGCCGAGCAGTAGCAGCGCCACCGCCGACAGCGCCAGAATCGCGCCCTGGAGGAACAGCGTCGGCCCGTCGACGGCGATCACCCCGATGGTGATCACCCGCTTGTCGGCGTTGAACACCACCATGGTCAGCGCCGCGAGCACCGCCAGCAGCGCCAGCGGCAGCTGGACGGGGTGCCGCAGCCGCCGGGGAACGAACGCCTCGACCAGCACACCGAGCACCGCCGCGCCCAGCATGATCAGGATAGGTGCGAGTGCCGCGTAGTCGATCGGCGGCAGTTCAAGCTCGGTCACCGGACCAGCCTTTCGTTCGCGACTGCGGGGCTCGCAAGCTCACTCCTCGCGCTCACCGGACCAGCCTTTCGTTCGCGACTGCGGGGCTCATCGGCTCGCCTCCTGGACGGTGTCTACCGACGGGGCCGGGTCGGACCGACCGACGTCCTCCATGGTCGCCTGGATGGCGGGGTTGATCACGTCGGTCACCGGCTTCGGATAGAAGCCGAGTAGCACGATCAGCGCGATCAACGGCGCGACCACGAACTTCTCGCGCAGGTTTAGATCGCGTTTCATGCCGTCGATCTCGGTCAACGCCGGGTTCAGCGTGCCCTGGGTGGTGCGCTGCACCATCCACAGCACGTAGGCCGCCGCCAGGATGATGCCCAGCGTGGCGATGACCGCAACCGGCTTGTTGACGGTGAACGTGCCGATCAGTACGAGGAACTCGGAGACGAACGGTGCGGTGCCGGGCAGGGCAAGCGAGGCGAGACCGGCGAAGAAGAGCACCCCGGCCAGCACCGGGACAAGCTTGCCGGCACCACCGAAGTCACTGACCAGCGCCGAACCACGCCGGCTGATCAGCATGCCGACCACCAGGAAGAGCAGGCCGGTGGCAAGGCCGTGGTTGACCATGTAGAGCACGGCACCGGTGCCCGCCTGGGTGGTGAAGGCGAAGATGCCCACACCGATGAAGCCGAAGTGGGCGATCGACGTGTACGACACCAGCCGCTTCAGGTCGTTCTGCCCGACCGCCAGCAACGCGGCGTAGATGATGCCGATCACCGCGAGGGCCAGCGCCCACGGCGCGAACCACTGGGCCGCGTCCGGGAACAGCGGCAGGCAGTAGCGCAGGATGCCGAAGGTGCCGACCTTGTCCAGCACGCCGACCAGCAGCGCCGCTGCGCCGGCCGGTGCCGCGCCACCGGCGTCCGGCAACCAGGTGTGGAACGGGAAGAACGGCGCCTTGATCGCGAAGGCGATGAAGAAACCCAGGAAGAGCCAGCGCTCGGCCCCGGTGGAGATGTCCACCTGCGACAGCGCCACCCAGTCGAAGGTCTTGCCGCCTACCACCCACAGGCCGATCACGGCCGCCAGCATGAACAGGCCGCCGACCAGCGAGTAGAGGAAGAACTTGACGGCCGCGTACTGCCGCTGGTGGCCGCCGTAGCTGCCGATCAGGAAGTACATCGGCACCAGCATGACCTCGAAGAACACGTAGAACAGGAAGACGTCGGCGGCGGCGAAGACACCGAGCATCGTGCATTCGAGGACCAGCAGCAGCGCGAAGTAGACCGGTACGGAACGCTTCGAGGACTCGGCGTCGTGCCAGGAAGCAAGGATCACCAGCGGCACCAGCACCGCGATCAGCATCAGCATGACCAGCGCGATGCCGTCGGCGGCGAAGGTGAAACTGACCCCCCAGTTCGGGATCCATGGGTACGACTCACGGAACTGGAAGCGCTGACCGTCGACCTGCCAGGTCACCCACATTGCCACGGACAGCGCCAGCACCAGCAGCGACCAGCCGAGCGCCACCTGCTTGGCCAGCGTGGGCCGGCTGCGCGGCAGGAGGGCGACCACCACGGCGCCGACCAGCGGTGCCACGGTGAGCACCGAGAGGAACGGGAAGTCGGACATTATGCGGCCTTACCTCCGTCGTCACTGTGCGGTCCGCCGGCGACGGCCGCCTGAGAGGCTGTCGGCCTCTTGAGGTCGATCACGCCAACCACCCCGCCTGTACGGCCAGGAAGGCGGCCACCACCAGCAGCGCGCCGGTCAGGATCGAGGTGGCGTACGACCGGACGAAGCCGGTCTGCAGCCGCCGGAGTCGGCTCGAACCGCCGCCGATGCCTGCCGCCAGGCCGTTGATCAGCCCGTCGATGCCCCGGTTGTCCAGATAGACCAGTGCCCGCGTGAGGAAGATGCCCGGCTTTTCGAAGATCGCCTCGTTGACCGCGTCGGCGTAGAGGTTTTTCCGGGCGGCGGTGACCAGCACCCCGGCCGGCTGCGGCTCGATCGCCGTGCCGCCCCGGAACAGGAACCAGCCCAGCAGGGCACCGAGCGCGGTGACGCCCAGCGACAGTGCGACGATCGCCCAGTGCGGTAGCACCGCGTCGTGGTGGGCTTCGGCGGCGCCGAGACCGGAGGTCGCGGTCAGCCAGTCCGGGACGGATGTGGCCAGCAGCCAGCCGGCGCCCAGCGAGCCGATGCCGAGCAGGATCAGCGGGATGGTCATCAGCGGCGGGGACTCGTGCGGGTGCTCGATGTCCGTGGTCCACCGCTTCGGCCCGTGGAAGGTGAGCACGAACAGTCGGGTCATGTAGAACGCCGTCAGGGCTGCACCGAGCACCGCCGCCCCGCCGAACAGCCAGGCCGTCCAGCCCTCCCGCTCGAACGCCGCCGCGATGATCGGTTCCTTGGACCAGTAACCGGAGAGCGGGAACATGCCGATGATGGCGAGCCATCCCGCGCCGAAGGTCAGCCAGGTGATCTTCATGTACTTCGACAGCCCGCCGAAGCGGCGGATGTCCACCTGGTCGGACATGCCGTGCATGACTGAGCCGGCGCCGAGGAACATGTTCGCCTTGAAGAAGCCGTGCGCCAGCAGGTGCACGATGGCCAGTGCGTACGCCGCGCCGCCCAGACCGACACCGAGGAACATGTAGCCGATCTGGCTCACCGTCGACCAGGCCAGCACCCGCTTGATGTCGTCCTTGGCGCAGCCGATGATCGCGCCGATCAGCAGGGTCAGCGCACCGACGCTGACCACCACCAGTTGCAGCGTGGTGTTCGCCGAAAAGATGATGTTGGAACGGGCGATCAGGTAGACGCCGGCCGTGACCATCGTCGCGGCGTGGATCAACGCCGACACCGGGGTCGGGCCCTCCATCGCGTCCGGCAACCATGCCTGGAGCGGGAACTGGCCGGACTTGCCGGTCGCGCCCAGCAGCAGCAACAGGCCAAGCACCAGCACGGTGCCGCCGGCCAGCGCCCCGACGCCGTTGAACACCTCGTCGTACTGGGTGGTACCGAGGGTGGCGAACATGATGAAGATGGCGATGGCCAGGCCGGCGTCGCCGACCCGGTTCATCATGAACGCCTTCTTACCGGCGGTGGCGGCGGCCGGCTTGGTGAACCAGAAGGAGATCAGCAGGTACGACGCCAGACCGACGCCCTCCCAGCCGAAGTAGAGCATCACGTAGTTGTTGCCGAGAACCAGCAGCAGCATGGCCGCGATGAACAGGTTGAAGTAGGCGAAGAAGAGCCGTCGGCGTTCATCGTGGGCCATGTACTCGACCGCGTACAGGTGGATCAGGAAACCCACGCCGGTGATCAGCAGGACGAAGACCCCGGCCAGCGGGTCGAACAGCAGGCCGAAGTCGACGTGCAGGCCGCCGACCACGATGAAGTCCCAGAGACTCAGCTGGACCGACTTGTTCTCCAGGCCGCGCAGGCCGAGGAAGTAGCTCAGGCCGAGCAGGAAAGCGGCGCCGACGGAGGCCACCCCGAGCCAGTGCCCCCAACGGTCGGCCCGCCGGCCGAGCAGCAGCAGCAGCGTCGCGCTGACCAGCGGGATCGCCACCAGCAGCCAGACGCTGCTCAGCAGCCCGCCGGCCGTCGCGTACGAGACGGTCTCGGCGGGAGCAGCCTGGGCGTACGTCAAGATTTCGTCCACCGGTGGCCCCTCTAGTACTTCAACAGGTTGGCGTCGTCGACGCTGGCGGAGCGTCGGGTACGGAAGATCGCCATGATGATGGCCAACCCGACCACGACCTCGGCCGCCGCCACCACCATCACGAAGAACGCCATGATCTGGCCGTTGAGGTCACCGTTCATCCGGCTGAAGGTGACCAGCGCCAGGTTGGCCGCGTTGAGCATCAGCTCGACGCACATGAACAGCACGATCGCGTTGCGCCGGACCAGCACGCCGGCCGCGCCGATGGTGAACAGCACCACCGAGAGGACCAGGTAGTAGTTCGGTTCGACCGAGAAGAAGTCACTCATTTCTCAGTGCCCTTCAGCGTGGTCTCCTCGGCGGTCAGCTCCCGCACCGGAAGGATGTCCGGCGTGCTCCGGTCGCTGAGCCGACCGTCCGGCAGGCGGGCCGGGGTGGCGACCGACGAGGAGGTGGCGAAGACACCCGGACCGGGCTTCGGGCCGGGGTAGTTGCCGGGCGCGAAGCGGGCCTTCATGGTGGCCACCTGATCGCGCTTGTCCTCCTTGCGCCGCTCGACGTGCGCGAGGATCATGCCGCCGATGGTGGCGGTGATCAGCAGCGCCGCGGTGAGTTCGAACGCGAAGACGTAGTCGGTGAAGAGCAGCCGGGCGATGCCCTCCACGTTGCCGCCGGAGTTGGCCTGCTCCAGGCCGACCGGCGCGGTGCCCTGGGTGGCCCGGTAGACCCCGCTGCCGAGCAGGACGGCGAAGCCGACGCCCAACCCGATCGCCGCGATCCGCTGGCCGCGCAGCACCTCGATCAGCGAGTCGGATGCCTCGCGGCCCACCAGCATCAGCACAAACAGGAAGAGCATCATGATCGCGCCGGTGTAGACGATGATCTGCACCATGCCGATGAACGGGCCCGCCTGCAGGACGTAGAACACGCCCAGGCTGAGCATGGTCAGCACCAGCCAGAGCGCCGAGTGCACCGCGTTGCGGGACGCGACCATGCCGATCGCGCCGGCCAGTGCGAGGGGGGCGAGGATCCAGAACGTCACCGCCTCGCCGCCGGAGACCGCACCGGAGGCGGCGAGCAGCGTCGAGGTGGTCATGCGGTCTCCTCCTTCTCCGCCGCGGCCCGCTGCGCGGCCTGCTCGGCTCCGGGGAAGGCGACGCCGGGGTGCTCGTCCAGCTGGCCGCGGCCCGGGCCCATCGGTGACCGCTCCGCACCGGCGGAGGTGCCGGGGTTGGTCAGGCTGCCGATGTAGTAGTCCTTCTCGCTGTCACCGAGACGCATCGGGTGCGGCGGCTGCTCCATCCCGGGCAACAGCGGCGCGAGCAGCTGCTCCTTGGTGAAGATCAGGTCCTGCCGGTTGTCCCGGGCCAGCTCGTACTCGTTGCTCATCGTCAACGAACGGGTCGGGCAGGCCTCGATGCAGAGCCCGCAGAAAATGCACCGGGCATAGTTGATCTGGTAGACGCTGGCGTACCGCTCACCTGGCGAGAAGCGCTGCTCGTCGGTGTTGTCACCACCCTCGACGTAAATCGCGTCCGCCGGGCAGGCCCAGGCACACAACTCGCAGCCGATGCACTTCTCCAGCCCGTCCGGGTACCGGTTGAGAATGTGCCGCCCGTGGTAACGCGGCGCCGGCGTCGGCGGCGTGAACGGGTAGTCGGTGGTCACGACCTTCCTGAACATGTGCGAGAAGGTCACCCCGAAGCCCTTGAACGTTCCGGTGATCGCACCCACGTCACACCTCCTCCGTGTCCTGGCCGGCGGGAACGTTGGCCGGCTCCCGCTCGGCGACCATGCGCCGGGTACGCGGGCTCGGTGGTACCTGCAGATCCATCGGGGGCAGCGGGAAGCTGCCCGGCGGTCGGTTCTCGACCTGCTCGGTGAGGCTCGGCTGCGGCTGCGGCTTGCGGCTCGGCCAGAACAGCGCGGCGAGCAGGACGAGGCCGGCCGGGATGCCGATGGCGTACATCCGGCTCGTGGTGTCCCAGTCGTCGATGGTGCGCAGGCCGGCGAGGAGCACGATCCAGACCAGGCTGATCGGGATGAGTACCTTCCAGCCGAGGCGCATGAACTGGTCGTACCGTAGTCGGGGCAGTGTGCCGCGCAGCCACACGAAGACGAAGACCAGCAGGACGACCTTGGCGAAGAACCAGAGGAGCGGCCACCAGCCGGAGTTGGCGCCCGACCACAGGGTGATCGGCCACGGCGCGTGCCAGCCACCCAGGAAGAGCGTCACGGTGAAGGCCGACATGGTCACCATCGCGACGTACTCGCTGAGCATGATCAGCGCGAACTTGAGCGAGCTGTACTCCGTCATGAAGCCGGCGACCAGCTCCGACTCCGCCTCGGGCAGGTCGAACGGCGGCCGGTTGGTCTCGCCGACGATAGAGATGAAGAAGACCACGAAGCTGGGGAAGAGCAGCAGGGCGTACCAGCCCGGCGCTCGGATGTCGGCGCCGAACAGGCTGAACTGGGTGCCGTCGCCCTGGGCGGCCACGATCTCACTGGTGGACATCGTGCCGGCCAGCATGAACACCGCCACGATGGACAGCCCCAGCGCCACCTCGTAGGAGATCAGCTGGGCCGTCGAGCGCAGGCCGCCGAGCAGCGGGTAGGTGGAGCCGGAGGCCCAGCCGGCGAGCACGATGCCGTAGACCGCCATCGACGAGCAGGCGAGCACCACCAGCACCGCCACCGGCACATCGGTAACCTGCAGCGGCGTCTGGTGGCCGAAGATGCTCACCATCGGGCCGAAGGGGATCACCGAGAGCGCGGTGACCGCGCAGATGACCGAGATGGCCGGGGCGAAGAAGTAGACGACCTTGTCTGCCGAGCGCGGAAGGATGTCCTCCTTGAAGGCCATCTTCAGGCCGTCGGCGAGGGTCTGCAGCAGCCCGAACGGGCCGAGCTGGTTGGGGCCCGGCCGCACCTGCATGAAGCCCACGACCCGCCGCTCGAACCACACGCCCAGCAACGTGCCGAGCAGGGCGACCAGGAAGGCGAAGACGATCTTGCCGAGGACCAGCCACCACGGGTCATGGCCGAAATCGCTCAGCGACGGCGCCTGGGCGAGGTAGCTCGTGGTCACTGTGCCCGCCTTTCGTTCGCGTCCACGCCCGCCGGCTCCGTCGTTCCGGGTACGGAGATCCGCACCACCGCGCCGGAGGTCGCGCCCAGGCTGCGCCGCACGGTCGCGCCGGGCGAGTTGGTGGGCAGCCAGACCACGCCGTCCGGCATCTCGGTGATCACCGCCGGAAGGGTCAACGCCCCCCGGTCGGTGCCCACCGTCACCGGTTCGCCGTCGGCGACACCGAGCGCCTCGGCGCTACCCCTGCCCAGCCGGACCACCGGCGGGCGCGCGGTGCCACCCAGGTGCTCGTCACCGTCGGTCAGGCTGCCCAGGTCGACGAGCTGGTGCCAGGTCGCCAGGACCGCCTCGCCGGGCCCGAGCTGCGCGACCGTGCCCGGCTCGACCGTGGGGACGGCCGGGCGTCCCACCCGGGTCGCCGGCAGGCTGCCCAGCTCACGCCGGACGGACGGCACGTCTCCGGTACCCAGCCGGACGTCCAGCTGGGCCGCCAGCGCGTCGAGCACGCGGCCGTCGGTCATCGCGGCGGTGTCGAGTACCGCCTCGAAGGGACGCAGCCGGCCTTCCCAGTCCAGGAAGCTGCCGGCCTTCTCGACCACCGGCGCGACCGGCAGGACGACGTTCGCCCGGCGGGTCACCGCGCTGGCCCGCAGCTCCAGGCTGACCAGGAACGGCACCGTATCCAGGGCCTGCTCGGCCAGGCGCGGGTCGGCCAGGTCCGCCGGGTCCACCCCGGCCACCACCAGCGCGCCGATCTGGCCCGCGGAGGTGGCGGCGATAATGCCGTCGGTGTCCCGGCCCGCCTGGCTCGGGATCGCCCCGGCCGGAAAGTCCCACGCCTCACCCAGTTCCGTGCGGGCGGCCGGCTCGGTCACCAGCCGCCCGCCGGGCAGCAGGTTCGGCAGGCAGCCGGTGTCGACGGCGCCACGGTCACCCGCACGCCGCGGCACCCAGGCCAGCTTCGCGCCGGTACGCGCGGCCACCTCGGCGGCGGCGGAAAGGCCACCGGGCACGGTGGCCAGCCGCTCGCCCACGATCAGGATGGCACCCTCGGCGCTGAGCGCCTCAGCGACCGTGGCGTGCTCGGCGAGCACGCCGGCCTCCTCGCCGGGCACCACCCGGGCCAGCTTGGCGCCGAGCTTCTCCAGGCCACGGGTGGCGAACGGCGCGATCGCGTACACCTTCAGCCTGTTCTTCAGGTACGCCTTGCGCAGCCGGAGGAAGAGGATCGGGCACTCTTCCTCCGGCTCCAGGCCGACCAGCACCACGGCGGGAGCGTTCTCGACGTCGGTGTAGGTGACGTCGGTGCTGCCGGCGACGTTGCTGGCCAGGAAGTCGGCCTCCTCGCGGGAGACCGGGCGGGCCCGGAAGTCGATGTCGTTGGTGTGCAGCGCGACGCGGGCGAACTTGGCGTACGCGTATGCGTCCTCGACGGTCAGCCGACCACCGGTGAGCACCGCCGCGCCCTGGCCGGTGTCCCGAGCGGCACGCAGCCCTTCGGCGGCGACGCTGAGCGCCTCACTCCAGGACGCCTCTCGCAGCTCACCGGTGCGCTCGTCGCGTACCAGCGGGGTGGTCAGCCGGTCGGCGGCGCGCGCGTACTGGAAGCCCCACCGGCCCTTGTCGCAGTTCCATTCCTCGTTGACCTGCGGGTCGTCGCCGGCCAGCCGGCGCATCACCTTGCCCCGCCGCCAGTCGGTGCGCTGGGCACAGCCGGCCGAGCAGTGCTCGCAGACGCTCGGGCTGGAGACCAGGTCGAACGGGCGGGCGCGGAACCGGTACTGGGTGCCGGTCAGCGCGCCGACCGGGCAGATCTGCACGGTGTTGCCGGAGAAGTACGAGTTGAAGGGGACGTCGCCTTCCTCACCCTCGGTCCCGTACTCCTCGTCCCGGTAGATGTTGATTTCTTCGGCGGAGGAGCGGTTCATCAGGTCGATGAACTTGTCGCCCGCGATCTCGTCGGAGAACCGGGTGCAGCGCTGGCAGAGCACACACCGCTCGCGGTCGAGGAGCACCTGGGTGCTGATCGGCAGTGGCTTCGGGTACTCCCGCTTGTGCTCGTGGAACCGGGAGTCGGTGCGGCCGGTCGACATCGCCTGGTTCTGCAGCGGGCACTCACCGCCCTTGTCGCACATCGGGCAGTCGAGCGGGTGGTTCACCAGCAGCAACTCCATGATCCCCTCCTGCGCCTTCTTGGCGACCGGGGAGGTGAGCTGGGTACGGACCACCATGCCGTCGGCGACCGCCTGGGTGCAGGAGGCGACGGGCTTGCGTTGCCCCTCCACCTCCACCAGGCACTGCCGGCAGGCACCGGCCGGAGCCAGCAGCGGATGGTCGCAGAACCGGGGGATCTCGGTGCCGAGCTGCTCGGCGACCCGGATCAGCAGCGCCCCCTTGGCGGCGGTGACCTCGACGCCGTCGATGGTGAGGGTGACCGTATCGGTCGACTTGGCAACGTCCGTCACAGTGCTCGCCTTTCGCTAGCGGCTGCGCAGGTGTCTGCTCGCGACTGCGGGGCTCGCTGCGCTCTTTCCTCGCGCTCGCGGCCAGGGCCCGCCCCGCTCGCTCCTCGCACTCGCATCAGTGCGCTCCCACCAACTGCTTGTCGGACAACTTCGGCGCGGTCCGTCCCTCGATGTAGTCGAGGTAGTCCTGCTTGAAGTACTTCAGTGACGAGGTCACCGGGCTGGTGGCACCGTCACCCAGACCGCAGAACGAGCGACCGAGGATGTTGTCGCAGGTGTCGAGGAGGGTGTCCAGGTCGGCCTGGGTGCCGGTGCCCGCGAGGATGCGCCGGTAGACCCTGACCATCCAGTAGTTGCCCTCCCGGCACGGGGTGCACTTGCCGCACGACTCGTGGTGGTAGAACTCCAGCCACCGGTAGGTCGCGTAGACGGGGCAGTCCTGGTCGGAGAAAATCTGGGTGGCGGTGGTACCGAGAATCGAGCCGGCGGCGGCCACCCCCTCGAAGTCCAACGGCACGTCCAGGTGCTCTGCGGTGAGCAGCGGGGTCGACGATCCGCCCGGGGTCCAGAATTTCAGGTTGTGTCCCGCCTGCATCCCGCCGGCCAGCTCAATCAGCTCACGCAGCGTGATGCCGAGACCGCACTCGTACTGGCCGGGGTCAACGATCCGGCCGGAGAGCGAGTAGATCATCGGGCCGGCGGACTTCTCGGTGCCCATCGACTTCCACCAGTCCGCGCCACCGAGCACGACGTACGGCACGCTGGCGATGGTGCCCACGTTGTTGACGACGGTGGGGCTGGCGTACAGGCCGTGGGTGGCCGGGAACGGCGGGCGCAGCCTGGGCTGTCCCCGGAAACCCTCAAGCGAGTCGAGCAGCGCGGTCTCCTCACCGCAGATGTACGCCCCGGCGCCGGAGTGCACGACCAGGTCCAGATCGAAGCCCGAGCCGAGGATGTCGCGTCCGAGGAAGCCCTTGGCGTACGCCTCCTTCACCGCGTTGCGTAGCCGGCGCGCGGCGTGCACGGCCTCGCCCCGGATGTAGATGTAGGCCCGACTCGCCCGGATCGCGTACGACGCGATGATCACGCCTTCGACCAGCGAGTGCGGGTCATGGGTCATCAGCGGAAGGTCCTTGCAGGTGCCCGGCTCACCCTCGTCGGCGTTGACCACGAGGTAGTGCGGCTTGCCGTCACCCTGCGGGATGAAGCCCCACTTCAGACCGGTGGGGAACCCGGCACCACCACGACCGCGCAGCCCGGAGTCCTTGATGAGCTGGATCAGGTCGTCCGGGTGCGCCTTGAGCGCCTTGCGCAGCGCGGCGTAGCCGTCCAACTTCTCGTAGGTGCCGATGCTCCAGGCGTCCGGCGACAGCCAGCGCCTGGTGAGCACCGGCGTCAGCTTGGCTAGGGTTTCCGGCGCGGGCGTGGTCACTTGTGGGCCCCCTTGTCGTTCGCGGAGCCCTGGCCGCTGCCGGTGGACTCGGCTTCCCTGAGGTTGCGCTCCTGCGCCTGCGCGTCGTCGCCGGCCGGCTTGCCGTCGCCGGCCGGCCGGTTGGCCGCCGAGCCGGCGGCCTGGGCCGCCTGAGCGTCACCTGACGCGGGCGCAGCGCCGTCGACCGGGACCTTGGTGCCCGGAGCGTCCGGCACGGCCGTCTTCGCGTCCGGCTGCCGGGTTTCGGCGGTACGCACCTGCGGCGACTTGCGGTCCGGTGCCGGCACGTCGGGCGCGGTGCTGCCGGTCGGCGTCGCCTTCGCCGGGGTGGCCGGGGCGGGCTGGTCGCCCGCCTTGCCGCTGCGGATCGGGGTGTTCGGGTCGAAGCCCGGCGCCGAGACGCCGTGCTGCTGGGCCAGCCGCAGGCCGCGCAGGCTCGGCTCGCCCGGCACACCGTCGGCGACGGCACCCTCCCGATCGTCGGCGAAGCCGGCGAGCTGGACCGCCATCTCCTTCAGCGTGCAGAGGCGGGCACCCCGGCTCGGCGTGGGCCGGTCGCCGGCGCGCAACTCGTCGACGAGTCCCACCGCGGTCTGCGGGTCGACCTGGTCGAAGAAGTCGTAGTTGACGGTCAGCACCGGGCCGTAGTCGCAGGCCGCCAGGCACTCGGCGTGCTCCAGGGTGACCTTGCCGTCGGCGGTGGTCTCGTCGTGCCCGACGCCGAGGTGCTCGGCGAGGGTGTCGTAGACCTGCTGGCCGCCGAGCACGTTGCACAAGGTGTTGGTGCAGACGCTGACCAGCCAGTCGCCGGTGGGCCGGCGCTTGTACATGGTGTAGAAGCTGGCCACCGCACCGACCTGGGCCTTGTTCAGACCGAGCACCTCGGCGCAGAACGCGACGCCGGCCGGGGAGACGTAGCCCTCCTCGGCCTGCACGAGGTGCAGCAGCGGCAGCAGGGCAGAACGAGACCGGTCCGCCGGGTATCGGGCGATGATCTCCCGTGCCCTGGTCCGCGTCTCGTCAGTGAAAACCGTGGTCACCGGTCACAACCTCCCATTACCGGGTCCAGCGAGGCGCCGCCGGCGATCACGTCGGCGATCAGGCCACCCTCGGCCATCGCGGGCAGGGCCTGGAGGTTGACGAAGCTCGGCTCCCGGTAGTGCACCCGGTACGGCCGGGTCCCGCCGTCGGAGACGGCGTGCACGCCCAGCTCACCGCGAGGCGCCTCGATACCCACGTACACCTGGCCCGGCGGCACCCGGAAGCCCTCTGTCACCAGCTTGAAGTGGTGGATCAGGGATTCCATCGACTGACCCATGATCTTCGCGACGTGCTCCAGCGAGTTACCCATGCCGTCGACACCGATGGCCAGCTGCGCCGGCCAGGCGATCTTCTTGTCGGCCACCATCACCGGGCCGGGCCTGAGCCGGTCCAGGGCCTGCTCGACCAGCTTGAGCGACTCCCGGATCTCCGCTAGCCGCACCAGGTAACGGCCCCACACGTCGCCGTCGGTGTGGGTCGGCACGTCGAATTCGTACGTCTCGTAGCCGCAGTACGGCATCGTCTTGCGCAGGTCCCAGGCCAGCCCGGCCGAGCGGAGCACCGGACCGGTGACGCCCAGCGCCACACAGGCGGTCACGTCGAGCACCCCCACGTTCCGCGTCCGCTCCAACCAGATCGGCTGGCCGGAGAGCAGGTCCTCGTACTCCTTGAGCCGCTTCGGCATGAGCTTGAGGAATTCGCGGATCTTGACGATCGCCTCGTCCGGCACGTCCTGGGCCACTCCACCCGGCCGGACGTACGCGTGGTTCATCCGCAGGCCGGTGATCAGCTCGAAGATCTCCAGGATGTACTCGCGTTCCCGGAAGCCGTAGAGCATGATCGAGATTGCGCCCAGCTCCATGCCGGTGGTGGCCAGCCACACCAGGTGCGAGGAGATCCGGTTCAGCTCCATCATGAGCACCCGGATGGTGTTGGCCCGCTCGGTCACGTCGTCGGTGATACCGAGCAGCTTCTCCACCGCGAGGGAGTACGCCGTCTCGTTGAAGATCGGGGCGAGGTAGTCCATCCGGGTCACGAAGGTCGAACCCTGGACCCAGTTGCGGTACTCGAGGTTCTTCTCGATGCCGGTGTGCAGGTAGCCGACGACCGAACGGACCTCCCGGACCGTCTCGCCCTCCAACTCCAGGATCAGCCGGAGCACGCCGTGCGTGGACGGGTGCTGCGGGCCCATGTTGACGACGATCCGACCCTCGTTGATCGGGTCGACGCCGGACACGACGTCGTCCCAGTCCCCGCCGGTCACGGTGAAGACCCGACCCTCGGTGGTGTCGCGTTCGGTGGCGTAGTTGGACCCGGTCATTGGTAAGACCTCCGCTTGTCGGGCGGCGGGATCTCAGCGCCCTTGTACTCCACGGGCACGCCGCCGAGGGGGTAGTCCTTGCGCTGCGGGTGACCTTCCCAGTCGTCCGGCATGAGGATGCGGGTCAGCGCCGGGTGGCCGTCGAAGACGATGCCGAACATGTCGTACGCCTCCCGCTCCTGCCAGTCGGCTGTCGGGTAGACGGCGGTGACGCTGGGCAGGTGCGGCTCCTCGACGGAGACGGCGGCCTCCAGCCGGACCAGCCGCCGGTAGGTCATCGAGGTCAACTGGTAGACGACGTGTAGTCGGCGCTCGTCGGCGCCCAGGTAATCCACGCCGGAGACCGAGGAACACAGCTCGAAGCGCAGCGCCGGGTCGTCCCGCATCACCTGGCAGACCTCGGCGATCCGCTCCGGGCGGATGTGCAGGGTCAGCTCGCCCCGGTCGACCACCACCTGCTCGATCGCCTCACCGAAGGCCGGGTACGCCTCCTCCAGCGCATCGTGCACCTCGTCGAAGTAGCCACCGAACGGCCGGGCCGCATGCTCGACGGCGCGCGACGGCCGGACCAAACCGCCGAAGCCGGAAACGTCGCCGGTGCCCTGGTTGCCGAACATGCCTCGGCCGGCCGGTGCGGCCGGCGGGAACTCGGCGGGCGCACCGCTGGTCGCGCCGGCGGGCGTCACCGGAACCGGCACGCCACCGGTGGTCGGCTTGGAGTCAGTCACTTGATCCCCCGATACGGCTGGAGGTGGTTCTGGGTGTTCATCCAGTTCTCGATCCGCAACTGCTCCTCGCGACCCTCGCGGACGGCCTTCGTCCACTCGGCCCGCCGGGCCTTGTCGTTGCGGTACGACGAGGGCATCGAGCCGTACGGCACCACCGGCACGTCACCGCGCGCCTCGCGGGCCGCCAGCATCTTGCGGCCGTTCGGGCCGAGCGGCTCGTGGCCGATCTTCTCGCGCAGTTTGAGGATCGCGTCGATGAGCATCTCCGGCCGCGGCGGGCAGCCCGGTAGGTACATGTCGACCGGCACGACGTGGTCGACGCCCTGCACGATCGCGTAGTTGTTGAACATGCCGCCGCTGCTCGCGCAGACACCCATCGAGAGCACCCAGCGGGGCTCGGCCATCTGGTCGTAGATCTGGCGCAGCACCGGGGCCATCTTCTGGCTGACCCGGCCGGCGACGATCATCAGGTCGGCCTGCCGGGGCGAGGCCCGGAAGACCTCCATGCCCCACCGGCCCATGTCGTAGTGCGGGCCACCGGCGGCCATCATCTCGATGGCGCAGCAGGCCAGGCCGAACGTGGCGCCCCAGACCGACGACTTGCGCGACCAGTTGACCAGCTTCTCCACCGAGGTGAGCAGGACGCCGGCGGGAAGTTTCTCCTCGATACCCATTGCGGTTCCTCCCTCAGTCCCAGTCCAGGCCGCCGCGGCGCCACTCGTAGGCGTACGCGACGAAGACGGCACCGATGAACACCAACATGGCGACGAACCCGAAGACCGGCAGGATGTCGAAGGAGACCGCCCACGGGTAAAGGAAGATCATTTCCACGTCGAAGACGATGAACAGCATCGCGGTCAGGTAGAACTTGATCGGGAACCGGGTTCCGCCGATCGGCTGCGGGCTGGGCTCGATCCCACATTCATAGGCGTCGAGCTTTGCCCTGTTGTAGCGACGGGGCCCGGCGAACCGGGCGGCGGCTATCGAGAAAAGCGCGAAAGCCGCAGCGAGGGCGAACAGCCCAATGATGGGTACGTAAGGCGAGAGCGACATCTTCTTCTCCTGCTCGTCCTTCCCTGCCCTCGTTCGTTGGCAAAATTCACACTATTCACATCCCACCCGGCGACCGTCGGCGGGGGTGGACCTTACCCGTGCCGCGCCCCTAAACGGTGGGCGCTACCCGGGTCATCGCATTGATCACCCGGTCCATCGCGTCACCGCCACGCGGGTCGGTGAGGTTGGCGAGCAGCTTGAGCACGAAGCGCATCAGGGTCGGATGAGGCATGCCGTGCTTCGTCGCCACGCGCATGATCTCCGGCCGACCGATCAGCTTCACGAAGACCCCACCGAGCCGGTAGTAGCCGCCGAACCGGGCCTTCAACTCCTGCGGATACGCCATCAGCGCACGCTCCCGCTCGACGCCCGCCGGCCGGGCCAGCGCCTGGACCGCGATTTCCGCAGCCAGCTCGCCGGACTCCATCGCGTACGCGATGCCCTCACCGTTGAACGGGTTGACCATGCCGCCGGAGTCGCCGACCAGCATGGCCCCCCTGGTGTAGTGGGGCACCCGGTTGAACCCCATCGGCAGCGCCGCGCCGAGGATCGATCCCTCGGCGTTGGTCTCGTCGGTCATCCCCCACTCCGGCGGGGTGTTGGCCAGCCAGTCGGTGAGCAGCCGCCGGTAGTTGGTCTTCCCGAAGGCCGAGGACGAGTTGAGGATGCCGAGCCCCACGTTGACCCGGCCGTCACCCAGGCCGAAGATCCAGCCGTACCCGGGCAGCAGCGCGTTGGTCTCCTTGGCCCGCAGTTCCAGCCAGGACTCCAGGTAACTGTCGTCGTGTCGGGCGACGGAGCGGTAGTAGCGCCGCACCGCCACACCGATCGGGCGATCCTCCCGCTTGGCCAGCCCGAGAGCGAGTGGGAAACGGCCGGAGACGCCGTCCGCGGCGACCACCAGCGGGGCATGGAAGGATGCGGGGGCCTTGTCCGGGCCGTCCTCGGCCTGCACCCCGATCACCCGGCCGTCGCCGTTCAGCACCGGCCCGATGACGTTCACGCTGGTACGCAGCTTGGCGCCGGCGGCCACGGCCCGCTGGGCGAGCAGGTCGTCGAAGTCGAGCCGGGTGCGGACCAGGCCGTAGTTGGGGAAGCTGGCCAGGTCGGGCCAGTCCAGCTCCAGCCGGACGCCGCCGCCGATCACCCGCAGGCCCCGGTTGTGCAGCCAGCCCGCCTCCGGTGAGGTGTCCACACCCATCCGGATCAGCTGCCGGACCGCGCGCGGGGTCAGCCCGTCACCGCAGACCTTCTCCCGGGGGAACTCGGTCTTCTCCAGCAGCAGCACGCGTACGCCGTGCCGGGCCAGGTGGTACGCGGTTGCCGACCCACCGGGACCGGCGCCCACGACGATCACGTCGGCGTCGTTCTCCACCGCGGCCATCCGAGCCTCCTCCCCGTCACGCTCGTGAAATGCTTCACAAGCCAGCCGGGACGAGTCTATGACCGACGGCATACGCTCGCCTTGTTAGGGCGGCCTAACCTGCCGAAAGTGCGGAAGGGCCCTGTCGACGCCTCAGGCAGAACAGGAGCCCCTGGTGAACACCGCGCCCGAGTAGGCGCTCAGCGACGCACCGGGCCGGCGCTGTCCAGGGCGGCCAGGATGGTCTCCGGCAACTGCTCGCGCAGCGCGCCGCCAGCGGCCCGGTCCAGGGCCGCCAGCACCTCGGACACCACCTGGCGCACGTCGGCAGGATCCGCACCAGCCAGGTGCCGGAGCTGTTCGACCAGCTCTGCGGCGTCGCCGATGGCCATATCGTTCGGATCCGTCATGCCGGCCAGCTTAAGGCAAGAAACAGATCATATCGGCTCAATTCTCCTAAATTCCGGAGATCACTCCCGGGTAGCCCGATGTAGGGCCACCACCCCGCCGGTCAGGTTGCGCCACGCCACCCCGCCCCAACCCGCCGCACCAACCCGCGCCGCCAGCGCCGGCTGATTTGGCCAGGCGCGAATCGACTCGGCGAGGTAGACGTACGCGTCGGGGTTGCTGGAGACCGCCCGCGCCACCGCCGGCAGCGAACGCATCAGGTACGACAGGTAGACGGTGCGGAAGGCCGGGTTGACCGGAGTGCTGAACTCGCAGACCACCAGCCGGCCGCCCGGCCGGGTCACCCGGGCCAGCTCGCGCAGCACAGCGTCGGCGTCGTTGACGTTGCGCAACGCAAAAGAGATCGTCACCGCGTCGAAGCTGGCGTCGGCGAACGGCAGCCGCAGCGCGTCCCCGGCCAGCAGCGGCACCCGGGAGCGGCGGCGCTTCCCGGCGTACAACATGCCCAGGGACAGATCGGCGCCCACCGCGTACGCCCCGGAGTGGGCGAGTTCCTCGGTGGACACACCGGTGCCCGCGCCCACGTCGAGCACCCGGTCCCCGGGGCGCGGGTCGATGGCGACCCGGGTGGCGCGCCGCCACGAGCGGTCCTGCCCGAAGGAGAGGACGGTGTTGGCCAGGTCGTAGCGGGCCGCGACGCCGTCGAACATCGCGGCGACCTCGTGCGGCTGCTTGTCCAGGCTGGCGCGCTGGCCCTTCGGGGTACGGCTCACTCCACCACTCTGCCAGCCCGACGCCGGACGCCCCGGCCAGGGTCACCGGAACAGTACGGGCGGGATGGTCACCCATCCCGCCCGCACTGCCCTGCGTTATGTGAACGGCCCACACGGGCCGATGGAGAACGAACGTCAGCCGTTGGTCTTCTCGTCGCCCGGGGCTACCAGAACCACCCGGCGACGGCGGGACACCAGGAACATGGCCACGCCGGCGCCCAGCACACCCGCGCCGACAGCACCGATCAGGCCGACCTGCACACCGGTGCCCGGCAGGCCGGGGCCGTCGCCGAAGCCGCCCTTGGCGGCCACGACCACCGCGAAGTCGTCGGTGTTGTCGCTCGGGTCGACGCCGGCACCCGAGAGACCGCTGCATAGAGGTGTCTCCCCGTGGGATGAAAGGAAACGTACGGGCGGGGACATTAGCGCCCGACGCTCACCCCCGCCACCCCGCAGCACACCGGCCACCAGCTGCTCAGCTAATGGCTACTTAAGGATTGTCCGGATTGATGGGCCTTGCTGCCCGACCGCGACCCGCCAACCGGCCGACCCGCACCGGGGCTTCGAACCAGATGGATGATCCGCGTGAGCCGTTCGGCTGACAACCCGATCAAGCGCCGCCGTGACGCAACGCCCGGCCAGCGACAACACACCGTAGCCGACCATCACCGTCCCCGCCGGACAGAAGCCCGCGACACCGCAGACCGCCGTCCCGCACCGGTAGCCCCCGAGATACCGCGGCCCGGGCTCGGCACGGTTGCGCGTCGGTCAGCTCGCCTCGACCAGCGGCAGCGAGCGGCCGGCTCCGCCACCGGGCAGCGCGATCGAGGAGAAATGTGAGACGACCCGGTCGTCGCTGGGATCG
Source organism: Micromonospora sp. LOL_024 (assembly GCF_048060415.1). NCBI lineage: Bacteria > Bacillati > Actinomycetota > Actinomycetes > Micromonosporales > Micromonosporaceae > Micromonospora > Micromonospora sp. LOL_024. The sequence goes on from NZ_JBHMIS010000009.1 coordinate 127,457, forward strand.
TCGGCGGGCGTGGCGTGGACGGCCAACCGGTTGTAGAGCGTGTCCCGCTGGGCGGGGATCCGGTCGGCGGAGCGGATCATGCCGATCAGGTCGTGCAGGTTGGAGCGGTGCCGGGCACCGGCCGAGGAGATGACGTTCTCCTCCAGCATGATGGAGCCGAGATCGTCGACACCCATGTGCAGCGCCACCTGGCCTGCGTCCTTGCCGGTGGTCAGCCAGGACGCCTGTAGGTGCGGCACGGTCTCGAAGAACAGCCGGGCCACCGCCACCAACCGCAGGTACTCCAGGGTCGTCGCCTGGGTGCGGCCCTTGAGGTGGTTGTTCTCCGGCTGGTACGTCCACGGGATGAAAGCCCGGAAGCCCCGGGTCCGGTCCTGCACGTCCCGGATCATCCGCAGGTGCTCGATCCGTTCGGCGGCCGTCTCGCCGGTGCCCATCATCATGGTCGCGGTCGACTCGATGCCCTGCCGGTGGGCCAGCTCCATGACCTCCAGCCAGCGCTCGCCCGACTCCTTCAGCGGGGCGATCGCCCGGCGCGGGCGCTCCGGCAACATCTCCGCGCCGGCACCGGCGATCGAGTCCAGGCCGGCGGCCTTGATCCGGGCGATCGCCTCGTCCAGGCTCACGCCGGAGACCTTGGCCATGTGCAGGATCTCGCTCGGCCCGATCGAGTGGATGGCGAGCTGCGGGTATGCCTCCTTGACCGAGGAGAACAGCTCCTCGTAGTACTCCACCCCGTAGTCCGGGTGGTGGCCGCCCTGGAGCATGACCTGGGTGGCGCCCAACTCGACCGCCTCGCCGCAGCGGCGCAGGATCTCCTCGGTCGGATGGGTCCACCCCTCCTTGTGCTTGGGCGCACGGTAGAAGGCGCAGAACTTGCAGGCCGTCACGCAGACGTTGGTGTAGTTGATGTTGCGGTCGATCAGGTACGTGACGACGTTGTCCGGATACCGCCGACGGCGGACCGTGTCCGCCGCCTCGCCCAGGGCGTGGAAGGGCGCCTCGGTGTAGAGCAGCAGGGCCTCCTCGGGCGTGATCCGCCCGCCGTCCGCGCCGCGCCGCAGGATGTCGTCGATCTCCCGGCTAACCATCACGCCCCCGAGCCTACGTCGAACGCCTGGCCGGCCGCCCTCGCCCCGTCCTGGACGCGAAACACATCCGCTGTCGCCCACGATCACGTCAGGCGTCGTAGTCGATGGCGAGGGTGTCGGTGATCGGGCTGGACTGGCAGGTGAGCACGTAGCCGGCGGCCACCTCGTCAGGTTCCAGCGCATAGTTGCGGGCCATTCGCACCTCACCGGAGACCACCTTCGCCCGGCACGTCGAGCAGACCCCACCCTTACAGGCGTACGGCAGTTCGCCACGGACCTTGAGCGCGGCGTCCAGCACCCGTTCGTCCCGGCGCATCGCGAAGCTCGACGAGCGTCCGTCGAGCAGGATTGTCACGTCCGTGCCACCTGATGACTCGCCGGTACGGAGCACCGGCTCGGGCGGCGCGTCGACGTGGAACAGCTCGAAGTGCACCGCCGGGTCCGGCACGCCCCGTCCGGCGAGCACCGCCCTGGCGTCGGCCACCAGCCCGTACGGGCCGCAGAGGAACCACTCGGCGATCGCGTCGCCGGGCACGATGGTGTCCAGCAGCCGGCCCAGCCGTTCCGCGTCGATCCGGCCCGACAGCAGCGGCGACTCACCCTGCTCCCGGGAGAGCACGTGTGCCAGGTGCAGCCGGGTCGGGTAGCGGTCCTTCAGATCGGCCAGTTCCTCGGCAAACATCACGCTACTGGCCGTGCGGTTGCCGTACACCAGGGTGAAGGTGCTGGCCGGTTCGACGGCCAGGGCGGTCGCGACCAGCGACAGCACCGGGGTGATACCGGAGCCGGCGACGACCGCGCCGTAGCGGCGGGCCCGGTCCGGCGCGAAGGCCGTGGTGAAGTGCCCCAGCGGCGGCAGCACCTGCACGGTGTCGCCGTGCCGTAGCGCCCCGCAGGCGTAGCTGGAGAAAGCACCACCGGGGATCTCCCGCACCCCGATCCGCAACCGTCCGTGCCGCTCCAGCTCCGCCGGGGTGGAGCAGATGGAGTACGAGCGGCGCACGTCCCCGCCGCCCGGCGGGCCTTCGCCCACCCCGGCCTCGACGGCGCCGTCGCTCTCCGCGCCGTCGGCCACCGGCAGCCGTACGGTCAGGTGTTGGCCGGCGCGGAAGGCGAACGTCGCGCGTAGCTCCTCGGGCACCGCGAAGGTGATCGCGACGGCGTCGCCGGTGAGCCGGTCCACGGCGACGACGGGCAGCGGGTGGAACACCGGCCGTCGGCGGGCCGGGCTTGTGATGGTGACAGTCACAGTGCCTTCACGTGGTCGAAGGGTTCGGCGCAGGCGCGGCAGCGCCACAGCGCCTTACAGGCGGTCGAACCGAAGCGACTGATCTGCTCGGTCTCCGGCGAGCCGCAGCGAGGGCAGCGAACGGTGAGGGCCAACGGTACCGCCGGGTCGCGGCGGACCGGAGCGGGTGGGGCGATGCCGGCGACGGCCAGCTTGGCCCGCCCGGCGGCGCTGATCCAGTCGGTGCTCCAGGCCGGGCTGTGCACGGTGCGTACCTCGGCATCCCGGTGACCGGCGACGGCCAGCGCGCGGCGGATGTCCGCCCGGATGACGTCCATCGCCGGGCAGCCGGTATAGGTCGGAGTGATGGTCACCACCACCTGCCCGGTACCTGGATCCTCCTCCACCGACCGCAGGACGCCGAGATCCTCGATGGTGACGACCCGGATCTCCGGGTCCACCACCGCCGCCACCGCGTCCCACGCGCCGGTCACCGGCGGACCTTTCGGCTCACCAGTTCGCCCCGGGGTGCGCGCGGTGCAGCACCTGCATCTCCGCGAGCAGGTACGACAGGTGCTCGGTGTGTACCCCGTTCCGGCCGCCGGCCGGCGTCCAGCCGGAGTCCGGCACGGTGATCGTCGCCTCGGCGACAACGGCACCGACGGTGGCGTCGAAGTCGGCCCGCAGGGCGGCCGGGTCGACTGGCGCGTCCGGCTGAGCGGCGAACAGCTCGTGGGCGTACGGCCAGATCTGGTCGATGCCGGCCTGCATCCGCCGGGACGACTCATCGGTGCCGGCGCCCAGCCGCTTGACCCAGAGCGTGGCGTGGTCCAGGTGGTAGGCCGACTCCTTGCGCGCCTTCGCGCCGATCGCCGCCAGCCGCTCGTCGGCGCAGCCCGCCAGCGCGTCGTAGAGCGGCAGTTGGTACGCCGACAGCACGAGCAGTTTCGCCATGGTCACCGCGAAGTCGCCGTTCGGCAGCTCGACCAGCAGGCAGTTACGGAACTCCCGGTCGTCGCGCAGGTAGGCCAACGAGTCCTCGTCCCGGCCGGCGCCCTCCAGCTCGCCCGCGTACGACAGCAGGAGCCGGGCCGCGCCGAGCTGGTCCAGGGCGATGTTGGCCAGCGCGATGTCCTCCTCCATCTCGGGCGCGCGGGTGGTCCACTCGGCCAGGCGCTGCGCCGCGATCAGTGCGTCGTCGCCGAGGGCGAGCGTGAAGGCGAAGGGACCGTTCACCGGGTCGTCTCCGTTCGTGACTGCGGGACTCGCAAACCCGGCTCACTGCGCACGCTCACAGGTGGGACACCCCGTCTGGCACCTCGTAGAAGGTGGGATGGCGGTACACCTTGTCGGCGGCCGGGTCGAAGAAGGCGTCCTTCTCGTCCGGGCTGGAGGCGGTGATCGCGCTCGCCGCCACCACCCAGATCGACACGCCCTCCTGACGCCGGGTGTAGAGATCCCGGGCGTTACGCAGGGCCAACTCCGCGTCGGGCGCGTGCAAGCTGCCGACGTGGGTGTGCGCCAGACCGCGCCGGGCCCGCACGAAGACCTCCCACAGTGGTGCGGGGCTCTCCGCGCCGAGCCGGTCGATTCGCTCGCTCACGCCGCCACCGTTTCCTTGTCACGTTGCTTGGCGGCGTACGCCGTGGCGGCCGCACGCACCCAGGCGCCCTCGGCGTGGGCGCGACGCCGGTGCGCGATCCGCTCCCGGTTGCACGGTCCGTCACCGGAGATCACCCGCAGCAACTCGGCGTAGTCGGGTTGGGTGTAGTCGTAGGCCCGGCGCTCGTCGTTCCAGCGCAGGCCGGGGTCGGGGATGGTCAGCCCGAGCACCTTGGCCTGGCCGACGCACATGTCCACGAAGCGCTGGCGCAGTTCGTCGTTGGAGAACCGCTTGATCTTCCAGGCCATGGACTGGGCGGAGTGCGTGGAGTCGCCGTCCGGCGGGCCGAACATGGCCAACGACGGGTACCACCAGCGGTCCACCGCGTCCTGGGCCATCGCCCGCTGCGCCCCGGTGCCGTGCGACAGGACGTGCAGGATCTCGTAGCCCTGGCGCTGGTGGAACGACTCCTCCTTGCAGACCCGGATCATGGCACGGGCGTACGGGCCGTAGGAGCAGCGACACAGAGGCACCTGGTTGACGATCGCGGCCCCGTCCACCAGCCAGCCGATCGCTCCCACGTCGGCCCAGCTCAGGGTGGGGTAGTTGAAGATTGAGCTGTACTTCTGCCGGCCGTCGAGCAGCAACTCGACCAGTTCGTCCCGGCTGATGCCGAGGGTCTCGGCGGCGGCGTAGAGATAGAGGCCGTGGCCGGCCTCGTCCTGCACCTTGGCCAGCAGGATCGCCTTGCGTTTGAGCGACGGTGCGCGGCTGATCCAGTTGCCCTCCGGCTGCATGCCGATGATTTCAGAGTGCGCGTGTTGGGCGATCTGCCGGATCAAGGTCCGTCGGTACGCCGCCGGCATCCAGTCGCGCGGCTCGATCTTCTGGTCGGCGTCGACGACCTGCGTGAAGTACGCGGCCAGGTCCGTACCCGGTCCGGCCGCGCGACGGTCCTGCGTCGCGGCGGCGCGCAGCGCCACCTCGGCGGCCTCGACCTCGTCGAGCAGGCCGCCGGGCGGGTCCTCGCCCGGGAGGTCATTGCCATACATGCAGCAAGTGTTACAGCTGGGCATTGAATGCACCAGGGCGTGTCACACAAATCCAAGATTCCTCAGCGTTACACGACGACCCCCGTTCGTAGCCATGGCCACTATGAGTTAGGTCACAAATTTTGGACAAATTCCCCCAAGTAGCACAACTCAGTAAGTTGTCCCACCTTCACCCCGTGTTGCCCCGTGTCGGGTCCTGGCATCACGCCGATTCGCACGTAGACTTCCCCCGTCACACCGATCGACGACAACGATCGCCGGCTCAGAGGGCCACTTCCCCCGGCCCAGGGCGATCCGCACCGGTCAGTCCTGGCAACAAGCCGGTCCCCCGGCCCCGACATCTGGAGTTCACCCGCTCATGCGATCTCGCGTGACCATGGTGCTCGCCGTCACGGCGGTGCTGCTCGGCGGCGTCATGCTGGTGCCGGCCGCGTACGCCCGGCTTTCCTCGGACGAGACGACCCCCGCCCAGCAGAGCGTGGCCGCGCCCACGCCCGCCCCGCCCCCACCACCGACCCTCGCCGCCGGCAAGGTCTCGGTGAACTTCAAGGGCGAGTTCTTCTCCTGGGCCCTGCTGGACCGGGAGTCCGGCGAGATCTCCGGCGCCAAGAACATGACCGCGACCAGTTCGACCGAGTCCATGCTCAAGGTGTGGTTCGTCGCCGACTACCTGCGCCGGCTGGGCGACAAGGAACCCACCGCGGCGATGAAGGATGCGGCCAGCCGGGCCATCCGGGACAGTGACGACGACGCGGCCAACACCATCTACCGGGCCGTCGGCGGGTCGTACAGCGTGCCGGCCGGCGGTCAGCCCGGCCCGGTAGTCAAGCGGGCCATCAGCATCTGCGACCTCACCGACACCAAGCGGGGCAGCGTCACCGGCTACGAGGGCTGGTGGAGCTTCACCCAGATGTCCCCGCGCGACGCCGTGCGGCTCGGCGACTGCATCGCCGACGGCACCGCCGCCGGCCCGAAGTGGACCAAGTGGCTACTCAGCGAGATGAGCAGGGTCCGCGGCAGCACCGCCGCCGAGGACCAGGAGCTTCGCGCGGGCGGCGGCAGGTGGGGCATCGTCGACGGCCTTCCCGAGTCGATCACCAGTCAGGGCCCGGTCAGTATCAAGAACGGCTGGACCCCCCTCGAATACGACGGCAACTGGCACGTCAACTGCCTGGCCGTTGCAGAGGAGTGGAGCCTCGCGGTGATGCTGCGCTACCCGCAGAGCAGTAGTCTCGACTATGGTGCCGACGTCTGCGCCAGCGTCGCCGCCCAGCTGGTCACCCCGCAGCCCGGCGGCGCACTCAAGGTGCCGCAGCAGCCGATCGGAAAGCTCTGATGGCCGGCCGAGGCCGCCGCGACCGGCGGGGCGAAACATCACCGCTGCGGCTCGTGGCCGTCGCTGCCGTGCTGGTCGGGCTGGTCCTGGTGTCGCTGCGGCTGCTGCCCGGTTCGCCCTTCGAGTCCACCGCCGCCGCCAAGTGGGGTCGCGGCGATTCGCCGCCGCGCGGCGACGCGCTCACCGACCGCAGCGTACGGTCCTCGCCTTCGCCGAGCCCCTCGCCGGAACCCGAGCCGCTGCCGTTCACGGCCGGGAAGCTCGACCTGGACATCGACGGCTGGTACGGGTGGAGCGTGCTGGACCGCCGCTCGGGCGAGATCATCGGCTCGGAGGACATGGCCGAGACCAGCACCACCGCATCAATGATCAAGTCATGGATCGTCGCCGACTACCTGCGTCGCACCGCCGACGCCGGGCAGACACCGAGCGACGCGAAGCTGGACGACCTGACCAGGATCATCCGGGACAGCGACAACACCCGCACGGAGCAGCTCTACACCCAGATCGGCCGGTCCGCCTCGATCGAGCGCCTGCTGTCGACCTGCGAACTGACCGACAGCAAAGTCGCCAGCGATCGCGGGTGGAGCCGCACCGAGCTGTCGCCACGCGACACCGCGCGGCTGGGCAACTGCATCGCCGACGGCACCGCCGCCGGCCCGAAGTGGACCAAGTGGCTGCTCGACGAGATGCGCCAGGTACGCGGCGCTGGTGACTTCGGCATCCGCAAGGCGTTCCCGGCCGCCGAGGCCAAGAAGATCGCCATCAAGAACGGCTGGGTCGACCGCACGAAGGAGCAGGAGATGCACGTCAACTGCCTGGCGATCGGTGACACCTGGACGATGGGCGTGATGCTCCAGTACCCCATCAACAAGGGCTACGAGTACGGCATGGACAACTGCGAGAAGATCACCGACGCCCTGCTGACCGCCGCCCCCTGACGCTCGGTCAGCCGGTGAAGAACTCTGGGCCGCCTGCCGGCAACGCCGGAACCTCACCGAGGGCGGTCGCGCGACGGGCGAACTCGCGCAGACCCGCGACCTGACGGTCACCGAGCGAGAAGTCCAATGCCCGGAAGTACTCGGCCAAGGTGGCCGCGTCGAAGGGCTCCCAGCGGGCCGCCGACTCGGCGACCTGGTCCAGCTCGGCAAGGCACAGGTCGCGCGAGCGTAGGAACGCCTCGTGCACCTCCTTGACCAGGCCGGGATGGGCGTCGGCGAAGTCGCGGCGCACCGCCCAGACGGCAAAGACCATCGGCAGGCCCGTCCACTCCCGCCAGGCCTGACCCAGGTCGGTCACAGTCAGCCCCTGCCGGGGTGCCTCGTACATCGCCCGCAGGGCCACGTCGCCGATGAGGACACCGGCGTCGGCCTCCAGCAACATCTGGGTCAGGTCCGGCGGGCACCGGAAGTACTCGGGCTGGACCCCGTACCGCTCGCGCAACAACAGTTGGGCGAGCAGCACCCCGGTTCGCGAGGTGGAGCCCAGCGCGACGCGGGCGCCGTCGAGGTCGGTCAGCGGCCGGGTGCACACCAGGTTGACCGACAGCACCGGCCCGTCGCTGCCGACCGCCAGGTCGGGCAGGAGCAGCAGTTCGTCGGCGTGCCGAAGGTACTCGACGTGGGAGATCGGTCCGATGTCCAGGTCACCGGTGACGAGTTTGGCACTGAGTCGGTCCGGCGAGTCCTTGTGCAGGTCGACGTCGAGTAGCGCGCCGGAGCGCATCAGCCCCCAGTAGATCGGCAGGCAGTTCAGGAACTGGATGTGCCCGACCCGGGGGCGAGCGACGCTCTCGACCATGTCCTGACCGTATCCCCGCCGTTCGCGACCCGCTCAGCTGCCCGCCACGGAAGTGGCCAACCCCGCACCCGCCGGGCCTGTGCTCGCCGGGCCTGTGCTCGCGGCGTCCTGTCTGCTACACGCACGCTCAGCCCGGACCGCCCGCCGGACGTGCCTGACGAAGGCGACCAGCACCAGTAGCCCGGCAATCCCGCAGCCGACGATCAGCGGGCGCGGCTCGGTCACCTCCAACATGAGGCCACCGATCAGGTAACCGAGCATCGCCGCGCCCTGCACGGCGGCTCCCATGGCGGCGAAGGCCCGACCACGCGCCGCCTCCGGCACCCGCCGGGCCATCACCACGTTGTTGAGGACGTTGTTGCCGCCGTTACAGATGCCACCGAGGAGCCAGATCGGCACCAGTAGCAGCGCCACGGGCACCGTCACCGAGACCAGCACCATCAGGCAGCAGCCGCCGAGCAGGAGCAAGCCGCACTGGACAAGGGCACCGTCGTCGGCGAACCGCCGGGCGAACCGGGCGAAGGTCCAGGCACCGCAGAGCACCCCGAGAGTCCACGCCCCGGTGACCAGGCCGTAGACGGTGGCCGAGGCACCCAGGGTCTCCCGTACGTAGAAGACCTCGATGACGTTGATCGCGCCGACCGCCGCGATCACGCCCGCCAGGGTGGCCACCATCGCGAACAGCAGCGGGTCCCGCCGCAGCCGCCAGTTCGCCGCCGTCGCGGCGTCGTCGGTTGCCGGCGCGGTGTAGCCGGTGGCCCGGGCGGTGCCACCGGGCGATGACACCGACGCCGTCGTGCGCCGCGTGCCGCCTCGGCGGGTACGGATCAGCGCTCCGGCGAGGACGAGCGCGAGATAGCTGGCCGCACCGATCAGCAGTGGCACCCGGGTGCCGAACCCGCCCACCAGGAAGCCGGCCAGGGCCGGGCCGGCCAGCACGCCGAGAAGGCCGGCGGTCTGGTTGAGTGCGGTGGCTCTGGGCAGGTCGGCGGGGCGCACCATCGACGGCACCAGGGCGGCGAGCACCGGCTGGGTCACCGCCAGGCCGCAGGCGAGCAACGCGACCAGGCCGATGACCAACTGCGGTTGGCCGGCGTATGCCAGACCGAGGCAGATCACCGACTGGGCCAGGCCGGCCCCGATCAGGAGCGTCCGGCTGTCCACCTGATCAGCCAGTCGCCCGGTCAGCGGGGCGAGCACCACCAGCGGCAGGGTCGCCGCCAGCAGCACCCCGGCGACTGCGCGACCGCCCGCCCCGGAGGACTGGAGGGCCAGCGTCAGGGTCGTGGCGGCGAGGAACTCTCCGCAGGTGGCGACCCCTCGGCCCGCGGTGGCGAGGCCGACGTCCACCCAGCGCGACGGGGCAGATGTGAACGACATACTTCGAAAATAATGCTTCGCATCTGTCGTACGCAAGCCTCAGTCCAGCGGCAGCGCCTTGTACTGGACGACCACCCGACGGGCAGTCGACGGTGGATCGGTCCGGGTCCTTCGGCGGTATGGTCGCAGTAGAGCCAGCACCGCCTTGTTCAACTCAGCCAGCTCGTCCGAGGTGAGCAGCAGCAGCGACTCGCTGAGGATCGCATTGCGGTACCACTCCTCCGACTCGTCCGGCGCCCGGCGCAGCCAGTCGCGGCTGCGCGCCAACTCCCGCGCGAGGAAGACCTCCACCACAGCCCGCTCGGCGTCGCGCACCGACGGATCGGCGTTCCGACCGGCGTCCACGGTCCACGACTGGACCGCGCTGCGCCACAGTCGCTCCCGGGCGTCCCCTCGGCTCGGCGCCTCCTCCACCAGCCCGAACCGGGCCAGCGCCCGCAGGTGGTAGCTGGTCGCGCTCGGGGACAGACCCGCCACCTCGGCGCACTCGGTGGCGGTCGACGCTTCCTCGGTCGACGCCAGATGTTCCATGATCGCGAGTCGGGCCGGGTGGGCGATCGCCCGCAGAGTCTGCGGGTCGCTGATCGTCACCCGGGGCGGCTCGGGGTGCGCCTCCGTCATGCCACCATGATCCCCCGACCACGGAAAATCCCATTGCCGCCCATCCGCCGGGGCGTAGGCTTTCCGTTCCGCCCGACGGCCGCGGTGACAAGCACCGCAGCGGACGTCCCCGCGCCGACCACGAGTCGGGAACGCGAGCGGCAGCCTTCTTCCCGTATCAAGGAGTCCGTGGATGAGCCTGCACGCCCGACCACTGCCACCGCCCGAGTTGAAGGACGAACTGGCCGCCGAGCAGGCGCACCTGTCCCGGTCCCGCGCGGCGCTGCACCGCATGCGGAAACGCGCCGAGGCGCTCTTCAGCACCGGTGACAAGGTGGCCGGCGACGCGTACACCGCCGAACAGCTGGGGCGGCACCTCGCCCGGCGGGTGACCGAACTGGCCGACGACCCCCGTACCCCGCTGTTCTTCGGCCGGCTCGACTTCGGCGACGCGGACGCCGAGCACGCCGGGCGGCGCTACCACGTAGGCCGCCGACATGTGACCGACGAACAGGGCGAACCACTGGTGCTGGACTGGCGGGCCCCGGTCTCCCGAGTGTTCTACCGAGCCAGCGCCCGTGACCCGCAGGGCCTCGCGGTGCGACGCCGTTTCGGGTTCGGCAACGGGGTGCTGACCGGCTTCGAGGACGAGCGCCTCGACCGGGGCGAGGAGCTCGGCACGGCCAGCCGGATCCTCACCGCCGAGATCGAACGCCCCCGCGTCGGTCCGATGCGCGACATCGTCGCCACCATCCAGCCCGAGCAGGACGAACTGGTCCGCGCCGACCTGGCCGACTCGATCTGCGTGCAGGGGGCACCGGGCACCGGGAAGACCGCGGTCGGGTTGCACCGCGCCGCGTACCTGCTCTACCTGCACCGCGAGCGGCTGCGGCGGTCAAAGGTCCTGGTGCTCGGGCCGAACCGGGCCTTCCTGGGGTACATCGCCTCGGTGCTGCCCGCCCTCGGCGAGGTCGAGGCCGCGCAGAACACCGTCGAGGAGCTGGTCGATCGCGTCGCGGTACGGGCGGTGGATTCGCTGGCCGTGGCCGTCGTCAAGCACGACGCGAGGATGGCCGAGGTACTGCGCCGGGCGGTCGACGCGTACGTCGGTGAGCCGACCGAGCCGATCGTCGTGTCCGACGGATCGTTCCGCTGGCGGATCGGATTGGAGCCGCTGCACCGGCTGATCCGCGAGACCCGCGCCGAGCAGCTGCCGTACGCCGTCGGCCGGGAGCGGGTCCGTGCCCGACTGGTCGGGCTGCTGCAACGACAGTCCGAAGCCCGGCGAGCGGAGTCGCCAGGCGACGCGTGGCTGCGCCGGACAGGCCGGTCGAAGCCGGTCACCGCATTCCTGGACGCGGCCTGGCCGGCGCTCACCCCTGAGGGCCTGCTGCACGCGCTGCTCGCCGACCCCACCCGACTCGCGGCGGCCGCCGACGGCCTGCTCACCCCCGACGAACAGGCCCTGCTCACCGGCCCCGCCGGCACGAGACTCGGGCGGACTCCGAAGGCGACCCGGTGGACCGCCGCAGACGCGGTGCTGATCGACGAGGCCGCCGGGCTGATGGAGCGCCCGGCCGGGTACGGGCACATCGTGGTGGACGAGGCCCAGGATCTCTCCCCCATGCAGTGCCGGGTCGTCGCCCGGCGCAGCGAGCACGGGTCGCTCACCCTCCTCGGCGACCTGGCGCAGGGGACCGCGCCGTGGGCCGCCACCGACTGGCGGGAATCCCTGCGCCACCTCGGCAAGCCGGACACGCCGGTGGTGCCGCTGACCATCGGCTTCCGGGTACCCGCCGTCGTACTCGCGTTCGCCAACCGGCTGCTGCCGGCGCTGGCCGTCGACGTGCCACCGGCCGAGTCGCTGCGCGCCGACGGCGCGCTGGAGGTACGTGCCGTGACCGATCCGCTGGCTGCGACGGTGGCCGAGGTGCGGGCGGCGCTCACGTACGAGGGCTCCATAGCGGTGATCGCCTCCGACGACGCGGTGGACGGCCTGCGGGCGGCGCTGGTCGGGGCGGGGGTCGCAGTTGCCGCCGACGCCGACCCGGCGGCCGGGGCACGGGTAACCGTGGTCCCCGCCACCCTGGTCAAGGGCCTGGAGTACGACCATGTCATCGTCGTCGAGCCGGCCGCCGTCGTCGCGGCGGAGCCGCGTGGGCTGCACCGGTTGTACGTGGTGCTCACCCGGGCGGTGTCCCGACTGTCGGTGCTGCACGTCACGCCGTTGCCGGCCCCGCTGCACGCCACCGCACCTGGCCGGCCGGCCGAACCGGGACGCTTGCGGGCACCGGCTAGACCGGTAGACGAAGACCATCCGAAGGGAGCCCCCGCGTGATCCTCGCCCGCGCCGACCAGGTCAGCCGCCGATACGGCACCGTCCTCGCGCTGGACCAGGTGGACCTGGAGGTGCGCGGGGGTGAACTGGTCGGCCTGCTGGGGCCAAACGGTGCCGGCAAGAGCACCCTGCTCAACCTGCTGGTAGGGCTGCGCCGGCCGACGTCGGGCCGGGTGGAGCTCAACGGCGGTGACCCGCGTGAGCCAGCCAGCCGGCGGCAGGTCGGAGTCACCCCGCAGGAGACCGGGCTACCCAGCACGCTGCGGGTCGGCGAGGTGGTGGACTTCGTCTCGGCCCACTACCCGGACCCGATTCCGCGCGGCGAACTGCTCGACCAGTTCGGCCTGAGCGAGCAGGTCCGGCGACAGACCGGGGGATTGTCCGGTGGGCAGAAGCGTCGGCTCGCCGTCGCACTGGCCTTCGTCGGCCGGCCCCGGCTGGTGCTGCTCGACGAGCCGACCACCGGGCTGGACGTGGAGGCCCGACACACGCTGTGGGAGGCGATCCGCGCATTCCACGCCGGTGGCGGCACCGTACTGCTGAGCAGCCACTACCTGGAAGAGGTGGAGGCGCTGGCCCACCGGGTGGTGGTGATCGGTCGCGGCCGGGTACTCGCCGACGACAGCGTCGACGCGATCCGGGCTGTGGTCGGCGTACGCCGGGTCAGCCTGACCGCCGACGCGGTTCCGGCGCTGCCCGGCGTGGTCCGCACCGAGCAGGTCGACGGCCGGATCCACCTGCTCACCGCCGACGCCGACCAGCTAATTCGGGATCTGGTCGCCAGCGAGGTCGCGTTCCGGAATCTGGAGGTACGCCCGACCTCCCTGGAGGAGGCGTTCCTCGCCATCACCACCGCCGACGCCGAGCCGACGCCCGCCTGAGGAGACCCGCCGTGCAACTCGTCCTGACCCACGCGCGCTACCAGCTGCTGGAGACGATCCGCATCCCGATCGCGATCTTCGGCAGCGCGTTCTTCCCGGCCGTCGCGATGCTCTTCTTCGTGGTGCCGTTCGCCGGGAACGACCCGGTGGGCGCCACCTTCGCCACCGCCTCGATGGTCACCTTCTCGGTGATGAGCGCCAACATCTTCCAGTACGGCGTGGGTGTCGCCGAGGATCGGGCTCAACCCTGGGATCCGTTCACCCGGACGTTGCCGGTCGGGCCGGCACCACGCTTCACTGGCCGGATCGCGGCCGGGCTGGTCGTCACCTACCTGTCGCTGATTCCCCTGGTGATCATCGGGGCGACGTTGACCAAGGCCCGGATCACTCCGGGATCGTTCCTGCTGGCGCTGGTCACCGTGGGGGTGATCTCGGTGCCGTTCACGCTGCTGGGGCTCAGCATCGGGTACGCGCTGCCGAGCAAGGCGGCAATCGTGGTGGCCCAGATCGTCTTCTTCCCGCTCGCCTTCGGTGGCGGCCTGCTATCCGCGCCGGGTAGCGCGCCCGGCTTCATCGAGGCGATCGCGCCGTACCTACCCACCCGAGGTGCCGTCGAGTTGATGTGGGCGGCCGTCGGCGACCACCCGGTCAACCCCTTGTCGCTGGTCATGCTCGGTGTCTGGGTGGTGGTGCTGGCCACGCTCGCCGGGTGGGCGTACCGGCGGGACGAGGGTCGCCGGTTCAGTTGACGTTCGAGGCGTTTGCACCCCGGGTGCCCACCGGGCGGTGCCACGATTCCGGGGACGGCGGTCGGTCGGCGGTCGCCTGAGTCGAGAGGGGTGGCCGTGGCCAGCGTTCCACCGGGTACCCCCTGCTGGGTTGATTTGGCGACGCCTGGACTCGACGCGGCCCGCCGGTTCTATCCCGAGCTGTTCGGCTGGACCGGCCGGGTGGATGCCGAGCCGGAAGCCGGCGGTTACACGATCTTCCTGCTGGGCGGGCGGGCGGTCGCCGGTGCCGGCCCGCCGGCCGTACCGGACCAGGTGCCGATCTGGTCGACGTACGTCGCCACCGACGACGCCGATCTGGTCGCCGGCCGGGTGGAGCGGGCCGGCGGGCAGGTGGTGGTACCGCCGTTCGACGTCTTCGACCGGGGCCGGATGGCGGTCTTCACCGACCCGGCCGGCGCTGCCTTCAGCACCTGGCAGCCGATGGCCTTCCCCGGCGCCGAGGTATTCGACACCCCGGGCGCGATGAGCTGGACCGAACTGGTCACGCCCGACCCGGAGGGAGCCCGCGTCTTCTACGAGCTGGTCTTCGGGTGGCAGCCCGAGGAGGAACCGATGGGGCAGGCCGCCTACACCGGCTGGCGGCTCGGCGATCGGATGGTGGCGGGAATGACGCCACCGCTGGGCACGGAGTTCCCGACAGGTTCGCCGGCCTACTGGACCGTGTACTTCTCGGTCGTCGACGCGGACGCCACCGCGGCACACGCCGCCGAGCTGGGCGGCTCGATCCTGGTCCCGCCCCGGGACGTCCCCGCCGGCCGTATCGCCGCCGTCCGCGACCCGTCCGGCGCCCTCTTCTCCCTCATCGCCCTGACTTCACTCCCGCCAAGTCCAAGTCGATAAAGAAACTGTGTCTGGACCCGGCTGTCCTGACCGCAACCTCTCCGATCTCCGATCAACGCGGGCGGGGCGGGGCGGGGCGGGTGGGGAGGACCAGGGGACCGTGCGGGCCGGGGATGACCCGGACGTGGGCACGGTAGTGGTGGGACAGCAGGTCCTCGGTGAGGACTTCGTCGGGGGTGCCGCTGGCCTCGATCCGGCCGGCGGCGAGCAGCACCATGCGGTCGGCGTACTCACCGGCGGTCGACAGATCGTGCATGGTGGCCAGCACGGTCAACCCGTGCCTACGACGAAGCTGGTCGACCAACTCCAGGACCTCCTGCTGGTGGCCGATGTCCAGCGCGCTCGTCGGTTCGTCGAGCAGCAGCAGGGTGGCACCCTGGGCCAACGCCCGGGCCAGGAAGACCCGCTGCCGTTCGCCGCCGGAGAGGGTGGCCAGCTCGCGGGTGGAGAACCCGGCGAGGTCCAGCCGGTCGAGCACCTCGTGCACCACGGCCAGGTCGGCGGCGGACTCCCGGCCAAGCGGCGCGATGTACGGGTTACGCCCGAGCAGCACGTAGTCCAGCACCGCCATGCCGGGCGGTACGACCGGCGACTGGGCGACCGTGGCAACCACCCGGGCCCGTTCCCGGCGGCGCAGGGCGCCGAGCGGCGTGCCGAAGAGCCGGACGGCGTCCGGCGCGGGCAGCAGGCCGCCGACGGCGCGCAGCAACGTCGACTTGCCGGCGCCGTTGGGACCGATCACGGTCACCCATTCGCCGGCGGCCACGACCAGGTCGATGCCGGCGAGGATCGGCGCACCGTCCAAGCTGATTCGCAGGTTCCGCACCTCTACGGCGGATGGGGTCGGCTTCACGTCAGCACCCGCCGGACGGAGCGCAGCACCAGGACGAAGAAGGGACCGCCCAGCAGCGCGGTGACCACACCGATGGGGATCTCCTGCGGTGCGGCGGCGGTCCGCGCCACCACGTCGGTCAGGGCCAGGAAGGCACCCCCGAACAGCAGCGACAGCGGAAGAATGATCCGGTAACTCGACCCGGCCAGCAGCCGTACGGTGTGCGGCACGATGATGCCGACGAAGCCGATCAGGCCGGAGGCGGAGACCGCTGCGGCGGTGCCCAGCGAGGCGGCGGCGATCAGCAGGTACCGGGACCGCTGCGGGTGCAGGCCGAGACTCGCCGCCTCGTCGTCGCCGACCGAGAGCACGTCCAGCTCCCGCCGGAGCAGCAGGATGACCAGGCTGGTGACCAGGAAGTACGGCAGCACCAGCCGGACGTCCTGCCAGCCGGCGGTGGCCAGCCGCCCGAGTAGCCAGGAGTACACCTGCTGGATGCTGTCCGCGTGCCGTTGCAACAGGTACGTCTGCCCGGCGCTGAGGAACGCGGAGACGGCCACCCCGGCGAGGATCAGCGTGGCCGGCGAGCGGCTGCGCCCGCCGGCGGCGCCGAGCAGGTACGTCATCACCACCGCACCGAGGGAGCCGACGAAGGCGGCCAGCGGAATCGTCGCCGGCAGTTCCCCCAGCGATCCGCTCGTGCCCACCCCGAGGGTCAGCACCACGGTGACCGCCAGCCCCGCCCCGGCGGCGACTCCGAGCAGGTACGGGTCGGCCAGCGGGTTTCGGAACACCCCCTGGTAGGCACCGCCGGCCAGGGCGAGCAGCCCACCGATCAGCAAACCCAGCACCACCCGGGGCAGCCGTAGCTCGGTGACGATGGCGATCTCCTGCTCGGTCAGCCCGCTCTCCAGGCGTACCCCGGGGAGCAGGTTGAGCAGTTCGATCGCGACGCTGCCGGGCGGCAGGCTGACCGGGCCGAGCGAGACGCCGGCCACCAAGGCGACGAGCACGGCGAGTACGCCGGCGACGAGCCAGCGCTTTTGCAGACCCACCGGGCGCGACGGCACGCCCGGTGGGAAGGCAGGGCCCCTTGTTAACGCCTGGTGCATGTCAGGGTCCCTTGTTAACGACTGCCGTCCGTCGTCACTCGGACACCTTCGCGGTGGCGTCCACGATGGTGCGCAGCAGGTCCACCACGCGCGGTCCCCAGCGGGAGGCGATGTCGTCGTCGAGTTCCACAATCTGGTCGTCTCGCACCGCGTCGATGCTGGACCAGCCACTGCGGGCCTTGACCGTCTCGATGCTCTGCTGGCAGCACGTGACGTCGGAGAGGAAGACGAAGTCCGGGTTGGCCTTGACGATCACTTCCTGGGACAGCTGTGGGTAGCCGCCGCTCTTGCCGTCGGCGTCGGCCGCGTCGGCGATGTTTTCCAGCCCGGCGAGGGTGTAGACCGAGCCGATGAAGGTCTTGCTGGTGGCGGTGTACAGCTCCGGGCCCAACTCGTGGAAGTAGGTGGGCGCCTTCACCCGCTGCGGCACCTCGGCGACAATCTTGGCGATGTCGTCCTTCATCCGCTGCACCACGTCGGCCGCCGCGCCGATGTTGCCGGTGAGCGTGCCCAGTTCGTTGAGCTGCCGGTACGAGTCGTCCAGGGTCTGCGCCGCCGGGGTCAGGTAGACCGGGATCTTCAGCGCGGTGAGCTGGTCGACGATCTTGTTGGTGTCGTTGGCGAGCACCACCAGGTCCGGATCCCTGCCGGCGATCGCCTCGGCGTTCGGCTGGTAGCCGGACAGGTCCGTCTTCGGCGCGTCGGCCGGGAAGTTGGACTGGTCGTCGACGGCGGTGACCTGCGGGCCGGCGCCGATCGCGAAGAGCATCTCGGTGCCCGTCGGCGACAGCGAGACGATCTTCTCGGGCCGCTGCTCCAACCTCAGGTCACCGACGGTGACGGGGAAGGCGTCGGCGGTCGGGCTGCCGGCGGCGGGTGTTTCGGCGGCCTTCTCGGCGCAGGCGCCGAGCGTGAGCGCGGCCACCGCGAGGGTGGCAGCGAAGACCCGGGGGGTACGTCTGAACATTGGTCCTCCTGTCGGTCGAGGATTGCGGTGCTTCGCCGACAGGGAGCCTGAGCGCCCGTCCGCGAGGCGCCCTTCCTCGAGAGCGCGGATCGCGACCGCGCCCCAGGCGACCTGGCTTGTCCCCGGTGTCGGGGCATCACAGTTGCGGGACAGCGCCGGTGTCGCACCGGCTTCGCTGTGGCGGGTCGGTAAGACCGTAGCGCACGCCTGGACGGCGGCTCGTTGCGCAGGCCAGCGCCGCTCACGTGCGGCCCACCGGGCGACGGCCGCTCGCCAGCCTTTGTCCGTTTGATCCCTGAGACGGGGCCCCGCGCGAGGGGTGGCGGGGCCCCGTCCCGTTCAGGAGGAGGTGATGGTGACGTTGTCCACAGCTGCCTCGACCAGGCTGGCCGTCGAGGCGTCCGCGGCCTCCACCAGAATCCGAATCGACTGTCCGGCGTACGGGGTGAGGTTGAGGTTCGACACCGCCCAGGCACCGTTGCGGTTGCTGGCCGCACCGGTCTGGGTGAGCAGCGCCGTGGTGCCGCCGTTGTGCACCACGCTGACCCGAAGGTAGTCCGCCGAGGACGCGTTCGAGCCGTGCGCCAGATACCAGGCCAGCGACAGCGTCAACGTGCCGCTGGAGGGCAGCGTGACGGCCGGGGACCGGGCACTGGTGACACCGCCGTCGATGTCGTGGGAGCCCGCGCCGCTGCCGGCGAGCCGGCCGGTCACCAGGTCGTTGCTGCCCGCGTACGGCGTGAGCTGCTTGGCCCCGCTGGAGTTGGTGGTCTGCGCGGCGCCCCGCTCCCACTGCCCGGTGGTTGCGGTGTCGGTGCCGTTCGGGTTGATCGTCCAGCCGGTCGCGGTCTCGAAGGTGTCGGACCAGACCGTCGTCCCGCCACCACCGCTGCCGCAGTACTGGGCCTGCTTGCCGATCGCCCGGTACGGGCAGTCGGCGTACTCGGAGAGCATCAGCACCGCCTCGCGGTTACGCGAAGTCTGCTGCGGGATCACCTCGTCGGGCGGGTAGAAGCCGCCACCGGAGGCCGATCCCGGATACAGCTCGAAGGTGTACGCCCAGATGCCGTGCGTCGCCCACATCCAGTCGATGCTGCTGCCGTCGGTGACGTACAGGTCGCTGGACTGCTGCGCGGTGTAGCCGTTCGTCGCCGCCATCTGCTGGCCGATGGTGGCGAAGGTGTTGTACTGATCGGTGGTCATCCCCGGCGCGGTGTTGTTGTACGTGTAGCCGTACGGCCAGAGCACCAGCTGGGAGTAGGTGTGGAAGTCGATGTTGGCCTTGATCTGCTGCACACCGCCTACCACCCGGCTGTTGACGAAGTTGCGCAGCGCCTGCGTCTCGGGTGCGGAGAACGCCGACGGACCCCGGTAGGTGTCCGAGGAGGTGGAGCCGGACGAGCCGCCGCAGCAGCCCCAATTGTAGCTCCAGTTGCGATTCAGGTCGGTGCCGACGTACGACGATCCGCTGTTGGGTTGGCGGTTCTTGCGCCAGGACCGGTAGGAGCCGGTGGCGATGTCGTACTCGCTGCCGTCCGGGTTGACCGACGGCACGACCCAGATCTCCCGGCCGTTGACCAGGCTGGTGATCTGGGAGTCGGAGCCGTAGCCGTCGGTGAAGAGGTTGAGCAGGTAGATCGCCATCTCGACGGTCAGGTGCTCGCGGGCGTGCTGCTGCGCGTTGAACAGGATCTCCGGCTCGTTCTCGTCGGTGGCGACGTTGTCGGAGATCTTCACCGCGACCAGGTCGCGGCCCTCGTAGGAGGTGCCGATGCTGACCTTCCGGGCGATCGTCGGATGGTCGGCGACCACCTTGTTCACCGCCGCGATCATCTCCGGGTAGTCGTGGTAGTTGGAGTCGGCCGCCGGGAAGCCGAGGATGCCGACATCCCCCTCAGCCTGACCACGATTGGTCGGCAGTGCGGCGATCGCCTCCAGCCGGAACCCGAGTCCGGTGATGGCGGCGGCTTCGGCGCGGGTGGCCGAGATGTGCAGCACGCCGTGCTCGGAGTAGTCGATGGCAGCACCCGTACGGGCGACCGCGTTGCGGTCGGCGAGCGTCTTCGGGCCGAGCACCCGGTAGGGCACGGCGGCCGGTTGTTCGTCCCGGTTGGGGACGGGTTCGGCGGAGACAGGTGGCGCGGCGACGGTGAGCAGGCCGAGCCCGGCGGCGATGACGAGCGCCAGTGCGCGGCGGATTGGGATGGTGCCGAAGACCATGGAGACACACTCCTCGAGGTGCGGGATCCCCCGCTCGGTAGCAGACAGCCCACCACCGATCACATGGTCATATCAACATTTGTGGTTGCGTGGTCCATCCCAGTCGGATCCTCATGCCGGCAACATGTTTCCTCCGGCCCGTACACGACGAAGCCCGGCGCCGTAGCACGGGTCACGCCACAGGCGTCGAGATCCGCTCCGGGCCGCTCAGGCCGCCGGGCCTCGGCCCTGCTCCGGGGGGTTGCCTGGCTCCTCGGCAGCGGCGTCGACCTGACCACCGGCCGGCGTGTCGCCCCCGGTCTGGTCGTCGCCGGCCAACGCGGCCCGCAGCCGCTCCTTCTCCGTACGGCGACGTTCGGCGGCGGCGGCCATCTCCTCGGCCATCTCGTCACGCCACCCCTTGAGCAGGAAGAAGGAGACGGCGGCGGAGAACAGCAGGGCCAGGATCAGCTTCAGGAAGATGTCCAGGTCGACCGGCCAGAGGGCCGCCACCACGACCACGAACAGCCCGATCCGGCCGAGCGTGTACTTGACCGCCGCGCTCACGTTCGTACGCTCCGCTCGCTCACATCGCACTCCGTTCATCGCCGTCCGGCGGACGGCGTTCTCAGTCCTGCTGCCGGCCGCCGGTCTCAGCCCGCCCGGTTGGTCAGCCAGCGGACGCCGGGAAACCAGACCATCGCATATATCACGGTGAAAGTCGCCGCGGCGAGCACACCGGAGACCAGCGGCGGCAGCCCGGTCGTCAGCCCGGCCAGCAGCAGCCCGCAGACCACTGCCACGGCGACGGCCACCAGCCCGGCCACCACCCGGGGCACGCCGAACTCCCAGGCCCGGAAATCCTCCCAGAAGAACCAGGCGGGCAGGATGACGGCCATCCAACCGTTGGCCTGACCGAAGTCACCGGCGCCGAGCCAGGCGAACGCCCCGTCGAAGAGGACCAACACCAGCAGCCCGATGACCAACCCGGCGAGGGCGACACCAACCAGGTCACCCAGGGCACGGATGCGACCCTCTCCGTCCCGGCGGGGAAACGCACTCTGCTGCTCGGTCATGGTCGTGCCAGGGTACGCGGTGACTCAGGCCCAGACCTGCTGCGGCTCGGCCCGGCGCTGCGCGAGCGTCGGCGCGGCGTCGTACTCGCGGACCACCTCGTAGCGGGTGTTCCGTTCGACCGGCCGGAAGCCGGCATCCCAGATCAGGTGCAGCAGATCGTCCCGGTGCATGGTGTTCGGCGTGCCGTACGAGTCGGCATCGTGGGTGATCTTGTATTCGACGACCGAGCCGTCCAGGTCGTCCACGCCGAAGTTGAGCGAGAGTTGCGCCACCGAGAGCCCGTGCATCACCCAGAAGCACTTCACGTGCGGCACGTTGTCGAACAGCAGCCGGGAGACCGCGAAGGTCTTCAGCGACTCGGCCGGCGAGGCCATCGTCGTCCGGGCCTGGATCCGGTTGCGGACCTTGCCGTCCGCCGAGTCCACGAAGTCGTGCTGGTAGCGCAGCGGGATGAAGACGAGGAAGCCGCCGGTCTCGTCCTGCAACTCTCGCAGCCGCAGCACGTGGTCGACCCGGTGGCGCGGCTCCTCGATGTGGCCGTAGAGCATCGTCGACGGGGTCTTCATACCCTTGCTGTGCGCCAGGCGGTGGATCCGCGACCAGTCCTCCCAGTGACAGGCATGGTCGACGATGTGCTGGCGGACCTCCCAGTCGAAGATCTCCGCGCCGCCGCCGGTCAGCGACTCCAGGCCGGCGTCCATCAACTCGTCGAGGATCTCGTCCGCATTGAGCCCGCTGATCTTCTCGAACCACTGCACCTCGGTCGCGGTGAACGCCTTGAGCTTGATGTTCGGCAGCGCCGCCTTCAGCTCGCGCAGCACCTTCGGGTAGTAGCGCCAGGGCAGCGTCGGATGCAGACCGTTGACGATGTGCAACTCGGTGAGCTGCTCGTCCTCCATCTCCTTGGCCTTGCGGACCGCCTCGTCGATACGCATCGTGTAAGCGTCCTTCTCACCCGGCTTGCGCTGGAACGAGCAGTACGCGCAACTCGCGCTGCAGACGTTGGTCAGGTTCAGGTGCCGGTTGACGTTGAACATCACCCGGTCGCCGTTCATCTCGGTGCGCTTGTGCTGGGCCAGCCGACCCAACCAGGTCAGGTCGTCGCTGGAGTAGAGGGCGATCCCGTCCTCACGGGTCAACCGCTCCCCCGCGTACACCTTCGCTTCGAGCTCACGCTTGAGTCCGGCGTCCATCGAAAGCCCGTCCCCTTCCACCTGCGGTCGCGGCCGGATCCCGGTCGCCACCCGAGCCTACGTCGGCCGCACGCGCAGCTCACACCATGGTCCACCGGCAGCTGATTCCCAGGCTCCCGTTACCCGGGCGGACATCGACATCGCTGCACCAATTGAGGTAGACAGGGGTGGGGCACGACACACCCTGGTAGCGTGCCGAACCGCTGCGCCTTCCAGCGCGGCACAGCAAGCCGGACGGGGAGCGGAATGGTCGACAGCGCGGACGGGCGGCGACGGAGTCCGGTGGTCTCTCCGGTGTTACGGCCGATGCTCTGGTCCGCTCTGCTCGGTGCTGTCGCCAGTGCCGTTCTCGCCGCACCCGCCTACGCCGAGCCGGGCGTGCCCGTCACGGTGCCCGACACCGGATCCCGCCCTGCCATCAGCGGCTCGTTGCAGTTGCCGGGTGGCGCACCCGTCGGCGGCACGCCAGGCGCGCCGTCGAATGTCGGCACCCCCGGTGCCAACGCGCTCGAAACGCAGATCAACGCCGGCGAGGCACGCGTCGCCGAGCTGGGTACCCAGCTGCTCGAACTGGAACAGCAGCGCAACGAGGTCGAGGTCCAGTTCCGCACCGCGGAGCGCGACCTCGAATTCGCCCGGGGCGCGGTTCAGCAGGCACAGCAGCGTGCCGACCAGGTCGCCGCCGAAGCGATCAAGGTGGCCGCCGCGCTGCCACCCGGTGGCTTCGCCACCGACCTGCGGGATCTGGAGCTGCTGCGGCGGGCGAACCGGGGCGAGAAGGCTGAGCACGCGACCGGGCCGGCGAACGGCGAGTTGGCCCGCACCCGCGCCGAGGAGCAGGCGGCCACCCAGGCACACGCCGCGGTCCAGTCCCGGCTACAGGGAGCACAGCAGCAGTACTCCGCCACCGAGCAGGCGCTGCGTGCCGAAGAGGCGAAGCTGATCAAGCTGCGCGAGGAGAACGCCGCCCAGCTGATCGAGCTGGTACGCCAGCAGGAGGCCGCCGAACAGCAACTCGGCACCGGCTACGTCGACCAGTCGGCCAACGGGATGGTCGCGCATCCCAAGGCGCTGGCCGCCGTCGCCTACGCCCGCAAACAGCTCGGTGACCCCTATGTCTGGGCGGCCGAAGGACCCAACTCGTTCGACTGCTCGGGCCTCATGTGGGCGGCGTACCGGTCGGCCGGCCACTACCAGCTGCCCCGGGTCTCGCGGGACCAGTACCGGAGGACCAGCTCGCGGACTGTGCCGCGGACCGCGCTTCTCCCCGGCGACCTACTCTTCTTCGCCTCCGGTAGCAGTTGGCAGAGCATCCACCACGTCGGGATGTACGTCGGAGGCGGCAAGATGATCCACGCGCCGACCACCGGCGACGTGGTGCGGATCGCGGCCGTCCGCTGGTCCCGGCTCTACGCCGCGACCCGGGTGGTCGGCGCAGTGCCGACGCCCAAGCCGACGCCGACGCCGACGCCCAAGCCGACACCGACCCCGACGCCCAAGCCGACACCGACCCCGACGCCCAAGCCGACGCCGAAGCCGACGAAGTCACCGAAGCCGACCCCCTCCGGTTCCAACTCCCCGTCACCGACGCCGTCAAGCACCACCCCACCGCCACCGACGCCCTCCGGTTCCAGCTCACGGCCACCGACGCCGTCAAGCACCACGTCACCGGAGATCGGTGCCAGCAGCGCCGTCCCGACCACGGCTGCCAGCAGCTCCACCCCGCAGGAGAGCGCCTCGGTCAGCCCCTCCACGGTCGGCGGGCGCTGACCGCTGCGCGACGCCCCTGACCGGCGCCCATGGCTGGCAAGGCCGATGACACCCGCAGGCTCTGGGCGCTCCGGGTGTGCCGCACGGGCGGAATGTGGCACGGTGTCACTCAGGCACTCCCGGTCCCGCGCCACGGGTCCGGGTGCGAGCGTGGCGCGGAGGGCGACGATGACCGAGCACGAGGTTCCGGCGGGGCGGGCCGACCCTGCGTCCGCACCCGCCCCAACCGCCACCGCCGGGCCGATCCGCCTCGACAGCACAGGGTTGGCTGAGGGGGCCTTCGATGCCGTTGGCCCGGCGGTCACGGCCGACGCACCCGCTTCAGCCGTCGACGGCCCGGCGGCACCCGCTTCAGCCGTCAGCGGGCCGGCCGCGACCGACTTGGTAGCCGACGTTCCGGCCGTCAGCGGCGGAGCGGAACGACCTGCGGTGCCGGCCCGCGGCCAGGCGGTCGTCCGGGTGGCGGTACCCGCCGGTGGACCCGATCAGCGCCCACCGGACGATGCGGCCGACGCTGGCCTGCCTGGATCCGCCAGAGGCACCATGTACCGGGCCACGACCCCCGCCGGGCCGGCGACCGCCGGCAACGCGGGTGGGACGGCAGGCATGGCCGGCGTTCCGAGTCAGCGAGAGCCCGGATCACCGAAGCCGGTACGGGCCAGCGTCCGGATGCCGAGCCTGAGCCGGGTGAGCGTGGACGAGGCACAGTCCGCCGGCGCCGGTGGAAAGGCGGCCGGCGTCTACCGTTCCGCTCCGGCCTACCGGGAACCCGCGGCCCCACCGGAGCCCGCACGCCCACCACAGCCGGCTCAACCACCGGCACCACCGGCACCCGAGCCGGAGCCCGCGCCGCACCCGGCACCCGTACCCGACCCGCCCTCCCCCCGCCCGGCGCCGTACCCACCGGGACCGGTGCCTGGTCCGCCACCCGGCCCCCGACCTTCGCCACCGGTGCCGCCGCCGACGCCAGGCCCACCCGTGCCGGCACCGCCTCCGCCACCCGGCCCGATGCCCGCACCGCCGTTCCCGCCCCCACCAGCCTCCAGCGGCAGCCGGACACCCACCGCTGCGGCCCCCGTATCACCCGGCCGGGCCGCAGCCCCGGCCGCCACCAGGTCGGGCGGGCCCGCCGGTGACCCCTCCGACGCGCTGCCGGGGGCCGGTCCGCAGGCGGGCACATCCGCCGGACCGGGCAGCCCGGCCGCCGTCGTGCCGGCCCCGGCGTTACCGCTCTGGCCGCCACCGACCAATCCCGGCGGGCGACGGGACGACCCGGCGCCCGGTTCTCCGGGTGCGGCGCCCCGGCAGTCATCGCGTCCGGGCCTACTACCGGCCCCGGGTGGGCCGGGCAACGCCGGTACCGACAGCGGTGGTAGCGGTAGCGGTAGCGGTAGCGGCGGTGACCCGGGGGGCGAAGGCCGGGCATCGGGGACCGAAGCGCATCGCCCCGGCGGCTCGGACCTGAACGCCTACTACGCCGCCGCGGAAGCCTCGGCCACCGCGGCCTTCCCATCCGGCGAGCAGGAGAACTCCGGCTCCCTGACCGGGCACATCCTGGCCCAGGGATGGACGGAAACACCGGCCGAGAGGTCGCGCGGCAACATCCGTGTCATGATCGTCATGGCGGTCGCGCTGATCCTGCTGGTGTCGATGAGTGTGCTGGTCGTACTACTTGCGAACAACGCGTTCAGCGGCGGCCGGGGCCCTGCCTGAGTGACGGGCGGCAGGGGATTGCGGGTGAGTCCGCCCACTACCCAGGTACGGCCCCGGTGGGAACGCGACGGTCGCCGTACACTAGTCGGTGATCACTGACCCGGTGCGTGACCAACGCGCGCCCTTGGGCGTTCTTGCGGAAGATCCGGCGACGACCTGTCGCGGCGGGACATCGCGAAGATGCGCCCCGCTCGAAAGGCTTTTCTTGACCATCTCCGCTGACCCAGGTCTGCTTCCGCTCTCCCACGACCTCCCCGCCGAGCCGCAGCCGGCCGGCACCACCGCTCCGCACGCCTCCATCACCTTCGAGTCGCTCGGGCTTCCCCTTCCCCTGGTCCGTACCCTCGACCGGCAAGGCATCACCACTCCCTTCGACATCCAGCGCGCCACTGTGCCGGACGCACTCGCCGGACGTGACGTGCTGGGTCGTGGACAGACCGGCTCCGGCAAGACCCTCGCTTTCGGGCTGCCGCTGCTGGCCCGGATCGCCGCCAGTGGGCGGGCCCGGCCGCGGCATCCACGGGCTCTGGTCCTGGTGCCCACCCGGGAACTCGCCATGCAGGTCAACGACGCGCTGCTGCCGCTGGGCAAGGCCGTCGGAGTGTTCCTGAAGACCGCGGTCGGCGGGGTGCCGTACGACCGCCAGATCGATGCCCTGCGGCGCGGCGTGGAGGTCCTGGTGGCCACCCCGGGCCGGCTCGCCGACCTGATCGACCGGGGCGTCTGCCAACTCGACGACATCGAGATCACCGTCCTCGACGAGGCGGACCAGATGGCCGACATGGGCTTCCTGCCCGAGGTCACCGACCTGTTGTCGAAGACTCCGGCGAACGCGCAGCGGCTGCTCTTCTCGGCCACCCTGGACGGTGACGTGGACGCGCTGGTGCGGCGGTTCATGACCGACCCGGTCACCCACTCCACCGCGCCGGCGACCGCGGCGGTCTCCACCATGGACCACCACCTGCTGCTCATCCCGCCGCACGACAAGTTCCCAGTCACCGCGTCGATCGCGGCGCGAGCCGGACGGACCATCGTCTTCGCCCGTACCCAACTCGGCGTGGACCGGCTCGTCACACAGCTCGCGGCCGTCGGAGTACGTGCCGGAGGGCTGCACGGCGGCAAGACCCAGCACATGCGTACCCGCACCCTGGCCGAGTTCCGCGAGGGGCGGACCAACGTTTTGGTCGCCACCGACGTGGCGGCCCGAGGCATCCACGTCGACGGGGTCTCACTCGTCCTGCACGTCGACCCGCCGAAGGACTCGAAGGACTACCTGCACCGTGCGGGGCGTACCGCCCGGGCGGGTGAGACGGGTGCGGTGGCCACCCTGGTGCTGCCGAAGCAGCGTCGCACCACGCTGGCGATGATGGAGAAGGCCGGCGTCGAGCCGGCCCAGGCGCGCGTCCGCGCCGGTGACCCCGCCCTGGCAGAGCTGACCGGCGCGCGGGAGCCGAGCGGGGTGCCGGTGCGAGAGGAGCCCGAGCAGTCCCGCCGTAACGGCCGGCCGGCTGGCCCTCGCCGCTACGGAGACCGTCCCACCGGCGAACGTCGTTACGGAGACCGCTCCACCGGTGGCGATCTGAGCCGGGAGCGGCGCTACGGTGACCAGCCGCGGGGCGAGCGCCGCTTCGGTGACCGAACGCCATCTTCGGACGGCCGCGGGCGCGAGGAGCGACGGGTGCCGAGTGGGCGCCCACGAGTGCCTACCCACTGACCCCTCCACGAACCGCAGCCACCGAACCGCCGCGTCGATCTAGGGCGCAATGTCGTTAGTGGATCTCCAGCAGCGACGAAGGGCCCCAGATCGGCGGGGTTGGGTGGTGGTGGGCGCAACGGCTGCCAGAGGTGGCCGGGTGGCGTAACGTCCGGCTCATGTCGACCACGCCGAAGTCGCTGCTGTGGACCCGGACGGACACCGCGGGCGCCGAACACGCCCTGGTCGACGACGACCACGGGCTGACCGCGCGCGGCACGCTACTGGCTGTCGACCCGATCCCCTACACCTGCCGCTACCAGGTGGCCACCGACTCCAACTGGGGCAGTGTCCGCCTGGAGGTCGAGGTTGAGGGCGCCGGGTGGCGGCGCAACGTACGCCTGGAGCGGGCGACGCAACGATGGCGGGTGACCGCCGCCGAGCAGGGCGACCTGGAAGCGGTCCTGACCGGCGGTGGGCACCCGCCGGCGGGGCTGCCCGGAGTCGAGGACCCGGATCGGCTGGCCGAGGCGTTCGACGTGGATCTCAGCGGCTCACCGTTGTTCAACACCCTGCCACTGCGCCGGCTCGGGCTGACTACCGCGCCCGTGGACACCAGGCACCGGATCAGCGTGGCCTGGGTGCTGGTGCCGAGCCTGACGGTGTTGCCTGCCGAGCAGGTCTACACCGGGTTGGGTCCGAGCCGGTTCCGGTACGTCAACGGGGGCTTCAGCGCAGAGGTCGAGGTGGACCCGGACGGCTATGTGCTGCGCTATCCGGGCCTGGTGCAGCGGGCGACCACCAGGTGACGGTACGGCCGCCCGCTCAGGCCGGCCAGGCGCCGCTGGTGAGGAAGCGTTCGACGGTGGCCTGGTGCGGAGCCAGGTCGAGGGCCTGTCCCGCCACCCACTCGTCGGAGTAGTACGTGTCGGCGTACCGGTCGCCCGCGTCGCAGATCAGGGTGACCACCGAGCCCGTCCGGCGCTGCGCCAGCATCTCGGCGATCAGGCCGAAGGCGCCCCACAGATTGGTGCCGGTCGACCCGCCGACCCGCCGACCCAGCACCGCTGAGGCGGCCCGCATGGCCGCCAGCGAGGCCGCATCCGGTACCTGCACCATCCGGTCCACCACCGAGGGCAGGAACGACGCTTCGACGGTCGGCCGGCCGATTCCCTCGATCCGGGAGCCACGTCCGGTATGTACCGACCAATCCGCCGCCTGCCAGGCGGGGTAGAACGCCGAGTTCTCCGGGTCGACCACGCACAGCTTGGTGGGCAGCCGCTGGTACCGGGCGTACCGGCCGATGGTGGCGCTGGTGCCGCCGGTGCCGGCACCGACCACGATCCAGGCCGGTAGCGGGTGCCGCTCCAGGGCGAGCTGCGCGTAGATCGACTCGGCGATGTTGTTGTTGCCGCGCCAGTCGGTGGCCCGCTCCGCGTAGGTGAACTGGTCCATGTAGTGCCCGCCGCAGTCCTCGGCCAGCCAACGTGCCTCAATGACCACCTTCGCCGGATCCTGGACCAGGTGACACCGGCCGCCCTGGAACTCGATCTGGGCGATCTTCTCGGGCGAGGTGGAGGCGGGCATCACCGCGACGAACGGCAGCCCCAACATCCGGGCGAAGTACGCCTCGGAGACCGCTGTCGAACCGGACGACGCTTCGATGATCGTGGTGTCCGGCCCGATCCAGCCGTTGCAGAGCCCGTAGAGGAACAACGAACGGGCCAGCCGATGCTTGAGCGAACCGGTGGGGTGGACCGACTCGTCCTTCAGGTAGAGGTCGACTCCCCACTGCCGGGGCAGCGGGAAGGGCAGCAGGTGGGTGTCGGCCGACCGGTTCGCGTCCGCCGCGACGGCCGCGATCGCCTCGGTCACCCACCGCCGGCCTGTCTCGTCGCACCGGTCAAGATGAGTCACGCCCGGAAACCTAGCAAGCCGGCCCGGCGGAGCCGGTGCCGCACCCGGAGCCCGGCGGAGCCGCCGCGCGCCTGGTCATGCCGGCGGCGGGGCCACTGCCTGCGGGCGGTTCTCCCATTTGGTCGACAGCGCGATACCGGTCCGGGTGGAGGCGACCCCGGGTGTCCGATTCAGCCGCACGATTAGCTGCTCCAACTCGGCGATGGTGCCCACCCGAGCCTTGAGCAGGAAGGACTCGACACCGGCCATGAAATAGCAGGACTCGATCTCCGGGATGGCCCGGAACGCCTCCAGCACATCGTCGGTGTCCGCTGCCGAGTCCTCCACGATGCCGATCAGGGCGGTCACGCCCAGGCCGATGGTTTCCGGCTCGACCTCCGCGCGGTAGGCCCGGATGACACCGCTGGACTCCAGTTTGCCGACCCGTTCGTGCACCGCCGGGGCGGAGAGGCCGACCTGGCGGGCCAGCTCGGCGTAGGAGAGTCGCGCGTTGCTCCGGAGCAGGTCCACGAGGTTGAGGTCGATGGCGTCCACGGACTGTAGACCCTAGTCGGCGGGGCGTGACACCCGGACTCCGGCATGCGTTCGACCTGGCAGCGGCAACAGTTCGCATTACCGGGTTCGGAGGGCGTCTCACCGGTACCATTTACTAACTTCCCACTCAGTGCGTTTTTCGCGTTTGGCGGACAGGCCTGGTCGCCGGTGCTGTAATTGCCATACGTCCCTCATGACGGCTCTGGGCTCGCACCGGCCGGGGGCAGTGTGTTCAGCCGGGGGCTTCGTCGATGCGAGGAGGGGGCTGTGGACACTGGAGATCGCCTGCTGACACCGGGTGAAGTCGCCGCGCTGTTTCGGGTCGACCCGAAAACTGTGACGCGATGGGCGGCGGCGGGCCGGATCGGCAGCATCCGGACTCCAGGAGGGCATCGCCGGTTTCGGGAATCCGAGGTGCGGGCCCTGCTTGAAGGGGAGGGCATGTTGGAGGAGGCGGACGACATGGGTAGACCGCGAAACGCGGGCCCGGCGGCCTCGACCGGCCCTGGCCCGGCAAACGCCGGCATGTACTGAGTTCAGTGGTGCGGGTCGGGACGCGGGCCGGTCGTCAGGTCCGGTCCGCGTTCAACCTGCCGGCCCAGCGCCGGAACAGGGTGTGGGTTACGCCCAGGGCGTCGAGCACCTTGCCGGCCACGAAGTCCACGAGTTGCGCCGCGGAGGCGTCGGCTCCGGCACCGTAGAAGCCGGGGCTGGCCGGTAGCACCACCGAGCCGGCATCGTGCAACGCGATCAGGTGCTCCAGGTGGCTGCGGGTCACCGGCGTCTCACGGGGCACCACGACCACTCGTCGCCGTTCCTTGAGATTCACCTCGGCGGCGCGTTGCAACAGATCCTTCGACAGGCCGATCGCGATCCCGGCACAGGCCGCGGTGCTGGCCGGCACCACCGCCATGCCGCGGACCGGGTACGAGCCGCTGCTCGGTCCGGCAGCCAGGTCACCGGCGGGCCAGTGGTGGACGTCGGCGTCACCGAGTTCCCGCCCGAGCCAGGCCGCCAGGTCGTCCCGCCAGTGCGCGTCGCGGAACGGCCGACCCGTTTCGTCGAGGACGGTCAGCCGGGCGGCCCGGGACACGATCAGGTCCACCGGCTCTCCCGCGTCGAGCAGGCCACGTACGACCGCGGCCGCGTACGGCGTGCCGGACGCCCCGGACACCCCGATCACCCATGGTTCGCGCATTCCCACAGCCTGCCTGGTGGTCGCCACTGCCGGTTCGGGTACCCCGAAGGGATTCGGCGGGGACTGCGGCGGCGAGGGTGACCTGGCATGCTGCCGGGGCAGCGAGCCGTGGCGGTGGACGGGGGATCCGGGATGACCGACGGAATGATCCCGTCGCCGGGCGGGTGCGCCCGTCATCTCCTGCCGTCGCTTCGTGCCGCCTGCCCCCTGCCGCCCGTTCTGTCACCGTACGCCGACTGTGTGCAGGAATGGCTGGTGTCCTGGCTGCCGGCGAACGGACCGCCGTTGGACGCGTCGACCCGTGACCGGTTGGACCGGGCTGGTTTCGCCCGGTACGCCGGGCGGCTCTACCCGGACGCCACCGAGCCCGACCTACGGGTGCTGACCGCTCTGTTCACCTGGTTCTTCCTGGTTGACGACGCCTGCGACAGGCCCGGCCGGCTCGGCTTGGACGAGATCCGCGGTCTGCGCGACGGGGCGGTGGTGCTGCTGCGCGACAACCCCCGGCTGCGGCACGGGGGCCTGGGCGGCCCGCTGCGCCGGCTGCTGGTGAGCGCGTGGCGGGAGCCTCGACGGCGGATGCCGGCCCGTTGGCGGCAGCGTTTCGCCGACACGGTCGCCCACCACCTCGACGGCACCTGGCGGGAGGCGGTCAACAGGGCCGCCGGGTACGCGCCGGGCGTCGACGAGTACGTGGAGCTGCGCCGGGCCACCTCGGCGGCGTACGTGTCGTACCCGCTGGTCGAGTTCGTCAGCGGCCGGCCTCTGCCCGACCCGGTCTACCAGCACCCACTGCTGATCCGGATCCGGGACGTCGGCAACGACCTGCTCTCCTGGTACAACGACCTCGCCTCGCTGGAGCGGGACCAGTTCTTCTCCGGCGGCCACAACCTGGTGCTGGCCCTGGCCGCCGAGCGTCGCGTGCCGGTACCGGATGCGGTCGACCTGGCGGCGCAGCGCTGGCACGGGTCGATGCGCCAGTTTCTCGCCTTGCGCGCGACGGTGCCCTCGTTCGGCCCGGTGTTGGACGCCGCCGTCACCGGGCACCTCGACGGGGTGGCCCGGGCGGTGCGTGGCACCATCGACTGGACGTGCGAGAGCGCCCGCTACGGTGCCGAACCGGTCAGGGCCGCAGACCGAGTCGGATCACCAGGTCGAGCAGGGCGAAGATGAACAGCGCGATGCCGACGAAGCCGTTGGCGGTGAAGAACGCCCGGTTGACCCGGCTCAGGTCGGCTGGGGTGACCACCAGGTGTTGGTAGCCGAAGGCGACAGCGGTCAGCGCCAGGCCGATCCACCAGAGCCAACCGAGGCCGATCAGCACACCGAAGCACAGGAACAACGCGAAGGTCACCACGTGCGCGACGGTGGAGGCGTGCAGTGCGAACCGCAGCCCGTAGCGGGCCGGCACGCTGTGTACGCCGATCTTCCGGTCGACTTCGGCGTCCTGGCAGGCGTAGATCAGGTCAAAGCCGCCGATCCACAGGCCGACGGCGACGCCGAGCAGCCAGGCCGGTCCGGAGCCGGCGAGGGTGCCGGTCACCGCGAGCCAGGCGCCGATGGGGCCGACCGCCTGGGCCAGGGCCAGGATGGCGTGCGGCCAGCTGGTGAACCGTTTGCCGTACGGGTAGACGACCAGCGGCACCACGGCCAGCGGCGCGAGCATCAGGCAGAGCGGGTTGAGCAGGGCGGCGGCGGCCAGGAAGACCAGCAGGGCGACGCCCGCGCCGGTCCAGGCCGTGCGGAGGCTCACCGCCCCGGTCACCAGTTCCCGGTTGGCGGTACGCGGGTTCCGCGCATCGATCCGCCGATCCAGGATCCGGTTCGCGGCCATCGCGAACGTCCGCGCGCCGACCATCGCCACGGTGATCAGCAGCAGGTCGAGCCAGCGGATGTTTGCGCCGTTGACCTGCATCGCGGTCAACGCCGACAGGTACGCGAAGGGCAACGCGAACACGGAGTGTTCGAACGCCACGAGTTTGAGGAAGGACGTGACCCGGCCGGGCCGTTCCAGCACCTCAGTCATCAGATGCCGTACTCCTTCCAGCGCTTGTCGACCAGCGAAACGACCTCCGGTGCCATGGTCATCTCCTCTGGCCAGCCACGGGTGTAGCCCTCCTCGGGTAGCTTGCGGGTGGCGTCGACGCCCGCCTTGCCACCCCAGAACTGCTGGTACGACGAGTGGTCCAGATGGTCCACCGGGCCTTCGGTGAGCAGCAGGTCCCGGGCGTAGTCGACGTTGCCGAACGCGCGGAAGGCCACCTCCCGGTAGTCGTGCACGTCGCAGTCGTAGTCCACGATCACGATCAGCTTGGTCAGCGACATCAGGTGGGCACCCCAGATCGCGTTCATCACCTTCTGGGCGTGCTTCGGGTACCGCTTGCGGATCGAGATGATCGCGCAGTTGTGGAAGACCCCGGCGGCCGGCAGGTCGTAGTCGACGATGTCGGGGATCAGCAGCTTGAGCAGCGGTTGGAAGATCCGCTCGGTGGCCTTGCCCAGGCCGTGGTCCTCCTGCGGCGGCTTGGAGGTGACGATCGAGTGGTAGACCGGGTTCCGCTGCACGGTCATCGCCTCGATGTGCAGCACCGGGAACGGCTCGACCGGGGTGTAGAAGCCGGTGTGGTCGCCGAACGGGCCCTCGGGCAGCCGCTCGCCGGGTTCGAGGTAGCCCTCCAACACGACCTGGGCGTGCGCCGGCACCTGCAGCGGCACGGTCAGGCAGTCCACCATCTCGACCCGTTCGCCACGCAGGAAGCCGGCGAACAGGTATTCGTCGATGTCGCCGGGTAGCGGCGCGCTGGCCGCGTAGCTGACCACCGGGTCGCAGCCGATCGCGATGGCGACCGGCAGGCGCTGGCCGAGCCGTTCGGCGACCGCGTGGTGGGCGGTGGAGTCCTTGTGGATCTGCCAGTGCATGCCGAGGGTGTTGCGGCTGTGCTGCTGGAGTCGGTACAGCCCCAGGTTGCGCTTGCCGGTCTCCGGGTGCTTGGTGTGGGTCAACCCGTAGTTGTGGAAGATCCCGCCGTCGTCGGGCCACACCTGGAGTCCAGGGAGCCGGTTCAGGTCGACGTCGTCGCCCCGGTAGACGACCTCCTGGCAGGGGGCGGTCCTCACCTTGCGGGGCGGCACGGACTTGAGCTGCATCACCTTGCCCAGGCCCTCGCGGATACCTGACCAGCCGACCGGCAGTTCCGGCTTGACCAGGGCTGCGATCCGGTCACCGATCTCGTCGAGCCGCTCGACGCCGAGCGCCATGGCCATCCGCTTCTCGGTGCCGAAGAGGTTGATCGCCAACGGCATCTCACCTCGGGTTGGCCGCTCGAAGAGCAGCGCCGGCCCGCCGGAGCGTACCGTCCGGGTGACCACCTCGCTGATCTCCAGCGTGGGGTCGACCGGCACGCCGACGCGGCGAAGTTCGCCCGCGCGCTCCAGGGCCGCGAGGAACTCCTTCAGATCGGTGTACGGGAACCCACGAGCCGCCATGCCCGCAAGTCTGTCCTACGCCCCGCTACCACGCCCACGCTGGGTGCCCGCTCGGCCCTGTGGCGCGCCGCACCACCGATGGTGCGGTGGTGGCGCGGTCGAGCTGAGAGCGCAGCCGGATCGCGGCTGCGGGGCCGCCTCGAACCGGCCAATTCTGCGATGCTTGCTGCGGGTACGGCGGGCTCGTCGAGGCGGTGCCGCAGGACGTCGCCGGCATCGTCCGCA
Source organism: Micromonospora sp. LOL_024 (assembly GCF_048060415.1). Classification (NCBI taxonomy): domain Bacteria; kingdom Bacillati; phylum Actinomycetota; class Actinomycetes; order Micromonosporales; family Micromonosporaceae; genus Micromonospora; species Micromonospora sp. LOL_024. Next base: position 162,313 of record NZ_JBHMIS010000009.1, read on the forward strand.
CGATCCAGGGACTGCTGATCCACGAGCACCTCGCCGAGGTGTACGGGGTGACGTTGTCGGACGCCGACCGGCAAAGCGTGCACCTGCGGCCCGCCGACGAGGTGCTCGCGTGCGTCGCGGCTCGGGACGAGCGGCCACCGTCCGTCCCCCGCCCGCCCGAGTGGCGGGTGCCCGGCAACTGCCGGCACTACAGTGTGCTGCTTGTCACCGTGCTGCGGGCCCGGGGTGTGCCGGCCCGCGCCCGGTGCGGCTTCGGCGACTACTTCGCCGAGGGCCGGCACGAAGATCACTGGGTCGGCGAGTACTGGAACGCCGAGCAGGGCCGGTGGGTCATGGTCGACGCCCAGCTCGACGAGCAGCAGCGGGAGTTGTTCGGTATCGACTTCGACGGCCTGGACGTACCCCGGGATCGGTTTCTGGTGGCCGGCGAGGCGTGGGCGCGGTGCCGGGCGGGCCACGCCGACCCGGACGCCTTCGGGCTGACCGTGACTGACGAGAGCGGTTTGTGGTGGATCGCCGGCAACCTGATGCGGGACGCTGCCGCGCTGGACGCGGTCGAGGTGCTGCCCTGGGACACCTGGGGCGCGATGCCCGCCCCCGACGAGAAGATCGGCGAGGAACGGACGGCGCTCTTCGACGAGCTGGCCCGGCTGACCCGCGAGCCCGACCAGCACGCCGACGAGCTGCGGCGGCGCTACGCGGACGAGCGGCTGCGTGTCCCACCCGTTGTCCACAACGACCTACGTGACCGCGACGAGGCGATCTGAGCCGCACCGGTCACCGGTGCGGCGGTCGGGAGCGGGGCGGGTCAGGCCCGACGGGTCGACGCCACGAACGCCCGCCAGGCCACCGGGCCGAAGACGAGCGTGCCGCCGTCGCGGTCCTTGCTGTCGCGTACCGCGATGGTGCCGGGCAGGTTGTCGGCCACCTCGACGCAATCTCCGCCGTTGGTGCTGCTCCGGGTGCTGGTGCGCCACCGGGCGCCGGTCAGCTCCGCCATGACTCCGCCACCTCCGTCAACAAATCGATCGACTGTCGGGGCGGCAGCGCCTCGCCCTGGATCGCGTCCCAGGAGGCCCGGATCGCCAGCACGTCCTCGGTGTGGTCGATCACCTGACCCTTGAGCTGATCGTCCAGGTACGCGACGTCCTCCCCACCGGGAAGGGTAGCCAGCACGAAGGCCCCGGCGACACCCGGATAGGCGCCGACCGAGGCGGGCACCACGTGCAGCCGCACCGGGGCTGCTCGGTGGCCAGCTTCACCAGCCGCCGCAGCTGCTCGCGCATCACCAGCGGGCCGCCGACCGGACGGCGCAGCACGTACTCGTCGAGTACCGCGACGAACTGCGGCGGTCGCTCACCGGTCAGCACCGCCTGCCGCTCCAGCCGCGCAGAGGTCCGCCGCTCCACCTCCTCCTCGTCGTAGAGCCCGACGCTGCGGAACAGCGCGCGAGCGTACGCCGAGGTTTGCAGTAGACCCGGCACCACCGAATTCTGGAACGACCGGAGCACGGTCGCCTGCCGCTCGTTGGCCTCCCACTCGCGCATCCACTGCGGCGACCCGAGCCGGGCCAGCATTCGGGCGAACGCGCCGCCGGTGTCGAGCGCGACGTCCGCCAACTCCCAGAAATTTGGCGGCGGTTTGCGCGCCTCCGTCTCGACCATTGCCACTGTGGACGGTGAATAGTTGATCGCGCGGGCCAGATCCTCCTGGGTCATGCTCCGCGCCGCCCGCATGTGCCGCAGCTCTTCGATCAGCAGTCGTGACCGCTCGTCCATCCACCCCACTCCTCACCGGATCTCCCGCGTTTCTCACGGCCCTCACCGACAGCTCCGCCCGACGCACAGCGCGACCGGATGCCTTCCGAGAGTAGTGGCCGGCTCACCAGCCTGTCCTCATCGGAACCGCCCGGATCCGATGGAGAAAGGACGGGCGCAACCGACGCGGGGCCGTCCGGCACGTCGGCGACGGACGGCCCCACTTCCAACCGGGTTGGCAGACAGACAGGAGTACGCAGATGACGTTGCAGGTCCACGTCGCGCTCCGGCCGCTCTGGCTGTGCCGGGCCTGCGCCGCACCATGGCCCTGCGCCACCGCCCGGCTCACCCTCCTGGCGGAGTACCGGGACAGCCACGTCGCCCTGTCGATCTACCTCGCCGGGATGCTGTACAACGCCGTCGACGACCTGTACCGCCTCGACCCGCACGACGCGCCGAAGCCCGCCGCGCTGCATCGACGCTTCCTCGGCTGGGCCGCTCCCCGCGCACCCCGTAACCAGTCCCCAACCTGACCGCCAGCCTTCGGAATCTTGGAATTTTTCCGTTAGCTGCTAACGAAAAGATTCCAAGATCTCGAAGCCAGGAGGACAACCGGTCGTCGAGGGCGCGGCCGGTGGGCTGGTGGGCGGGGCGACATATCTCACCGGGTCTGGAGCGGCACCGACCACGGCCGACAAGGTTGACGCATGTCGGATGCGTACGTCGTCGGCGACCCGGACGGGCTGTCGCCGCTCCAGGCCCGCCTGCGCGACGCGATCGCCCGGGAGCTGCACGCGCAGCTCGCGCTGCGCGCGGAGCGGATCAAACTGGCCGACCTGCCGGAGGTCTCCTACCAGGTCGCCCTGCGGGTGAGCGAGACGCTGAGCCGTGGCCGGCACCGACCTCAGTCGCCGTCGTAGAGCCGGGCGGCGTCGACCAGGATCACATCGGGCCTGTCGGTGGAAAGCTGGTGCAGTTCGGCGGTGAAGCCCTCCGCACTGGCAAGCATCAGCCGGGTCTGCCCCAGATCGAAGCCGGGGCGTCCCGACAGCAGCTCACGGGCCCGGACCAGGCGCTCAAGATCCGAACGGCCCAGCGTACGACCCCACTTGACCTCGCCCAGGGCGAGAAGTGGTCGCGGGCCGTCGCCCGCCGGCGATTCGCCGAGCGCCACCAGGTCGAGTTCCTGGCTGCTCCGGTTCGCCGGATCGGTCAGCACCGCCGGCTGCGCCTCGGCGGCGACGCCCCCCAACGTCTCGGGCGCGGCGAAGCGGAGCGTCCACTGCCGGACCTCCTCCTCGAAGCCGGGGCCCAGCACCGCACTCGCGTACCGCCGTTGGGATCGACGCCAGACGTCCGCCCCGCGCCGTTGCTCCAGCGCGGTCCATGCCGGCCGCATCACCGACTGATAGAAGGTGATCAGCGGTTCGGCGATCCGGTACCGGCTGCGCCCGCTGCGCAGTGGGTCGGGTTCCCGCACGAGCAGCCCGGCGTCTTCCAACACCGTCAACGGGTGTTGCAGGTCGGTAGCCTTGCGCCCGATGAACCCGGCGATGCCACCACGGGTGGCGTTGCCCTCGGCAACCGCCGACAGCACCGAGTGATAGAGCGCGGTGTCTCGCAGGTCCGGGTCCTCGGCAAGCAGATAGCGTGCCTCGCGGAAGAGTGGACGGGCTGGGTTCAGCACGGCGCGTACCACCCAGTCGTCGAAGTCGTCGGGCCCCTCCGGTGCGTCGTCCTGGACGTACTCCCGGCGATAGGCCGGCGTGCCGCCCACGATGGCGAACACCTTGGCGGCGAGCCGGGGATCGTCGACGTTCCAGAAGGCCGCGGCGGCCCGGTAGTCCAACGGCGCGATCGGCAGTTCGAGCCCGGCCCGGCCGCGCAACGGTGCGGAGCCGGCCAGTAGCCCACCCATGAAAGAGAGTGCCGACCCGCAGAGCAGGAGGCGAGTGCGGGAGCCGGTGCGCTCGGGCCGGCCCGGCGTGAGCGCATGCTGGATGACCGACGGGAGTTCCCGGCTCGCCCTGACCAGGTACGGAAACTCGTCGATCACTACGGTGACGACGCGTTCCTTGCCGAGGGCGAGCAGTGCGTCGATGGCGCTCTGCCAGTCCGCCAGGCGCACCGGCCCCAGGCTGCCGGCGTACCGGCCGATCGCCTCACCGAGCCGCCTCAGGGAATCTGCCGCCGTGGCCTCGGTCGCCCCGAAATAGAAACCGCCCGTGGCCTTGGTCAACTCGTACAGCAGCAGCGTCTTGCCCTGGCGGCGACGCCCGCTGACCACGCCGAGCGTCGCACCTGGGCGACCATCGGTCCCGAACCGGGCCAGCTCGGCCCACTCCGCATCACGGTCGAAGATCTCGACAGGCTTCGGAAGTCTCAACGGTCATCTCGCAAAATGTAGAACTACAGTTATAAGAAGTGTAGTTCTACATCCTACGGTTTCGCGGTCAGAGGCCGCCGTAGGAGTGCAGGCCCTCGAAGAAGATGTTCACGCCGAAGAGGTTCATCAGCACCGTCAGGAAGCCGAGGATGGCCAGCCAGGTGGCCACGTTCCGCTTCACGCTCGGTGTGGCCCGGGCGTGCAGGTAGCCCGCGTAGACCACCCAGGAGATGAACGCCCAGGTCTCCTTCGGGTCCCAGCCCCACGGTCGGCCCCAGGCCGCCTCGGCCCAGATCGCCCCGGCGATCACCGCGAAGGTGAAGATCGGGAACGAGAAGGCGTGCAGCACGAAGGTGAGTCGCTCCAGCCCTGCCGCCGCCGGCAACCGCTTCGCCAGGGTGTACGGGAAGCTGCGCCGGCCGTCCTCGTACCCGGCCCGCATCAGGTACGCCACCGCCGGCACCACGCCCAGCAGGAACAGTCCCGAGGCGAAGACGATCGTCGACACGTGCACGACGAACCAGTACGAGTTGAGCGCCGGCACCAACGGCACGATCGGGGTGTAGAGCACCAACTCGGCGGTGGCCACCAACAGCACCATCACCAGCGTCAGGAAGAGCCCGAGGCGGCGCAGGAACGGCCAATTCAGCAGTACCACCAGCCAGGCGGCGACCCCGATGAACGAGACCGTGAGCACAAACTCGTACATGTTGCCCCACGGCATCCGGCCCGCCGCGAAACCGTGGGTGACCAGTCCGGCCAGGTGCAGCGCCGCGCCCAGGACGGTCAGTCCGACCGCGATCCGCCCGGCCCACTCGGCCCGCCACGCGGTGCGCTCGGCCCGGTCGGGTACGGCGGTCGCCGCCACGCCGACGACCGGGAGCGCGCCACCGCCCGACACCTTCCCACCGGTCGTGCCGCCTGGGGAGGCGGCGGCGCCGACCAGTTCGTGTGCGGGTGCCGCGACGGCCCTGGCGCGTACGTTGCCGAGGGCGTACTCGACCGCATGGCTGATCATCGCCAGCAGGTAGACCAGGGTGGCGATCGACACCATCTGGTCGGAGAGTGCGGACATCACTCGGCTCCTTCCCGCGCCCCGGCCGGCGTGCCCGGGTCGGTGCCGGGGTCGCCGGGTCGCCCGCCGCCGATCGCGGCGACCAGTTGGGCGAACTCGGCGGCGAACCCGGGATGCTCGGTACGCGGCAGGCCAGCCACCTCGACCAAGCTACTACCGCCTGTCGGAGATCCACTGTCGGGGGCGGCGGAACCCGTCGGCAGCACCCGGGCGAAGACCCGCCGGCGCCGGAAGAACAGCGAACCCATCAGCCCGAGCACCAGCCCGATCGAGCTGACCAGCAGCAGCGTGGTGCCCGGGTCGTGGCGCACGGAAAGGGTGATGAAGGGCCGCGTGCCCAGGAACTCGACCTTCGTACCGTCGTCCAGCGTCCAGCTCTCGCCGATCCTCAGCTGCTTCACGCCGACCTCGGTGAGCCGGCCACTGCTCACCTGACGCTGGTCGAGCTGGTAGACCGAGCCGGGGATGCCGGCGTCCAGGCCCAGGTTGCCCCGGTAGGCCACCAGGTCGAGCAGCGGGTTGCGCTCCGCCGGGTGCTCCGAACGCACGAACGGCGGCTCCTGCGGCGCGGTCGGCAGGTAGAGCCCCGAGAAGGCGACCTGGAGGTCGGGGTCCCGCTCGCCGGTGTCCGGGTCGACGTTGGCGTCCGGGAAGGCGGCCAGACCCTCGCTGCTCAGCCCGACGTCGCCGGTGCCGAGAAACGGCACCACGCTGGTCTGGCTGGCGCCGAACCGGTCGGTGTAACGGATCACCGGGGCGTACCCGTGCCCGAGCAGGTAGACGTTCGCACCGTCGAGGCGCAGCGGCGAGTTGACCGAGAACTCCGCCGGTCGAGGCGGGCCACCATCGGAGTCGACGGTCACCTTCGCGTTGTAGAAAGCAGGCTGACCGGTCTCCAGGAACCGGGCGTCGAACTCGTCCAACCGCACACAGAAGCGGGGCAGGTCGTCGTCGACGCGCGGCCCGAGTTTCGCCTCCGCGTACTGCTGGCGGGTGTTGCAGAACACCTGGTCCTCGCCGGCCACGAGCAGCCGGTTGCCGTGCCATCCGTACCAGGAGCCGAGCGCGACGGCGGCCAGCACCACCAGCATCGAGCTGTGAAAGATCAGGTTGCCGGTCTCCTTCAGGTAGCCCTTCTCGGCGGAGACCTCGTCGCCGCGTACCGCCACCCGCCACCGCCGGCGGCGCAACGTCGCGGCGACCGCCGCCGCGCCACCATCCGGCACGGACACCACCGCGTGCTGCGGCAGCCGCTCCATCCGCCTGGGAACGGCTGGCGGCCGGGCGCGCAGCGCCCGAGAATGGTCGCGGAGCCGGGGCGTGATGCAACCGATCAGTGAGGTGAACAGCAACAGGTAGATCGCGGAGAACCAGGCCGAGCTGAACGCCTCGAACGCGCCCACCCGGTCGAGCAGCGGCGCCAGGTCGGGGTACGCGGTGAAGAAGTCGCGGACGTCCTCCGGATTGACGCCGCGCTGGGGCAGCACCGACCCCGGGATGGCGGCGACCGCGAGTAGGAAGAGCAGCACCAGCGCGGTACGCATGCTGGTCAACTGCCGCCACGAGTTGCGCGCCACGGCGAGCAGCGGGTTGGGGCGACGCCGGGGCACATCGGCCGGCGCGGTCTGCCGGTCGTCCACGGCGGTCATCAGATGCTCACCTCGCCGGTACCGAAAGTGGTCTGCAACCAGATCACCACATTCGTCCAGCCGCCACCGACCAGCGCCACGCCGATCAGGATCAGCAGTACGCCGCCGATCCGGGTGACCCAGCGGCTGTGCCGGCGTACGGTGCGGAAGACCCCGAGCAGGCGCTCGAAGCCCAGCCCGAAGACGATGAACGGAATCCCCAACCCGAGGCAGTACGCCACCGCCAGCACCACCGCCCGGTCAGTCTGACCGCTGGTGGTCGCCATACCGAGCACCGCCGCCAGGGTGGGGCCGGTGCAGGGAACCCAGCTCAGCGCGAAGACCGCACCGAGCACCGGAGCGCCGAGCAGGCCGGCGGTGGGCAGCCGGTTGATCCGGAACTCGCGCTGGAAGCCGGGTAGCACCCCCAGGTAGCCCAGCCCGAGTACGACGATGAGCCCGCCGACGGCGATCTCCAGCGCCCGCTCGTAGTCGAAGAAGATCCGGCCGATGCTGCTGAACAGGATCGCGGTGGTGGTGAAGACGGTGGTGAACCCGGCGATGAAGAGCAACGTCCCGGCGAGTACCCGGCCCTTGACCGCCGCACCGCTCCGACCGTCCTCCCGTACGGCGGTGCCGACGCCGCCGCCCGGGTACTCGCCGCCGGCTGCGGTGTTGACAGGGGCCCCCTGCTCTACCGGGGGCGTTAACGGGGGGGCCTTCCTTTCATCTCGGCCTTCGAGGTCGACGCCGGCCAGGCCGGTGACGTACGAGAGGTAGCCGGGCATCAACGGCAGCACGCACGGGGACAGGAAGCTGACCAGGCCGGCCAGGGCCGCCGCGCCCAGTGCCAGCAGCAGCGGACCGGACTCGGCGAGCTGGCCGAACGTCTCGCCCATCAGCGTCTGCCGGCCGGGGCGGGCGATTCCGCGGCGATCCGCTCGACGATGGGCTGCAGGCCGTCCTGCTTGACCGCGGCCCGGATGACGGTGGCGATCCGGCCCTCCCGGTCGAGTACGACGGTCGCCGGAATGGTGTTCGGCGGGATGTCCATGGCGAGGGCGAGCCGGCTGCCCGGGTCGAAAATGCTCGGATAGCTGACCCGGCCCTGTTCGAAGGCGATCGCCTTGTCCCGGCTGTCCTGCACGTTGATGCCGAGGAAGGTCACGCCGGAGTCCCTGGTCGCCTGGAAGGTGTTCTCCAGGTCGTCGGCCTCGGCGCGGCACGGCGCGCACCAGGAGCCCCAGAAGTTGACCACCACGACCTGGCCCCGCTCGTCCGCCACGTCGTAGCTGCCGCCGGGGAGCAGCTCGCCAGTGATCTTGGGGGCGGCGCTGCGCTGGTCCGGTGAGCACTCCACGATGCCACCGGCGCGGTCGCAGGCCGACTCCCGGCCGTCGGCGGTGCAGCCGGTCAGGGCGACCGTGGCGGTGACGACGGCGAGCAGGCCGGCGGCCAGCCTCGGCAGGCCCATCTCAGGCCCCCTTGGCTGTCCGTGCGGTCGGCGACATCGCCACCAGGTGCGCAGCCGGTTCGGAGTAGCCGATACCGGCGATCTTGGCACCGTCGAAGTGGAAGCTGGTGAGCGAGGCCAGCGAGCACTGCCGGCGGCGCGGGTCGTGCCAGAGCCGCTTGCGCTCGACATGCCGGCGCAGCGTCCAGATCGGCAGTTGGTGCGAGACCAGGACAGCCTCCCGACCGTCGGCGGCGATCCGGGCGGCGTGCAGGGCGGCGAACATCCGTTCGGCGATCGCCTGGTACGCCTCCCCCCAGGAGGGGGTGACCGGGTCGCGCAGCACCCACCAGTTGCGGGGGTCGCGGAAGGAGCCGTCACCGGGGGAGACCTTCTTGCCCTCGAACCAGTTCGCGCTCTCGATCAGCCGCTCGTCCACCCCGACGGGCAACCCGAACTGGGCGGCGATCGGCTCGGCGGTCTGCTGGGCGCGTTCGAGCGGGCTGGCCACCACGTGCACGACCTCGCGCTCGGCGAGCCCCTGTGCCGCCGCCTTGGCCATCTGGACGCCCAGTTCGCTGAGGCGGAATCCGGGCAGTCGGCCGTAGAGGATGCCGTTCGGGTTGTACACCTCACCGTGCCGGAGCACGTGGACCACTGTATTACTCACCGCTGAGCCCCCTTCTTCGCGACTGCGGGGCTCGCAGAATCGGCTCACTCCTCGCGCCCACCACTACCCCCCTTTGACCACCGATGCCGCCGCGTTGGCCGCCGCCGGCAGTGCGGCGGCGATCTGCTCCAGGGCGGCGTCGTCGATAGCCGCCGAGACGAACCAGGACTCGAACGCGCTCGGCGGCAGGTAGACCCCGGCGGCGAGCATCGCGTGGAAGAACGCCTTGAACGCCGGCACCTGCTGGGTGCGGGCGCTGTCGAAGTCCACGACGTCGGCATCGGTGAAGAAGATCGAGAACATGCTGCCGGCGTACGACAGCCGGTGTGGGACGCCGGCGGTGGCCAGCGCGTCGGAGGCGAGCTTGCCCACGGCGGCGGCGGTGTCGTCCAAGCGGCGGTAGAGCGCCTCGTCGGCCAGCCGAAGGGTGGCCAGCCCGGCCGCGCAGGCGAGAGGATTACCGGAGAGGGTACCGGCCTGGTAGACGGGGCCGGCGGGGGCAAGTCGAGACATGATCTCCGCCCGTCCGCCGAACGCCGCGGCGGGCAGCCCACCGCCCATGACCTTGCCGTACGTCCAGAGGTCCGCCTCGACCGGATCGAGGCCGTGCCAGCCGGCGCGGGAGACCCGGAACCCGGTCATCACCTCGTCGACGACGAGCAGCGCGCCGTGCGCGTGCGCGATCCGCGCCAACTGCTCGTTGAAGCCGTCACGGGGAGCGACCACTCCCATGTTGCCCGCAGCCGCCTCCGTGATCACCGCCGCGATGTGCGGCCCTTCCGCCGCGAACGCCTCCTCGACGGCGGCGACGTCGTTGTACGGCAGCACGATGGTCTCGCCGGCCGCCGCGCCGGTGACGCCCGGCGAGTCGGGCAGGCCGAGGGTGGCCACGCCGGAGCCGGCGGCGGCCAGCAGCGCGTCCACATGTCCGTGGTAGCAACCGGCGAACTTGATGATCTTCGAGCGGGCGGTGTACCCCCGGGCCAGCCGGATCGCCGACATGGTCGCCTCGGTACCGGAGTTGACCAGCCGAACCTGCTCGACCGGGCAACGCGCGACAATCTCGGCGGCCAGGTCGACCTCACCCGGGGTGGGCGTGCCGAAGCTGGTGCCGTTCGCGGCGGCGGCCTGCACCGCCGCGACCACCTCGGGATGGGCGTGGCCGAGGATCAGCGGCCCCCAGGAGCAGACCAGGTCGACGTAGCGCCGGCCGTCGGCGTCGTACAGCCAGGGCCCGGCGCCACGGACCATGAAACGCGGTGTGCCCCCGACCGCCCGGAAGGCGCGCACGGGCGAGTTCACCCCGCCCGGCACGATGGCGCGAGCGCGGTCGAACAGGGCCTCTGAGGCCGGCGCGTCGACCGGGTAGCGGTCGGATCCGGCGGGAAACACCTTGGTCACGATGCAGCCATTCTGTCAGCGTCCGACGGCCGATCGGCAGGCACCCCGGATCGGGTTACCCGTCTCACCCCCGGCCCGCCTGCCCTGGTCGGTCCGCCCTCGACAGGTCGGGCGCCCGAGATCGCGATAGGCTGACCCGGTGGATCGTGCCGAGCTGTCCATCACCGTGTACCGGACGGGCGACGAAGCAGTGTTGCGCCTCGCCGGTGAGATCGACATGCTCACGGCCGCCCAGCTCTCGACCGTCGTCAATGAGATCCTCACCGAGCCACCCCCGCGGATCGTGCTCGATCTCGGCGGCGTCACCTTCTGCGACTCGCAGGGCCTGGGAACGCTGGTCGTGCTCAGCCGCAAGGCCAGCCACGCGCAGGCCCTACTCGTCCTGACCAACGTGGGCGACTTCCTGCTCCGCGTCCTGGACATCACCGGCCTACGCAGCGCCCTGATGATCCGCAACGACGCCCCCGCCCCCTGACCCCCGCCCCAGCGGCGGACGGCTTCAGTCGGGGGTGGTGCCCCAGCGGACCTGTTCGAGAAGAGTAACGGCGCGGGCGACCGTATCCGGGGTGTCGGCGGCGCGTAGCAGGGTGGTGGCCTCGTCGACGGCGTCGGTCAGCGACCGCCACTGGGCGTCGCGCTCGCGGACCATGTCCGACTGGGCCGCCAACTGGCGGGTCTTGGTCCACAACTCCACGAAGACCGACACCTTCGCCCGCAACACCCAGGGGTCGAACGGCTTGGTGAGGTAGTCCACCGCCCCCACCGCGTAGCCGCGCAACGCCAGCTGCGCGTCCCGGTCGGCGGCGGTCAGGAAAATGATCGGAACGGCCCGGGTACGCTCCCGCCGCTTGATGTGGCTGGCCGTCTCGAAGCCGTCCATGTTGGGCATCTGGGCGTCCAGCAGGATCACCGCGAAGTCGTCCACCAGCAACTGCTTCAGCGCCGCCTCGCCACTCTCCACCGCGACAGACTGCACCGGCAACCCCTGGAGGATCGCCTCCAGGGCCATCAGGTTCTCCCGCCGGTCATCGACCAGCAGCGCCTTCGCCACCTGTGTCACGAGCCCTCCTCGGTACGGCTGCCGCTGATCCAGGACCCCATCAACTCGATCAACTCGTCCAGGTCGACGGGCTTGGTGATGTAGTCGCTGGCCCCGGCCACGATCGCGGACTCCCGGTCACCCGGCATCGCCTTCGCGGTCAGGAACACGATCGGCAGGTCCGCGAAACGGTGGTTACGCCGGATCTGCCGGGTTGTCTCGTACCCGTCCTGATCCGGCATCATGGCATCCATCAGGACGATGTCCACCTCCGGGTGCTCGGCCAGCAGCCGCACCCCGTCGGTGCCGTTGTCGGCGTACAGCACGGTCATGCCGTGCAGTTCGAGCGCACTGGTCAGCGCGAAGACGTTACGTACGTCGTCGTCAACGATCAGCACCGTGGCACCGTCCAGCTGCCGGGTCTTCGGCGCCTCCGGCGGGCTGGGAAGCAACTCCATCGGCGGCATCAACAGCGACGAGGGCAGCCCCGCCCGCTGCGGCGACGGTGACGACGGCGCCACCACCGCGTCCGGCGCCAGCACGTCGGGCAGGTAGAGGGTGAACGTCGAACCCTGGCCGGGCACCGAGGAGACGGTGATCGTGCCGCCGATCAGCCGGGCCAGATCCCGGCTGATCGACAGACCGAGACCGGTGCCGCCGTACCGTCGGCTGGTCGTGCCGTCGGCCTGCTGGAACGCCTCGAAGATCAGCGACAGCTTGTCGTCCGAGACGCCGATGCCAGTGTCGATCACCGTGAACGCGATCACGCGCCGGGCGTTGGTCAGCGCCGGCACGTCGAAGACCGCGTGCTCCGGTGCCTGCGAGATGCGCAGTGTCACCGCGCCGTTGTCGGTGAACTTGACCGCGTTCGACAACAGGTTGCGCAGGATCTGCTGGAGCCGCTGGGCGTCGGTGACCACCGCCGACGGCAGGTCCTTGCCGATGCGTACCTGGAAGTCCAGGCCCTTGTCGTCGGCCTGCGGCGCGAATGCCTGCTCGACATAGCCGCAGATATCGGTGAACCGCACCTCGGTCGGCTCGACGTCCATCCGCCCCGCTTCGATCTTCGACAGGTCGAGGATGTCGTCGATCAGGCGCAGCAGGTCGGAGCCGGAACCGTGGATGGTCCGGGCGAACTCGATCTGCTTCGGCGTCAGGTTCTGCTCCGAGTTCTCCATCAGCAGCCGGGCCAGCAGCAGCAGGGAGTTCAAGGGCGTACGCAACTCGTGGCTCATGTTCGCCAGGAACTCCGACTTGTACGCCGAGGCCCGGGTCAACTGCTGCGCCTTGTCCTCCAGCCCCAGGCGGGCCAGCTCGATCTCCCGGTTCTGGGTCTCGATGTTCGCCTTCTGCTGGGACAGCAGCCTGGCCTTGTCCTCCAGTTCGGCGTTGGTGCGCTGCAACTCCGCCGACTGCTCCTGCAACTCGTGCGCCAGCCGCTGCGACTGGGCCAGCAACTCCTCGGTACGCCGGTTGGCCTGGATGGTGTTGACCGCGATGCCGATGGTGGAGACCAGCCGCTCCAGGAACGACAGGTGCAGCTCGGAGTAGGGAGTGACGGTGGCGAACTCGATCACGCCGAGCAGTTCGCCCTCGAAGAGAACCGGCAGCACGACCAGGTCGGCCGGCGGTGTGTCGGCCAACCCGGATCGCAGTGTGATCCGGCCGTCGGGCACCGCACTGACCCGGATGGTGCGCCGGGAGAGCGCGGCCTGACCGACCAGCCCTTCGCCGGGCCCGAAGGTCACGTCGTGGCCACGCGAGACATATCCGTACGAGGCGGTGAGTCGCAATCGCATCACCCCCTCGGAGTTGTCCGCCAGGAAGAACGCGCCGAGCTGCGCGTTGACCAGCGGCGTAACCTCCTGCATGATCATCCGACAGACCTCGCCGAGGTCCCGCTGGCCCTGCAACAGGCCGCCGATACGGGCCAGGTTGGAGTCGAGCCAACCCTGCTCGGCGTTCTTGTGGGTCGTCTCCCGCAGGGTGACGATCATCTGGTTGATGTTGTCCTTCAGCTCGGCGACCTCGCCCTGCGCCTTCACCGCGATCCGTTGGGTGAGGTCACCCCGGGTCACCGACGTCGAGACCCGGGCGATCGCCCGCAGCTGGGTGGTGAGCGTCGACGCAAGCTGGTTGACGTTCTCGGTCAGATCCCGCCAGGTACCCGAGACCCCCTTGACCTGGGCCTGGCCACCCAACTTGCCCTCGGTACCCACCTCACGGGCCACCCGGGTCACCTCGTCGGCGAACGACGACAACTG
>NZ_JBHMIS010000010.1:0-158193 GCF_048060415.1 Micromonospora sp. LOL_024
CACCAACGCTGGCTCCGAAGGCACCAACCGCGTCATCAAGACCGTCGCCCGTGACGCCTACGGCTTCCGCAACCCCGAAAACCAGCGGCTACGCACCCGCACCGCGACCACCCGCCGCCACCGCGGACACCTCAACCCCGCTTAAGTTCGAAGAGCCGAGATGACGCAGGAGATGGTACGGCCGATAGTGTTTCCGGGGCATCGGCAGCCGGTGCCAGTCGACGATTTGACGATCACACTGGTCATGGACAACGAGGTGGCCCGGCGTGGTCTGGCGGCTGTCGTGCAGCAGGTGCCGTGGGTCCGGATGTGCGACGCCCCGGACGACGCGAACGTCGTCATCGCGTCACTGCGGGCGCTCGACCGCGACGAGGCGCTCTGGCGGCACGACGACGGATGGCCCCGCAAGCTCCTCGTGCTGCTCGACGAGCCGGACCAGGTGGACAACGTTCGATGGCTGACCGCGGACGGGTACCTGCTCTCCCGCGACCTGACGCCGGAAGCCCTGCACCGGGCGCTGCTCCAGGTGGCCGACGGTCAGCTGGCGGTACCCGCCGAGCTGGGTCGGCACCTGCTGAGGTTGGCGACCGGCGCAGCGCGGCGGGAACGCACCAGGGCCCCGGTGCTCACCCCCCGGGAGCGGGAAACTCTGGGTCTGCTCGCCGAAGGACTGAGCAACCGACAGATCGGCCGCAGGCTCGGCGTCTCGGAACACGGAGCCAAGCGCCTGGTGGGCAGCATCATGACCAAGCTGGACTCACCGAACCGCACCCTCGCGGTGGCGATCGCGCTCCGGGAGCGGCTGATCCAGGCCGAACCGGCGTAGGCCCAGCCAGGTGCGCACCACGACCCGATACTCGGTGGTGCCGGTGAGCGCGACCGCGGCGACGTGCCCGTCGCCCAACGACACGTCCCGCACCACCCACGGGCCGGGCATGCCGGCCTCGCCCGAGCAGCGCAGACCGTACCCGTGGGCGGGCTGACCGGCACCGACCCGCACCGGAAGTCCCTGCACCAGCCGCCCGCCGCTGGCCTTGACGCAGGCCTCCTTTCGAGTCCAGAGGCGCAGGTACCACCAGTCCAGGGCCGGGCCGCGAGCGCGGCCGACCCGGGTCGCCTCGGTGGGCGGGTAGAACCGGCCGGCGAGCCGGTCCGCCGGCAGCGCGGCGCCCGGGTCCTGCCTGGCGAGGTTCTCCACGTCGACGCCGGTCTCCCGGCTCCTGGTGATCGCCAGCAGCGCGAGGTCGGCCGAGTGGGAGAGGTTGAACTTCACCTCCGGCCGCCCGGCCAGGGCGGGCTTGCCGTGCTGTCCCCGGCACCAGGTCACCTCGCGCGGTGGCAGGCCAAGATACCCGCCGAGGATGAGCCGACTGGTGCCGTGCGCGTGGACGTAGCGTCGGCGGAGCCGAGCGTCGCCGAGCCGGTCAGCCCGGCGACGCTCGCCGGGGTCGAGCAGGCGTTCCGGATCCGGGTCGCCAGGTGGCACGCCGAGTAGCGGTATCCGCCAGACGTGTACGACGTCGTCGAGCCCCATCACCGCGCTCCCGTGGCCGCCAGGACACTCTCGTCCGCCGCCACCGTCACCGTCACCGTCACCAGCAGATCCTCGATTCCGCGCAGGATCTCGGCGGCCTCGGCGGCAGCGACCCGGGAGGTGTCGGCGCGGACGCTGAGCTCCACCCGGTCCGGACCGTCCTCGATCGCCTTGAGGAAAAAGGTCAGCTCGTCCAGCTCGTACCCCGCGCCGAAGGTGAGCTGGCTGGTCGCCTGTGCGACGTGCAACCGCTCGGCGGTGACCGGTTCGGCCTGACCCGCCCCGACACCCTGGCGCAGGTCGTTGAAGTAGCAGGACAGGTCTGCCACGCTACCCAGCGCGCCACGCAACGCGGTGATCTCCTGCCGGTCGCTGATCCCGCTGCGGTAGGCCCTCATCGCGGTACCCCAGCAACCACGGACCACGGCGCCGAAGTCCTCGGCCGAGACGTCGATCGTGGCCGGCACGTCCTGCACCAGGTTTCCGACGTACCCGCGCAGCTCCGGGCGGTGCCGGTTGCCGGCGATCAGGACCATCGGGACCCGGCCGGTGCCGGACCGTCGGCCGAGGACCGTCGCCGTGGCGGCGAGCAGCACGACGGAGCTGCTCATGGCGTAGCGGATGGCGAGGGCCTCCAGGGCCAGCTTGACCGCGCCGGAGCTGAGCGCCGCCACGGCGTACCGGGGGGTGTCCGGCTCGCGGGCTCGGAAGATGGCGGGAGGGGTGATCGCCAACTGCTCCCGCCAGTACGCCAACGACCGCTCCTGGACACGCCCGCCCGGTTCGCTGCGCTCGTACGCGGCCAGTTCGACCGGCTGGATCGACGGCGGCGGCAGCTCCCCGCCGGCGAGCAGGCGGGCCAGTTCGGCGCCGACCACCTGACCGCCGAGGTAGTCGGTGGCCGCGTGCGACAGGCAGGTGATCACCACCCGGGGCGCACCGTCCAGGGCACCGACCGCTGGTCGGATCGGCCAGTCCCGGGTGTGGTCGAACCGGTACCGGCGGACCAGTCGTTCCAGGTCGTCGATGAGTGCCCGTGGGTCCGGGTCGTCCGCGCCGGCCTCGCAGACCTCCACCGGCAGCTCACCGTCCGACGTCACCTGCTGCACCAGGTCGCCGGCCGGGTCCCGGTGGAACAGGGTGCGCAGCGCCTCGTGCCGGCGGACCAGAGCGTCGAGCGCGGCGAGGACCCCGGCCAGGTCCACCCCCGCCGGCACCTCCGTGAAGACCGTCGAGTTGTAGAACGAGGTGTCCGGCATCATCCGGTCGATGTCCACCCAGATGCTGCGCTGGCCCAGCGTTGCGGGCGCACGCACCGACCGCTCGCCGTGGATCCGTACCGTGTGTCGGGTCAGTCGCGTCATGACGTCGCCTCCGCTTCCGCTGTCCTGGTCCTGGTCCTGGTCCTGGTACCGGTCTGTGGCTGATCTCCAGCGCCCGCCCTACGGCGGACGAAGACGATGGTGACGACGACGACGGCGATGCCGAGCACGTTGGCGATCGCGACCGTCCAGTAGAGCGGTTCCGGCCCGCCAGCGGCCCGGGCCAGGTAGCCGCCGACGGCCACGATGCCGCCGAAGTAGACGACGTTCAGGGTGATCGCGAGCGGCCCGCCGCCGACCTGCTCCAACACGGTGAGCGCGGCGAGGACCAGGCCCATCAGTACGAAGGTGGGCGCGACGATGCCGAGGTAGCGGGCCGCCTCCGCGGCCACCGCCGGGTCGGCCGCGGTCACCTCGGCCAGCCAGTTGCGACCGGTCCACACCAGCAGCGCGCAGACCAGGTAGAACGCCGCGGTCACCTGTAGGCCCGCGCGCAGGACCGCCGGCATCCGGTGACTCTCCCCGACGCCCCGGTACTGGTTGGCGACGATGGCGGTGGCCGCACCGACCGCCACGCCCGCCACGATGACCACGCTCTGCACCACGTAGGCCACGGCGAAGCCGGACACCACGGTCGCGCCGAACGCGCTCACCACCCAGATCAGGGCGAAGTTGCTGGCGAAGATCGCCACGTAGGACCCGAAGACCGGCAGGCCCACCCCGACCAGCAGGCCGACGAGGTCGGGCCGCCAGGCCAGCGAGGTGCCGGGCCGCCACACTCCGGTACGCCGCAGCAGGTAGCCGCCGAGGGCGGTGCCGACAAGACCGGACGCGCCGATCGCGATCGGCACCGACCACAAGCCCAGACCCAGCGTGCCGGGCAGGCCGAGCGCGGCCACGCCGACGATCTCCACGGTTGCGGCGGCGAGCAGTACCATGGCGCCCTCCCGGGGCCGTCCCGCCCCGCGCAGCGTGGCCCCACACAGCACCGAGCCGAGCCCTAGCAACGCGGCCAGGCACACCCATCGGACGAACCACACGAAGTCGCTTTGTACCGCCGGCTCGATCCCGAACAACCGGCCCATCGCAGGGGCGGCCAGGCCGAGCGCCAGGAGCACCACGACCGAGGCGGCGGCACCGATGCGGGCGAAGCCGGCCAGCGCGCGGATCCGTGCCGGCGAATCGTTGCCGCTCAGCGCCGAGGCGACCTGGTTCGGCACGGCGAGCCCGGCGTGCAGCGCGATGATCACGAACATGATCGGGGTGAACAGCGAGCGGACGTAGAGCGCCTCGTCGCCCATCCGGCTCATCAGGGCGACCACCACAAGTGGGACCAGCACGCCGACCAGGTCGCCGAGGACCATCGGCGTCGCCTGGCGAAGGACCTGACGGCGGTACTCAATCATCGTCGAACCTGCCCTTGGTCAGTGCGTGGCACACGTTCAGCCGCTGCACGTTGCGGGTGCCCTCCATGAACTCGACGCCGCGAGCGTCGCGGGCCAGCTTGTCCAGCCACGGATGCTCGAACCGGGCGCCCGGACCGAGTATCCGCAGCGACTGCAGGGTGGCCTCCTCCGCGAGTTGGGCGGCCTGGGCCTTTGCCGCCGAGGCGAGGTAGCCGTTGCGGGGGTCGCGGTCGACCTCGTGGGCGGCGCGCAGGATGAGCTGCCGAGTGGTGTGCACGCGATGGCCCAGCCGGTCCAGCTCGTCCCGGTGCCGAACCCGGAAGCCCTGCGATCGAGCATACTCGATGGCGGCCCGGGCGATCCCCAGCGCGATCGCGGCAACACCCGGCCGGAGGAGGTTGAACGTGCGCAGTGCGCTCCACATGCCGCGTGCCGAGGCCGGCAGGTGGGCGCCGAGCACCCGGCCGGGGTCCACCGGCACGTCGTCGAAGCGGATGGCGCTGATCTGGGCTCCGCGCAGCCCGATCGTGTCCAGCGGCTCCGCATGGTAGCCCGGCGCGTCGGTCTCGACCAGCACCGCGACCACGCCGAGCGGCCCCGGCCCGGTACGCGCGAACACCGTCCCCACCTGCGCCCGGGTCGCGTTGCCGACGTACCTCTTCTCGCCGTGCAGGGTCAGCGAACCGTCCGACGCCCTGCGTAGCGTGGTGCTCATCGCCATCGCGTCCGAGCCGCGTGCCGGCTCGGTCAGCGCGAAGAACGTCCAGGTGGGACGCTCGCGTACCCGGCCGAAGTACCACTGCTGCTGCGCCTCGTCGCCGAGCATCCCGACCAGTACGCCGCTGAGCGACGCGCCTGGCGAGGCGAGGAACATCCCGGCGTCACCGGAGGCGATCTCCTCTGCGGCGACCACCCGCTCCACGGCCGTGGTGCCGTAGTACTCGTAGCGGCCGATGCGCAACGGGTAGGGCTGCATCCGCGGCGGGATCAGCATCTTGCCGACGTAGTCCACCGCCGGTAGGTCCAGGTGCCGGTAGACGGTGTCGGGGTCGCGTTCCAGCTCGAAGGCGTGCGGCCGGAGCTGCCCGGCCCACTCGCGGGCGTGTTCGCGCAGCACCCGCAGCCGGTCATCCTGATCAATGCCCGTCATGATGAACTCCGTCGAGGTGCGCGTCGGCCAGCAGTTCGGACAGGTGCGCGACGCCACCCGGCCCGTCCGACAGGAACCCGCCGGCGCCGAGCAGCCGCAGCGCCATCCGGTCGGTGTCGGTGATCTGCCGGTGCAGGTGGGCGGCGAGGGACGGGCTCAGCTCGTCGCCCACCGACTCCAGCGCGTCCAAAACGGCGGCGACACCCTGCTGCTCGGTCACCGCCTCGGCGAGGCTGCCCTGGACCAACTGCTGCTGGATCAGCGGCACGCCGCCGCTGGTCCGGCCGGCCAGGTAGGCCATGGCCTGGTCGAGCAGCCGCTGCGAGACACCGAGCCGCAACCAGGTCAGCCCGAGCACCCAGCCGGCGGGCCGGTTGTCCGCGCCGCTACGCTGCGGCTGCCATCCCGGTGGGCACAGGCCGTGCCCGCCCGGCCCGAAAAGCAACTCCCGTGCGCCGGTCGCGGCCACCAGGGCCTGCCACCCCGCGTCGAGGCCGTCCCTGCGGGCGATCGCGCGGCAGTCGGCGCGAGCGAGCACCGCGACCGGGGTCACCATGCCGGGTCCCACGCGGCCACGCTGAGGTAGCGCAGCCGTGGGTCGTACTCGGCCAGGACGGTCGGTCCGGCCAGTTCGCCGGCGGAGGCCCAGATCCCAGTGCAGAGTGGGCCCGGCGCGACCCGCCGCACCCGCTCGGCCAGCAGGGTGGCGTCCGCGGTGACCGGCACGTCCAGTCCGGCGACCAGGTCGAACCGCCACTGCGTGCGGTCAGCGATCTCGCGGAGGATCTCCGGCAGCAGCGCAGACGCCGCCGCCGGGGAGACCTCGGTGCGCTGGGCAAGCAGTGTGCCCGCCTCGCCCGGCACGGTCGGGCGCAGGGCGTACGCGACCGCGACGTCCTCGGCCGGCAGCCGCTCGGACCCGTCCACCTCCCACGGGACGTTGCGCTGGTCGAGGACGAGCAGCCCGGTCCGGTCGTCCGGTCCGGCGTCGCGCAGGTGGTCGGCGGCCAGCCGCAGTGCGGTGAACGGCGCCGTGACGCCCTGGTCGCTGACGCAGAAGACGGTCGGCCGGCCGGGTACCGCCTCGACCAGGTAGCAGCCCGCAGAGGCCCGGGAGTCGATGTCCGGGGTGGCGAACGCGAGGACGATCCGTTGCAGCCCGCGCACCCGCCGGGTCAGCTCGGCGACCACGGTCGAGGCCATCGTCGTGTAGGAGGTGACCTGGGCGCGGGCGAGCAGTTCCCGGTCGTACGATTGGCCGTAACCGGTCACCATGTCGCAGAGGTAACGGTCGAGGCCGTCGTCCTCGATCGGCCCCTGCCCCGGAAAGGTGCGTGCGGCGGTCGCCGCCGGCCGGACCGGCAGCTCCCGGAGGAGGCCGGCCCGGTCGGCGGCGAGCCGTGGTGCGACTGTCGTGAACACGGTCAGCGGCTCACGTGCTCGGTGACGTACTCGGAGAGCGTGGTGACGGTCTCGAAGTGCCGCTGCTCCAGGTCGTCCGGGTCGAACTCGGCCCCGATCTCGTTCTCCAGCTCCAGCAGCAGTTCCAGCACGCTGGTCGAGTCGAGGCCGAGGTCGTCGAAGAGCCGGGTGTCCGGTGTGATGGTGGCGGCGTCCCGCTTCAGCACCGCCGCGAGTGCGGCGCGGACGCTGGCCACCACGGGCTCGTCCACGGTGCCCTGGGCCTGTCCCTGAAGAGTCGTCTCGGTCATGACACGCGAATCCTTCCGTTCGAGGTGTGTCCGTTGCTGGTGCTGGCGACCGGCACGAGCCGTGCCGGCGTGGTCAGGTCGTCGTGCATCGGCTGGTGGCCGAGCAGATCCTCCGGGTCGTCCCGGTGCCGGATCAGGTAGGCGTGTCCCTCGTGGACCAGCACCTCGGCCGGGTATCCGTGGCTGAGAAAGTGCACCGGGGACGCGGTCGGCCCGTACGCCCCGGAGCGCAGCACCCCGATCAGGTCCCCGGGACGCACCGCGGGTAGCGGGACGTTCTTGCCGATGGTGTCGTTGGGGGTGCAGAGCGGGCCGGTCACCTGCCACTCGGCGATGGCCGGCTCGGTCACCCTGTTGAGCAGGACCATTGGATAGTTGCGCTTGACGAAGGAGCCGGTACCGACGGCCGCCATGTGGTGGTTGGTGCCACCGTCGGCGACCGCGAAGCGCTGGCCCATCGACTCCTTGACATAGCGGACGCCCACCACGTAGACGCCGGACGGGGCGGTGAGGTAGCGGCCCAACTCCATGATCACCCGGGTGTCCGGGTGCCGAGCCCGGAAGGCATCGACCACCGGGTTCACCCGCTCGGCCACCAGGGCCGGGTCGAGGTCCGTCTCACCCTCGAAGTACGCGACCCCCAGCCCGCCGCCGACGTCGACCATCTCCAGCGGGAAGCCGTGCCGCTCGGCGAGGCGCTCGGCGAGATCCAGGATCCGGGTGGTGTTCTCGGCGATCACCTCCTCGCTGAGAATCCGCGTACCCAGGTAGGCGTGCACGCCCATCAGCCGGATGTTGGGCAGGCGGACGCCCAGGTCGGCCGCCGCGAAGAGCTGCGCCTCGTCGATGCCGAACTGGCGCGGCTTGCCGCCCATGGTCAGCCCGCCGCCCTTCACCGCGAACTCCGGGTTGACCCGCAGCGCCACCGGTGCGACCACGCCGTGCTCGGCGGCTACCTCGTCGAGCAACTCCAGCTCGCCGAAGGACTCGACCACCACTGCGTACACCTGCTCGCGCAGGCAGGCGGCCAGCTCGTCGCGGCTCTTGCCCGGCCCGAGGAAGATGATGTCCCGCGGTGCCACCCCGGCGCGCCGCGCGGTGATCAATTCGGTCAGCGACGAGACCTCCGCGCACGCGCCGTGGCCGTGCAGCACCGCGCAGACGGACAGGTTGGGGTTGGCCTTCAGCGAGAAGAACATGTCGACCGCAGGGTGCAGCCGCTCCCTCAAGCCCTGGTACTGCCGCCGCAACTGGTCGCCGTCGTAGACGAACATCGGGGTGCCGAAACGCTCGGCCAGTTCGGTGATGCCGATGCCTTGCACGTCGTGCTCGGCGGTCATGATCCGGTCCTTTCGGTCAGGCCGGCCACCACGCCGGCCACATGTTCGTCGAGCTCGCGCACCCGATCCCCGGTCGGCGCGATGACCAGCGCGTAGAGCCGGCCGTCGAAGCCACCGACGGCACCGAAGGCGGCGTTGACCGTGGCGAAGTTGTTGACCAGGACACCCTCCTGGCCGGCCCGCTTCAGTAGGACATCGCCGAGTACCCGGTCCAGTCGCTTGAACGGCAGCGGCTCGGGCAGCCGGAGCGGGTACTGCCGGGCCAGCGCCACCCAGCCCTCGGGTACGAAGCGCTCCTGCAGCGGCAACTGGTAGGTGGACATGTTGTAGCGGGCGTTGATTTCGGTTACCGGGAACAGCCGCTCGTCGTCGCCGACCATGGCGTCGACGCCGGCCACCCCGACGTAGCCGTCGGCGTGCAATCGCTCGCCGAGCAGCCGGGCGGCCTCGCGGATCTCCGCCTCCTGGCGCTCGCCCAGCCGGGCCGGGATGCGGTGCCCCTTGTGTACGCCGGACTCGGTGATCGCCTCCTTGACGAAGTCGAACCTGACGTCGCCGTCACGTCCGACGGTCATCTGGTAGTTCAGGTCGGCCCGCTTGGCGACGAACTCCTCCACCACCAGACCGACCCGTTCGGAGCCGCTGGCCCGGGCCTTGCGGCCGAGCATCCGGTCCATCTGGTCCAGTCGCCGAGGGTCGTCGACCACGACGATGCCCTTGCCGGACACCCCGTAGGCGTCCTTCACCACCACCCGGCGACCGGACGCCAGGACCTCCTTCGCCCAGGCCACCGCCGACGACCACTCGCCGAGCATCAGGCAGCCCCGGCCGGCCGGCTGCCGCAGGCCCAGCTCGTCGGCGATCCGGCGGCTGTAGACCTTGCTGTTGACCGCCTTGCAGGTCTCCGCCGAACTGGCGGCGATCCGGATCCCGGTACGCCGGGCGATCTCCTCCTCCAGCACCGAGACGCCGTGCACCGAGAGGTACGCGCCCTGCTCCGCCCACCCGGCCACCAGACGCAGCAACTCCGGGTCGTCGAGCACATCCTGGCTGACGGTGTGCTGCGGGTTCTGGGCGGCCACGGTGTGGATCTCCGGAAGGGCCACCCCCAGGCCCGCCAGGAAGGACAGGTAGTCGGGATCCGGAGCGGCCTTGAGCAGCACCCGGTCACCGGGGCCGGCCAGCAGCATCGCGAACTCGTCCATCCGGTTCACCACGGCGCTGCCGGCGCCGAACGCCATCCGTGGCAGGCCCGGCTCGCCCTCGCCCCAGACGTCCTCCACCTCGAAGTTGCCGAGGAAGACGAAGCGAGCATCCTGCTCACCAACCACCGCGGTCTTCAGCCGGGAAATGAACTGTGCGGTCATCACACCTCCTAGTGCTCGAAGACCATGGCGGAGAAGGTCGCGCCGAGTCCGACGGCGACCATCAGGTAGCGGTCGCCCGGCGCGAGCCGCTCCAACTCCAACGCGGTCTGGTAGTTGACGAAGGAGTCGGCGCAGAAGCAGTGGCCGGTCACCGCGATGTTGTCCAGCAGCACCCGGTCCACCGGGTAGCCGAGCTGCCTGCACAGCCGCACCCAGGAGAGCCGGTTCACGTTGTGCGGCAGGATCAGGTTCACGTCGGCCAGACCGATGCCGGCGCGTTCGACCGCCGCCAGGACCACCGCCGCCAAGCCGTCCTGGTAGATCGCCTCGAACTCGGCGGCCCGTTCGGCGGTCATCCGCAGGCCCGCGTTGAACTGCCCGTACGTGCGGGTGGCGTAACCCAGCAGCCGGTCGTGCCCGCTGCCCAGACCGACCAGCACGGCGGCCGAGCCCTCGCCCATGAACGTGGTGTTCGGGATGAGCTGCGCGGTCGGCGCGAACGCCTTTTCCCCGGCGAACACCAGGGCCAGGGCGTGCGGGTCGCCGTCCGCGGCCAGCAGCTCACCGGCGAGATGCACGGCCAGCAGGCCCGAGGCGCACGCGTGCTGGGTGACCGCGAACGAGACCGCGTGCTCCAGGCCGAGCGCCTGGCGCACCTCGTGCAGCGGGTTCTCCGGGTACGGCGCCACGGTCTGCAGGGTGCGTGCCTGTAGCACGTACCTGACCTGGCTTTGCCGGCCGGTCAGCGAGGTGAGCTTTTCGGCGGCGTTGAGCATCAGCTGGGCGAGATCGCCCTCCGGCTCGTACCGGACCTCGGAGAGGCCGTAGAAGCGGCGGAACGTGCGCACCTGCTTGGGATCCATCGCCAGGCGCTCGCCGATCTCCTCGATCGGCACGACCGTCGACGGCAGGTAGGCGGAGACCGCCTCGATGCTCGTCACCGCGCACCCGCGGGCTGCTGCGCGGCGACGATCTCCTCAAGGTGCGCGGCGAGTTCGTCGACGGTCGGGTAGTCCCAGACCAGCGTCTCGCTGAGCCGCAAGTCCAGGTGCGTCTCGATGTCGCCGCACAGGGCGAGCGCGTAGACCGAGTCCAGGCCGTAGTCGGCGAGGCGGACGGTGGGGTCGATCTCGCTCTCGGGGCGGCGCAGGTACTGCGCGACGCAGCCGGTCAACCAGGCCCGCAGGTCGGCCGGACCCTCGGCGTTCGATGCCATGTCGGTTTCCTTTCTCGGATGGATGCCGGTGTCCGTCGGCTACCGGGTCATCCCGGCAGCACCCGACGGGACAGGTCGAAGCTGCGCCGGTCGGCGTGCCGGGCGGCCAGTTCCTGGTAGAGGGGTTCGCGGTAGAGGCTGCTCCGGTCCACACCGGGACGGCCGAGGCTGCGGGCGAGCCGGTCCAACGCCGCGAGGACCCACGTCGGTCGGTCACCCCGGGCCAGCCAGACGTTCAGGCAGGCCGAGGCCGCGAGTACGGTGGCGTACCGGGCGGGCAGGCCGAGCACCTCGACGCGGGCGTCGATGCCCAGATCCGAGGGGTGCAGCGCGGCACCTGCCTCGGCCAGGTCGCCGAGTTCGGCACGGAACTGCCCGGCGAGCGAGCGCAGTCGCTGCGGCTCCGTAGAGTCGCCGGCGACCTGGTCGGCGGCTGCGTTCAGCGAGCCGGCCAGGCCGTCGAGCCCGCCCGCGGAAACTCGCAGCCGTTCGAACGGCAGCTCCGGCAACTCCTCGCCGATCCGGAACAGGTCCGGGCCGGCCGGCTCCGGGTTCACCCAGCCACGCCGTGCCAGCAAGGGCACCTGAGGTAGCATGGTGCCCAGGCAGGCGACCCTGGCGGCGTGTCCGAACCCCGCCGGGGCCAGGTCCCGCAGCAACTTCTGGAAGATGCCGTAGGGGCCCTCGCGTAGGTAGAAGTTCGCGCCGAGCACCAGGGACAGCTGGTGCATGGCGTCCATCAGGCGCTTCGCGACAAGGTACTTCACGGCGGAGGCGTACATGCTGGTCTGGCCGGGGAGCAGGTGCAGCGCGCGGGACACGACGAGGCCGAGGCTGTCGCAGATCAGCAGGTCGAGGTACGCGTCCACGAGTAGTCGGCGTACCTCGGGCTGGTCGACGACCGAGCGCCCGTAGAGTCGCCGGCCGACCGCGAAGTCCAGGGTGAGCCGCAGGCCGGAGTCCAGCACCCCGGCGAGCATCGTGGGGATCGCGGTCCGGGTGAGCTGGAACGAGCGCAGTGCCGTCTCGATGCCCTGACCGGGCCGGCCGACCACCGCGTCGTCGCCCACCGGGCAGTCGGTGAACTCGATGCCGCCCAGCTGCACGCCGCGCATGCCCACGCTCGGAAAACGGGGCAGGTCGCGCATCGTCCGGGCCGGCACCGCCTGCTTGTCCACCAGGATCTGCGAGTGGCTGCGGCTGCCCGCCCGCTCGTCGGTACGGGCCAACAGCACCAGCCCGCGCGACCGCCTGACGTTGGTGACCACCTCCTTGCGTCCGGTCAGCCGCCAGCCACCGTGCGCCTGCGGACGCGCCGCGAATTCGGCGCCGGAGAAGTCGTTACCGTGCGCGAGCTCGTGATACGCCGAGGCGATCTTCTGGTTGGACAACAAGGTCCCGGCCACCCAGCGGGCCTGCTCCGGCGAGCCGGACGCCCACACGTTGACCGACGAGATGAACGAGCTGACGCCGTAGCCGAGGCCCAACGCCGGATCCCGCCGAAAGACCGTACGCAGCACCTGGATCAGGTCGTCGGCGCCGGCCAGCCGTCCGCCGTGGCGGCGCGGCACGAACTCGGCGTTCAGGCAGTAGCCGTCGAGGACGCGCTCGCCGGCGGCGAACATCTCGTCCCGTTCGTCGGCCGCCAGCACGGCGGTGTTGCCGATCGGGTTGTCGTCGTCGGAGGGGTCGCCGAGCAGGCGTTCCAGGTCGTCCAGGCGCGCGGGGGCCGTCATGACAGCTCCTTGAGCTCGTCGGTCAGCCGGTCGAAGACGGCCGGGTCGGGGCGGTGGCCGCCGAGGCGGGCGGCGAGCAGAGCCAAGGCGGCTGCAAGTTCCGGCCGGGCGGGTTCGGTGGACCAGCGGGACAGCACTGCGGCGGCGGCCACGCACAGCTCGTACCGGTGCGCCAGGTCGAAGGCCGCCGCGGTGGCCGCGACACCCTGCGGCGGCAGGTCGGCCATTTCGTCGTGCAGCCGGTCGCACCGCTGGAGCAGGTGCTCCGCGAGCCGCACCACGGACTCGGGCGCATCGCCGCGGACCCGTTCCACCAGGACGGGCAGGTTCTGCACGAGGCTGCACCCGGTGCGGGAGAACAACTCCAGCCGTCCCGGCTCGGCCGGCTCGCCGTACGGGTCGGTGGCGGCGCGCAGGCCGGCGTCGTCGCGGTTGCGTGCGCGCCAGCCGGCCACCAGCCGGGGAAACTGGTTGATCAACGAGTGTCGGTTGACGAAGGTGCTGCCGTCGAAGATGCCGACGATGCGGTGGTCGCGTTCCAGCTTCTGGAAGGAACCGTGCTCGTAGACGGTGCTGAGAAAGGCGCGGGCGCCGAGCAACTCGCCGCAGTGTGCGACCGCCTCGTCGATCAGGGTCGGCGCCAGCGCCTTGGCGACCGCCGAGTAGACGCTCATCTCGCCGGTGAGCGTGCCGGCCGCCCGCCCGGCGAACATCACGACCGACTCCGCGACCAGCACGGCGGTGAAGATCTCCCCGAGACTGTGGCGCACGTGCGGCAGCTCGATCAACCGGCGACCGTAGAGTTCGCGCTCCCGGACGTACCGCACGGTCAACCGCAGTGCCCGGTCGGCCGCACCGAGCGAGAGCCCGGCGGCCATCACCCGGGTCAGCTGGAGCGCCTTGAGTACGATCTCCAGACCCTCGCCCGGCCGCCCGACCAGCGCCCCGGCCGGCACGATCGCGCCGTCGAAGGCGATGCCACTGATGTCCGCCCCCCGGATGCCGTGCGTACGCACCTTCGGCAGTGGCCGGTAGCTGCCCGCCGCGAGCTGGTCCTTGTCGACCAGGAACAGGCTGTGGCCGCGCGCTCCGGCGTCGGCCGAGGTGCGGGCGAGCACACAGACCGTCTCCGCCCGGGTGGCGTTGTTGATCGGCCACTTCGCACCGTCCAGCCGGTATCCGCCGTCGCACGAGGTGGCGGTGAGTTCGCCGGCCAGCAGGTCACTGCCGTGCCCGCGTTCGGTCAGCGCCCAGGAGAGCACCGCGCCGGACCGGATCCGCGCGCCGAGCGACTCGGCCCGTGCCGGATCACCGGCCACCCAGACACAGACCGCGCCGAGGTACGTCTTGGCGTGCGCGATCGCCACCGTGAGGTCGTGCCGGGCGATCGTGCGGACCACCTCGACGAGCTGCGAATGGTCCCTGAGCGCGCCGCCGAAGCGGGCCGGCACGTACCAGCCGGGCACCCCCAACTCGTCCAGGATCCGGCAGGCGTCGGCGGGGAAGGCTTCCGTCCGGTCCAGCTCGGCGACCCGCTCCGCGCCCATCGGCTCGGCCGCGGCCAGGGCGGCGTCCAGCAGGTCCGCCGACAATGCGGTGACGGCGGTCACCGGACGGCTCCGGCCAGCTCGCGCTGGTCGCGCCCGGCAAGGTGGGCCCGGACCTCAGGGGTGAGATCGGCGTACGTGCCGACGAGCGAACCGTCCCGGAAGGACTCCCGGACCGAGACCCGCTGGATCTTGCCGCTGGTGGTGCGCTGCACCGCGCCGGGGCGGACCAGCACCACGCTCGCCTCCACCCCGAACTCGCGGGACAGTTGCCGGCGTACGGCCGTGGTGATCTCGGCCAGCTCCGCCGGTGTCGCCTTGCCGCCCCGCACCTCGTGCACGAGCACGACCTGCTCCTCCGGTACCGGCACGCTGAAGGCGGCGCCGACGCCGAGCGCCAGGGCCGGGTGCACCGACCGTGCCTCGGCCTCCAGGTCCTGCGGGTAGAGGTTCCGCCCGCGAACAATCAGCAGTTCCTTGATCCGCCCGGTGACGTAGAGCTCCCCGTCGAGGCGTACCCCGAGGTCGCCGGTGCGCAGGAAGCCACCCTCGCCGCACGCGGTCTCCGCGTCGAAGACCGCGGCCGTGGCGTCGGGGTTCTCCCAGTAGCCACGCGCGACGCTGGGCCCGCGCAGCCAGATCTCACCCACCTCGCCGTCGGCAAGCAGCGTGCGGCTGCGCGGGTCGACGATCCGGATGTCCATCTCGGATACGCCGCCGCAGCCGACCAGGTCGCGGGCACCGCCGTCGGTCGCCGCCAGCACCGGCCGAAGCTCCCCGCGACCCAGCCGTTCCGCGTCGACCCGGGTGATCCGCGGCAGTCGGCGCTGGCCCGAGCAGGACACCGCGAGGGTCGCCTCGGCCAGCCCGTAACCGGGTCCGACCGTCGTCGGCCGCAGGCCGTAGGGCGCGAACCGCTCGCGGAAGCGGGTCAGCGTGCTCGCCTGGATCGGCTCGGCACCGTTGATCGCCAGGCGCCAGCGGGACAGGTCCAGCCCGGCGAGTTTCTCCTGCGGGATCCGGCGCAGGCACATCTCGAAGGCGAAGTTGGGTGCCGGTGAGGCGTGCACGTCGAAGCGATCGATCAGGAACAGCCAGCTCTGCGGGTGGCGCAGGAAGACCGACGCCGGCATGTGCACGGTGCTGCCGCCAACGAACAAGGGGGAGAGCAAGAGCCCGATCAGGCCGAAGTCGTGGTGCATCGGCAGCCAACCGCCGAACCGGGCATCCGACGGCATGTCGAGGATGCGCTGGTAGACACCGGCGTTGTCGGCCAGGTTGGCGTGCGTCACCACCACTCCACGCGGCTGGCTGGTGGAGCCCGACGTGTACTGGAGGAAGGCGATCCGGCCCGGCTCCTCGGGCAGCTCCCGCAGCTGCTCCGCGTCGGGCAGCTCGATCGCGTCGGTCACCAGGCACGGCAGGTCGGCCACGCCGGCCGCAGCCGCCCACGCCGTGACGTCTCCGGCCACGTTCGCCTCGGTCAGCAGGGCCGTAGCCCGGGCGTTGCGGACGATGGCGATCAACCGTTGGCTTCGGCGCTGCTGCCCGTCCGGCATCGGCACCACGATCGGGATCACCCCGCAGTAGAGGCAGCCGAGGATGGCCAGGGCGAGCTGCGGGCCGGGCGGATAGAGCAGCATCGCCCGGTCACCGGCGTCGAGCCGGCACTGCAGCAGCGCGCCGACCCGGCGGGCGGCGTCGTGGATCTGCGCATAGGAGTAGTTGACGGATGCGCCGTCGAGCAGCGGATCAGCCGCATAGGTAAAGGCGGTCCGCTCGCCGAGCCGCTCGGCGTTGATCTCCATTCGGGCCCTGAAGCTGGTCACCGTTCACGCTCCTGCCGTGTCGTCTGGATCGAGATCGCCCGGTTGGGGCAGAGCTGTGCGGCTTCCCGGACGGCCGGCAGTTGACCGGGATCCGGCTCGGTCACCAGCAGTGCGACCGTCCCGTAGTCGTCCTCGTCGAACACCTCCGGCACGAGCCGTACGCAGTGCCCGGCGCCGAGGCAGCGGTCCGTTTCGACGGTGAGCCGGATGGTCATCGGGCTCACCACCGCACCGGCAGCCGGCCTAGCCCGAACACCACGCCCTGCTTGACCGGGACCTGCTCGACCGGCACGGCCAGTCGCAGCCCGGGGATCCGCTCGAAGAGAGCGCGCAGCGCGGTGGTCAACTCCAGCCGGCCCAGGTGCTGGCCGATGCACTGGTGGATGCCGAAGCCGAAGGTCAGGTGGCCGCGCGAGGACCGCCGCACGTCGAGTTCGTCGGGACGCTCGAACCGTTCGGCGTCCCGGTTCGCCGCGGGGATCAGCAGGATCATCCCCTCACCGGCCCGGATCAGTTGGCCGGCCACCTCAAGGTCGGCGGTAGCCACGCGTACCGTGCCGCCGGTGAGCGACAGGTAGCGCAGCAGCTCCTCGACCGCGTCCGGCCAGCGCTCCGGCTCGGCCCGGAGCAGGTCGAGCTGGGTGCGCTCGTCGAGCAGCGTGAGCACGCTCAGGCCCAGCGTGTTGACGGTGATGTCCTGTCCGGCGAGGACCAGTGCGAGGCCCAGGCTCGCGGCTTCCTCGGTGGACAGCTCGCCCGCGTCGACCCGTCCGGCCAGCTCCCGCAGCTGCCCCTCCCGCAGGTCGTGGCGACCCTCGGTGAGCAGGTGGATCAGATATCCGGTCATCGACCGGATCGGATTGAACCGTTTGTAGGTCACCGCCTGGAAGTGCTCGATGTCGGCCTCGGGGACGCCGAGCAGCCGGCCCAAGATCTCCGCGACCAATGGCTTCGCGAACACGTCGAGCAGGTCGACGGGCGGGGACATCGCCAGCATCCGGTCCAGGTAGACGTCGGTGCGTCGGGCGATCTCCGACTCCAGTGCGCTGATCTTCTTGAAGGTCAGGCTGGAGAGCACCGCCCGCCGCTGCCGCGAGTGCTCCGGCGGGTCGGTACGCAGTAACGCCTCGATGGTCGGCGAACCACTCTGTCGCAGACTCGCCATCCCCGGCACCGGGACCGGCATGTCCGGGTGCCGAGCGTCCACGGTGGTGTGCGGACTGGCCAAGATCGTCCGGACCGCCGAGTATCCGGAGACGACCCACACCGGCCTCCCGTCGTAGAGCGACGCCCGGGTGATCGCCCCCCGCTCACGAAGGTCCCGGTAACCTGCTGGCGGGTGGTAAGGGCATTCACGTTCCATCGGAAGTTCGGGCAGCTGTTCGATGTGTTCCGTGGTCACGGCTCGACTCACCGGTACCGCCCCTCTCTCGCGCCTGGCTGAGGTCTCGGTGACGAGTCTGCGCAGGTAAAGGAGCTTCCATAAGGGACCGGCGGGCGGCGGAAAGAGCGTCCGGCCGGGTATGCCCGACCGGGTACGGGCCGTTCGGTCAGCGCCGGAGTGACCCGCCCTCTGCGGTCGAGCGGCTACCTGACCCGGCAACCCTGACGGTGGAAGAGGCCCGGAGGTGTCCTCTGCTCAAACCGGCCGGGCGGGCGCGGACGGCGGCGGCGTCCGGATGCCCGGCTCCCTCCAGGAGCGCCAGCGCCGCCGCCTCGGCGCAGCCAGCCCTACGCCAGTTGGTGGCCGCCCCGTGCCGGTTGCCGATTTCCTCGTTGATGCGCAGCGTCTGCCGAGCAGCCAGCGGGTTCTCGGTAGCGGGGCGAGCATCGCCGGCGGCGGCTTCGGTAGCGTCGGCCTGCAGATGTCCCGAGCCTCCGGTCCCCTGGACATCGCCCGGGCCGCTGCCGCAGAGGACGGCACCTACTCGGGCAACTGGCAGGTCACCGCGTACGCCGTCTGCGTCAACCCGGTGGGGGCGGCGGCCGAGGGATCGGTGCAGACCGGGGTCAGTTCGGCCAGCCACTCCTGCCCGGGAGCCGAGCAGGTGCATTCGGCCGGCGGGGCCACGGGACCCGGCACGACCGGTCAGACCTTCCTGAACAGCCTCTACCCGGACGCTGGCCTCACCTCGGTCCGCCTCTCGCTGACCGGCGTGCCCAGCGACGGCCTGGCCATCCAGGCGATCTGCGCCTGAGCCCACCGCACGGTGTTCCCGGGCCCCGACGGGGACGATCAACCGGACGGTGAAGGTCGATGGGCCGCAGGTGGCATCCGCTGCCTGCGGCCCATCGCCGTCCGCCAGGCGCATCGCCGTTCGGCTGATGCTGGATCGCGAGCAGGGACCGCGAGCGACACGGTGACCGGGTGGTGAGGGCGGCTGCGGCGGTCTGTACGCCAGATGTGCGTGGGTTGTACGAACCCCGGCGTACTGTTCCGGCGTCCGAGGGAGTACCCACATCGGCCTTCGCCTAGTCCTGCCGAGGCCAACTGGCCGGGATCAGTGACCGACCAGCGGACATCCGACGTCCTCGGCCTACTCCCTTTCACCGTACCGACGACTGGTCCCGAAAGGATCGACGTTTATGCTCAGCAGGATTGGTGCGCTACTGACGGCTGTCGCGCTGGTGTTCTCGGCCATGGTCGTGACAGCGGCTCCGGCCTCCGCTGCCACGGCCCCCTGCCGTCAGTACCACTACGGTTATGGCGGTACCGGCAACTGCGTCAAGGCCATCCAGGGGATCGCGAACGTCATCTCGATCACCAACGCGGGCCGCTCCGAGGCGGGTCCGGTCGCCCGGGATGGCATCTACGGCGCCAAGACGGAGGCGGCGATCCGCAAGATCCAGCGTGCGGCAGGCGTCGGGGTCGACGGCTGGGTCGGTCCGCAGACCTGGGTCGTGCTCTGCCACTACGGTGCCTTCTGGGGCAAGAACATGAAGGCCAAGGCCGACTACCGCTGGGCGAAGTCGTACGCCTGCTGATCCGCCCGACCGGCCGACAACGCAGGGTCAGTGGGCACGGGTGGCGCCCCGGCGGACGGCCTCTCCGGCCAGCCGGGGCCGCCGGCGGTCGTCGTTGCCGGTCAGGCCGAACTTGTCGTACAGCCGGGAGAGGTGCTTCTTGACCGCGCTTTCGGTGACGTGCAGCGCGACGGCGATCGCCCGAACCGTCGACGGCTCGGGGAACGGGGTTCCGCCCACCAGGTAGGGCCGGCAGAGCACCGTCAGCACCTCCTGTTCGCGGGGGGTCAGCGCCGGCAGCGGGGGCGGTGGCTCCACCCCGTGGGTGCGCGTGCCGTTCGGCCCGTCCGGCGGACGAAACACCAGTTGGGCCGGCCCGATCCCGACCCGGTCGCCGTCCCGCAGCACCTGCGCCTGACGTAGCGGGTAGCCGTTGACGGTGGTGCCGTTCGTGCTGCCCAGGTCCCGAATGGACCAGCCGGCCGAGAACCGCTCCACCAGCGCATGCAGTCGGGACACCAGCTTGCTGTCGATGGTCACCTCGTTGCCCGGTGCCCGCCCGATGGTGAGCGCCTCGGCGGTCAGCGGCACCAGGCGCACCGGACCGGCCAGGTGCACCTCGAAGTAGCCGCCCGTGCTCACCGGCAGTAAGGCTCGGTTGTCGCCGTCGTTGACGCACCCGTGCGCCGGTGCGTCAGGGTCGCTGTCGCCGCCGTGCAGCCAGTGCTGAGGGTGAACGGCTCGGTCCACAGCTCGAAGGGCTGCCCCTGCGCCTGCTGCCGCGTGCCGCCGTCGCCGGCGACCGGATGGACGGAGAGTTGCACGGTCCAGGTGCCGTCGTCGAGCATCGCGTTGTCCCGATACTGCTTCCACACCCAGACGTACGCCAGCGCCGCCCGGCACGCCGGCGACCAGTACTGCTTCACGGAGAGCGCGCGTAGGCCGTCCGCGTACCCATAGTCGGACGGCCCGACCTGGACGGCGTCGTCGTAGCAGCGTCCCGGCGGTGCGTCGTCCTTGCTGGCCGGGCGGAGCCGGCCGGTGCCAACGATCCGCACGGTCAGTGGTGTCGCGCGCCCGGCCACCGTCACCGCCAGCAGCGGCGTGCGGATTCCCGGCCCCTTGGGGGTGAAGACCAGCCGCACCTCGCATCGCTGCCCGGAGGCCATCTCCCGTGCCGTACACCCCTCGCTGGTCACCCGCAGGTCGTCGGCGTGCGGACCGGCCGGTGCCACGCTGGTCAACCGAACCTCCCGAGCCCCGGCGTTGCGGACGGTCACCGCCTGCTCTTCCGAAGAGGTGTGGACCTCCTCCTCGCCCATTGCCAGCTCTGCCGGGACCACCACCCGGCCGGCCGGGGGTTGCGCCGCCGACCCAGCGATACCCAGCCCCATCACCCCGGTGACCAGCATCCCGACGGTGCGCGTCAGCGCGGACCTGGATAGCCGCGTCTTGGGCGTCGCCCGTGCGACGGTGGTGGTGAGGTTCGCAGCCGGGGCGGCCCGGCGTTCGGGCAACGAGAAGCGGGGCCGGATCGGTTCCCGTGTCGCAGTCGCGCCGCCGTCAAGATGGAGCACGAGGGGCGTCACCGGCTGACCCGCCGCCCGCTGCGCCCGCCGTAACTCCTCGGCGAAGGCGGATACGGTCGGCTGCCGCCGGGCCACGTCCTTCGCCATGGCCCGTTCCAGGGCCACACACACCGCGTCGGGCACGCCGCCGGCGCGCAGGTCAGGCACCGGCTCGGTGGCGATCCGCCGCAGCAGTTCGACCTCGGAGTCGTCGACGAAGGCCGGTACACCGCGTATCCAGTGCAGCACCGTCGAGGCGAGTGCGTATACGTCTGACGCGACCGAGGCCGGCTCGCCGCGGAGGACTTCCGGCGCGGCGTGCGGCACGCTCGCGGTCACCAGGCGCCGGGCTACGCCCGGCGTGGCCAGGCACGGTCGGGCCAGGCCGAAATCGGCGAGCTTCGGCTCGCCGTAGCGCGAGATGAGGATGTTGGCTGGTTTGACGTCGCGGTGCAGCACGCCGGCTCGATGCGCGGTCGCCAGGGCGCCGGCGATCGCGATCCCGCCGGCGACAGCGGGAACCCAGGACGGTTCCCCGACCTTCGCGCCGGGCCTGCTCGCCACCACCCCGGCGGCCAGCCGGTCGGCGAGCGAACCGCCCTCCTCGTACGCCATCAGCAGGTACGGGTTGCCGGCGGCGGTGCGGCCGGCCTGGTGCAGCGTGACGATGTGCGGGTGGTCCGACAGCCGGCCCAGCGTCTTCAGTTCCCGCTCGAAGCGGGATCGAGACGGGCCGTGCCAATCCGCCGCGAGTACCTTGACCGCGACCCAGCGGTGGAAATCCGGCTGCCAAGCCCGGTAGACGACTCCGAACCCGCCCCGGCCGACCTGCACCGCGTTCGTGCAACCGTCGACTCCGAGATCCAGTTCCGCGTCGTCGACGGCCATTCGATGG
The DNA here is from genome assembly GCF_048060415.1 of Micromonospora sp. LOL_024. NCBI lineage: Bacteria > Bacillati > Actinomycetota > Actinomycetes > Micromonosporales > Micromonosporaceae > Micromonospora > Micromonospora sp. LOL_024. The sequence goes on from NZ_JBHMIS010000010.1 coordinate 21,587, forward strand.
AACGCCGACGCATCAGTGTGAACCATCGCCGGCCATTATGACCGAGTGGTACGTCGGCGCCCAACCGCAATCCACGTGGCCGGGGTCGACGGGTGACGATGCGGGGAGCTTTACCTCCCCGCACCTGTCTGGCAGGGGTGGCAGAACCTAGCGTTGGACGCTCACATACCCGGAACGGAGCATCACTGTTGCGTATCCTGCAACGCGTGATCGCCGCGGGCGGCAGTGCCTGCATGGCACTGGCCACCGCCGTGGCGATCGCGTCTCCCGCACAGGCCGATCCGACCTTCCCGCTATACGGGCCCTATCCGGCCACCACCGCGATCGACGGACGCGGCAGCATGGACCCAAACAACCGCACCGCGACCGACCTGTACACCACCAACGAGGAGGTCTACCTACGCTGCCAGGACTCCGGCCTGACCGCCGGTGGTAGCACCATCTGGGGCTACACCCGCGAGGGCTACTGGATTCCCGACGCCTACCTGCGGACCGGCACCAGTGGCTTCGTCGCGGGCGTCCCGCGCTGTCTCTCCATCGGCATCAACGGCACCCCATCGGGCGGCGGCTCCAACTCGGGCCCGTACCCGGTGAAGTTCGCCATCGACGGCCGCGGTAGCGCCGATCCGAACGATCGGATCCGCGTCGACGCATACCCGGACGGTAGTTCGCTTTACGTTCGTTGCCAGGACCACGGGGCCAGCGTCGCCGGCTCCACGCTGTGGATCTACACAACGGACGGCTACTGGGTCCCCGACGCGTACGTGACCACCGGCACCAACGGCCAGATCGCCGGTGTGTCGAGTTGCTCCTCCCTCGGCATCAGTGGCGGCGGCGGCAACCCGAACGGCGGCACCCAGTACAAGATCCGCACGACGCTGAACGGCTACCACGGGAAGAGCCTCGGCTCAAGCAACGTGTGGGACAAGTACCCCGAGGGTAGCTACGTCACCCTCATGTGCCAGGCGTACGGCGAAGTCAACTACGGTGGCTCGGCGATCTGGGACAGGACCAGCGACGGGCTCTGGATCCCCGACTTCTACGTCATCACCGGCTCCAACAGCATCGTGATGAGCCAGTGCGACAGCGACGGGCCGTCCGGTGGCGGCAACGGATACCTCGCCAAGACCACCCTCAACGGCTACCACGGCAAGAGCCTGACCTCGGCCAACGTCTGGGACAAGTACCCGGGTGGCAGCTACATCAGCATCACCTGCCAGGCGTACGGCGAATTTAACTACGGTGGATCCGCGGTGTGGGACAGGACCAGCGACGGGCTCTGGGTCCCCGACTTCTACGTCTACACCGGCGCGGTCGACATCATCCTGCCGCGCTGCGACAACGACCCCAAGCCCAGCGGCGGGCCGGGCAACCCGACGGTGCCGGCCACACCGAACCCGGGCAGCGTCGCCTCGGCGAACATCCGATCAGCGATCGTCAACGCCGCCGAAAGCCAACTCGGCACCGACGAGTGGGGCGACAACTGCAACCCCTACGGCAACCACGGCACTGTGAAGTGCGGCGACCCGTGGTGCTCGATGTTCGCGTCGTGGGCCTGGCAGCAGGCCGGCATCGACGTGTACTTCCCGTACTCGGGCACCTTCGAGACCTGGGGCCGTAACCACGGCCTGCTGCGTTCGAAGTCCAACATCCGCCCAGGCGACGTGGTCCTGTACGGCTACGGCTATTACTCCAGCAAGCACATCGGCATCGTCGTCGATGTGCTGCCGGACGGCCGGATCACCACCATCGAGGGCAACTACGGCAACACTGTGAAGAAGGTCGGCCCGTTCAACCCGAACAGCCCAGGGTCCGTGCACAGCTACGACAACATCTACGCCGTGGTCGCCCCGGTCGCCGATCCTTCCACCGACAAGAAGTGGGGCACCAAGGCAGTCTCCGACCAGGACGACGAGAACGACGGCGTCGACAGCGGCGAGGAACTCTGCGCCGAATCGTCCTACCCGGGGGTGTACTACACCGGCTGCCTGGAATTCTCTGGCGCAAGCGTCAAGCCGCACCTGTACGCGGTGCCGCTGAGCACCTCAGCGGTCGTTCGCGGCAAACTCACCATGATCGATTCAGGTGGTGACCTGACACTGAACACCTGCCAGGCCGCCTATTTCAGCAACGACAGATCCTGCGACGGTTCGAGCTTCGTCTCGACCAACGGAGGAAGGACCGTCCTGCAGACCGACATCGAGATCAACGGTGGCTGGAAGCGCACCCTGCGGGTGGCCAGCCGCAACGTCGACGGCGAAAGACAGCAGACCGGCACCTGGTGCGGGCCGACCGCAATGCAGGCGATCCTCAAATCGCTGGGCAAGACGCCGCTGCGCACCCAGGCGGAGTACGCCACCATGCTCGGCACCGACTCGCTCGGCACCTGGCCCTGGGATGTGCGTGACGTACTCAACGACGAACTCGCCGGCAAGTCAGGGATCGCGGACTACGTCTACCACGACTACGCCGCCGAGGGCGCCTCCAGCGCCAAGTGGAAGCTGGTGATGAACAAGATCGCCTACTCCGTCGACCTGGGGCAGCCGGCCGCCGTCGTCGTACAGGCCAAGGACATCCCCTGGTGGAGTAACGACGACTACTTCACCATGCACTACCTGGTGGTGCAGGGCTACTCCGGCATCAAGAACAGCGACGGCACCTACAGTATCGACAAGTTCATGGTGTGGGATCCGGCCCACGATGAGCACTACCTGACCACCGCCAGCCAGATGTACAGCTTGACCAACATGGACGGCATCCCCCAACAGGGCCACATGATCGTGGTAGCCGAATAGCCGACGGTGAGGGCTCCGTCGACCCGGGCAGAGCCCTCACCGCCGCGCCGACCAAACGCACCGGTTCACATCCATGCATGCAAACCACTGCGCCACGCTCGGCGGTGATCCGTTCCCACCAAGTGCCGCCGCCCGCCCGGCGAAGGTCTCGGGCTCGCCTTCCACCGCCGCCGCCCACCCGGCGCAGCGGGCGTAGATCAACTCGCGTCTCGACCCCGGGGGCGGACATCAACGGGGGCTCAAGTGGTCGGGTAGCCTGATGGCACAGAGGGCCGTTAGCTCAATGAGCCTTTCCGCGTAACGCCGCGTGGCGTTGTGTAGTGTCCGGTTTCAGGTGGTTCGCTGCTGGTCGATGTGGAGGATGACCAGGGCTGCGGCGACGATGGCACCGGTCTTCCATGGGCAGAGGCTGATGTTGCGTATTGCTTTGAACGTGGTCTTGAGGAGGCTGTTGCCGCGTTCACCGACGGCGCGGAGCCGGTTGTGGGCTCGGTTGAACTGCTGTTGGATGCTGCCGAGCTTCTCGTTCTTGGGTTTCTTGAACGCGACGACGATGGTGTCGGCTTCGCCTTCGTAGCCCAGGTCGGCCAGGGTGCGCATGTCGTCGCGGACAGTGGTGAGGGCGTCGAGCGGGCCGGGGTGAGTGCGCAGGCAGGTGGTGTCGTGTTCCCGGCCGGGGCGCACCGGAAAGGTCCACAACGGCCAGCCGTCCGGGGCGGCGAGGACCTGGATGTTCCCGCCGTGGTTGGCGTGTTTCTTCGACCACCACAGGTCCACGCCCTCGGTCGGGCCCGGGGTGGACACGCGGTCGGTCTCGATCAGAGTCCCGTCGAGCAGGACGTAGTCGTAGCCGGCGGCCTTCGCCGCCAGCAACGCGCCGTGGAGCCTCGGGGCCCGGGTGGCGAGCACGGTGATGCCCTCGTGGAGGTAGTCGTAGCCGGTGCTGCGGCTGATCGCGTTGTCCCGGGTCAACTGGATCATCCGGGTGCCGTCAAGCAGCCACCGCAACACGAGGACCGCCTGGTTGAAGCAGCTCAACGTTCCACTCGAACCACAGCGCCTCACGGCGCACGCACGACCTACGACACTGCGCCGCCACCTACCTGAAAGCCGCCGGTGCTGATCTCAAGGACATCCAGGAACTGCTCGGCCACTCCTCGCTGGCGATGACCGACACCTACACCTCGGTCATCGCCGAACTCGACGTGGAGCGCGCCAAAGCCGAAGCCGCCGCCAAACTCGTCCCCCGCCGCCGCCGAGCCGCATAAGCCCACGCCCCAGCCGCCTGCCGCGGCGATGCTCCGCGACACCGGATGCGGTCGAGCCCGACATGGCCGGCCGCATCCGGGTCGTGACCATGCGCACCCCGGAGTCGGACCCAGCCGGCGCCGCCTTCGGCTGCGGCGTGCCAACGACCTGTCGCCGCGTGCGAGAACGGGTCACGCCTGAACGGCGGCGGCACGGGGATCGTCCCGGGCGTCATTCCGATGCTGGGTGCTCGACGGTTGCTCGCACACCCACGCCGCAAATCCGACAAATATCCTTGCGAAACGGCCAAGAGGTAGTGATGAAAAACTAGCTTCCCAGCTCAGAGGTGGGCCGCCTGGGACTCGAACCCAGAACCTAAGGATTAAAAGACCACAGGAAACTGGACCTCGCATCGAAAGCCGCGAATAAAATACGGCCTCCGACCTGCGTAAACGCAACCGCTAAAGCGGGAGGTTTCGTCCTATGTGGACCCGTGGTGCTCCTCGGGTGCTCGTCTGTCAAAGACGGCTCCAGTCCGGTGGAGTGCCGAACAATCCGGGGGAAGCTATTCAGGGTCGTCCTGTATCCGAGTGGAACTCTATCACGGGCGGCCGGACGGGCTGGTGTTCACCCGGCCCGACGGCCGGCCGATCCGGCCGGACTGGCTCACCCACCGCTTCACCGCCCTGGTCGGTGCGTCCGGGTTGCCGCCGGTACGGCTGCACGACCTGCGGCACGGCGCGGCCACCCTCGCGCTGGCCGCGCGCGTCGACTTGAAGACGGTGCAGGACATGCTCGGGGCTTACGTAGCCAGTGACGTGCCAGCACCTTCTCCTTGAGCCATGGCATCGCGGGTCTCCGCTGAATGGCTTTTTAGCGTCGGACTCGGAGCGCCAAGAAGAAGCTCCCGTTATCGCTGCGGTCGTAAATGTCTAGGGCGGGTGACACGTGTGGCATCAGTACGCGTCCGATGGTGACTGCGGAAGAGATGCCGACTGCTGCGAACACGTTGATTGCGTCCAGCTTTCCGTGGTCGGCTTCGACGGTTGCCAGGAATTCCCGCATTGCTCCTTCAAAGGAGGCAAGGTCGGCAGGGGAGGTGACCAGGGTTGGCCCTGGTTCGGCAGGCGGGACCGGACTGATGGTGTAGATGTGATGATCCGATGTTGTTTCCGCGGGCAGGTCTTGCTCGTGGATGGTGCCAGATAGATTTAGGAGCAGGGTGACAGACTGGCTTGAGTTGCCCATTCGGACTCGCGTAACACGGAACAAGGTCAGTTGTTTCTGGCTGCTCGGCCAGGTCCATGCGTTCATTGCGTCTGTGCGATGCCGTTGGAAGACAAGGGCGTGTACCTTATCGTCGAGGCGAGCTCCCAAGGCGACCAGAAGGGGAATGCGAGCAAAGGCGAATACGGCGATACGGGTGACGACGTCGCGTCGCACGCCGTCGTGCACGCGCTTCGTGAAGTCTGTGATCTCGGAGGCTAGGCGTTCGAAGTCCCGCATCGTGTTCAGGTCGCCCCGATTGCGAAGATCAAGGTCAGCGTCGGAGTCCCAGTGGCTGCCGGGTAGGATTCTTGGGTAGAGCCCGGCTGCTGTGGTTGCGGCTAGCACCGTCGGTCGTGCCAGTTCGGCGGGGACGCCGCGAACGTCGCCGACAATGCGAAGCACGTATGCTGATCGGTCGGCTCCGATTGCGGTGAGACTTTCGATTCGACTTTCGTGCTCCTGCTTGCGGCGTTTGAGTTCCTCCACGGTGTAGCGCCCCGCAACGCCGCCGTCATCAATCGGCTTATGGCAGTTCCTGCAAGCCAGAATAAGGTTGCTCGCGTCGGCGCGCTGCTGGAAGGACAGTGGATCCTCCCCGCGTGGTGAGCTCTCCGACCAGCCGACGTTGTGGGCTAGTTCTCCAATCGGCACTGGTTCGCCCAACTCTGCGGCCTCGACGACCGGCGTGTTGCAGAAGGTGCATCGTCCGGCAGCTTTTGCCCAAACGAGAATCTTATTCACTTCGGTGATCTTAGGTCGCGACTGCCTTGGTTGCGGCGGCAACTCGCCTCCCCGCTTCTTGTCGTAGGGGCACGTTAAGGTCTGGCCGTTGCTTTGAAACCGGTCCAGCAGCGGCCAGAGCCAGCAGCACGAAGCCCACTATCACGCATGGAGGACCTACGATGCACATCAGCCGCGATGATCAGCTTGCCCGGGTGCTCGGCGCGGGCATCGAGTCGTTCGACATCCCAGAAGATCAATTCAGTGTCGCCGAAGCCACGTACAAGGCGGCATGCGGCTTTCTGCGCGACTACTGGTCCGACAGCGAGGCCGGAGGCGCGCTCTACCCGCAAGGATCCATGAGGCTAGGCACCGTAACCGCGCTCATTCACCGACGCGACGAGTACGACCTGGACATGGTGTGTAGACACGACCTCGACAAGACGGAGATCGCGCGAGGCGACCTCAAGGCAGACGTCGGAGAAGCCCTCAAACACTTTGCGAAGGAGCACCCCGAGCTGGGTCTCACGCTGGACGACGAGGGGCGCCGGTGCTGGACCTTCGTACACGACACTCTGCCGTTCCACATGGACATCCTCCCGGCCATCCCCAACCCCAAGGCTGAACCGAACGGCATCTTGGTGACCGACACAGAAGCCTCCAGATGGCACCCCTCAGCCCCGATCGACTACGCGGACTGGTTCCTCGACATCCAGTACGACGAGTGGAGGGCCGGCGCCTTCAAGATCGCTGAAGCGAGGGAGATGGACATCGAAGCCCTCCCGAGGCGGGTCTTCAAGACGACGCTACAGCGGACAGTCCAAGCACTGAAGCGTCACCGCGACATCTTCTTCACCGACGATCTCGGTAATCGCCCCTCCTCGATCATCATCACCACCCTTGCCGCCCAGTCCTACGAGCCCCGCGGCGGCCTGTTCAACGTGCTTCACCACGTCGTCGAGCAGATGCCAACACACGTCGACCACAAGTTCGGTAGGTACATCATCGCCAACCCGGTGGAACCTGGCGAGAACTTCGCCGACCGGTGGATCGGCCGCCCCGCGCGTGCCCGACGTTTCTTCGAGTGGCTTGAGGCGGCGCTACGCGATTTCACCGCGATCGCCGACGCCCATCACGCCGACGACATGCTCGCCCGAACCGCCCAAGTTCTCGGAGCGAGGCCCGCAGCCGCGGCGCGTGATGCCCTGAGCAGGCCCAGTCGCAACCGTCCGCTCGCAGTGGCTACACACGTGCCAGCCGGAAACGATCGCTTCGCATGAGCCGCGATTGGGAGAAGGAACTCGCCGACGAGCGAGACGCCTTTCGCTGCGGGCTCGCCGCCGCCGGCTTCACCGGTGACGGAAATACCCTGCACGGCCCGCTGAGTTGGCAGCGCCATGGCGGACTGGAGGCGGCGACAGCGACCATCGAGGTGACGCTCACCGACGCATTCCCCTTCGGCCCTCCACAGATCCGCATCCTCAACGCCGGAGTGCCGCTCGAACTGACGTTCCACCGCGACTCCGACGGCTCGCTCTGCCTCTGGCCGTCCGACGTAACCGTCGAGAGCGCACCCTGGCGTAACCCACGTCAACTGCTCCGTAAGGTCGCCGCCTGGCTGCGACATACCGACGCCGGCTGGCCCAACGACGAGGACTGTGACCTCGAGAGATATCTTCCGCGCGATCAGCGTCTCCTGCTCTACGACCGCGATAAGCTGGCGGCCACCAAAGGTTGCGTACGCACCCACGCCACAGCCGGCGGTTACCGCGTGACGATCACCGACGAAACGCAACGGCCGCCAAACCGTCCTGACGCTCGGAAGCAGAACCGGACGAACGACCGGGGCAGTGGTAATCTCAAGATCGGCCGCAAACACAGAAACCTGGCCTGGATCGCCGACGTTGGCCACCTGGACCGACCGATCCAGGACTGGTCATCGCTGTGTCACACCCTCGGCGCGGACGCCCGACAAGTCATCTGGCTCGTCTCGATCGGCATCGTCGAGTTCGTGGTACTGCGTTACCGCCGGCACGACGCCGATGGCGTCCTCACGCTCACCGTCCGGCCAGCACCGTCCCAGACGCCCCCTTTCGAGGTGCGATCCTGCGAGGGGGCCGATACAAGCATGGCGACCCGAATGCTGCGAGCCGGACCGGCGGCAGCCAAGTTGGCTGACCGACGCGTTGCGGTCGTCGGCACCGGCGCGGTCGGATCGTTCGTCGCCGACCTGCTGTTCCGACACGGCGTACGACAACTAACGCTGATCGATCCACAACTGCTACGACCAGGAAATTTGGTACGCCACCTCGCCGGGGAAAGTATGGTCGGCTTCCCCAAGATTCTCGCCGTGAAGAGCCGCCTGGCTGCTCTCGGCTTCGATACGACCAGGGTAGAAGGCACCTTCGACACGTTGACCACGCCTGAACAGGCAGTGAAGCTGCTCCGTGAACACGACCTGGTCATAGACGCCACGGCGAACGCGCGCGCCACGGCCCTACTCACTTGGGCAAGCGGCTGCATCGCGAAGCCCGTTCTGTCCGTGTGTATTCAGCGACAGGGCACCATCGCTCGAGTCGACCGCTTTCCTCTACGTGGCGCGGAAAGCCATCTCAAACCCGTCCCGGCCCAATACCGATCCGGCGCGACTCACGAACATGGCTGCGACGAGCCCGTCTCCCCCACACCCCCAACGGCAGTAGTGGCCGCAGCCGAGCTGGCATGCCGAGTCGCAATCGACGAACTGACCAACGACTGCAAGCTGCCTGCAACACTGATCGAGGTATACGAACCGCAGGAATCGCCTTTCGACATTCGTGGACTAAAAACTTCCGCGACCCGTTCCCTCGCCGACCCGGTCGACCAGGCACAGGGCTTCACGCTGGACCAGCCGCACGACGCGATGCTCACTCACGAAGCCGAGAACGGCACCAACACCGCCACCCTGCTCGCCCGTTCCCGGCACGCCTCCGTCCGCTCCCTGGAGCGCTACGCCCGGCCCGGCCCGGAAGCTGTCGCCGCGACCGACCCGGCCGCCCGGCACGGGACGGGGCAAGGGCGGTGACATGGCGTTCGCGGCGATCCACCCCGAGGCCGGCCGCATCGACGCCACCCTGCCCGACCTCGGCCGCGGACTGACCTGGGACCAAGTTCACAAGACCCGGCCCCGGGTCGCGCTGGGCTGCCCCGAGTGCGGCCACGGCGTGCACGCCAAGGTGTCCGCCCGCAAGCTGCGCTACTTCGCCCACGACCCCGGCCGGCCCGCCGACTGCGCCTGGCTCAACGAGTCCCTGGAGCACCATCTAATCAAGTTGGAACTCGCGACCGCGATCCGCGCCGCCGACTGGCACGCCGAGCTGGAGGTCCGCGCGCCCGACGGCACCTGGCGCGCCGACGTGCTCGCCTCCTCCCACGACGGCGCCCAGCGTGTCGCCTGGGAGGCCCAACTGTCGCCCATCACCGACGAGGACATCCAGGAGCGCACCGAGCGGTACTGGGCCGAAGGCATCGGCGTGTGCTGGGTAAGCCCCGGCGGGAAAGCGCCCTGGATCGGCAATGTGCCGTCAATCCGCGTCCAGGAGCCGCGCGACGGCCAGCCGTGGACCGTCGTCGACGGGCCCGCCGCGTTCCACCTCGAGCACGGCACCTGGATCGCCGTCGACGACCCGGAGCTGACCGCCTTTATCCGCTGGGTCCTACACGAGCAGACGATCGTCCACCGGATCCGCCCCCGGTACCGGCGAATCTGGTACCCCACCAGCGAGAGCTACCGCCGCCGGAACCTGATCTGGACCACCAGCCGCCACGTCGACGCCGAGTCCCGGCACGAGGCGATGCGGCAACGCCAGGACGAGCGCAAACGCCAACGGGAAGAGCAAGAACGCCAAGCCGAGCAGCGACGCCAGGCCGATGCTGAATCTCGCCGTCAAAAAGAAGAACGCCAACGCGAGGCCCAACGGCAGGAGAAGGAACGGCAGCGAAAGATTCGAGCGGCAGAAGAGGCTGCCCGCTGGGCAGAACAGCGCCGGCAGTGGGAGATCGAAGCCGAGCAGGCCCGACAACGGCGTGAAGCCGAGGAACGGCAGCGCCAGGAGCAGGCCCGCGCCGCCGAGGAACAACGGCTGCGGCAGGAGCGGGAGGAAGAGATGGCCGCGGGCCGGTGGTGGGCGCAGCTGTCACCTTCGCAGGTCGACCAGCTACGTGACGCCGTGGCCGAGCCGCTGTGGAGAAGAGAAGCAACCCGCGTCGAGTTCGACCCCTTGGGCGTCACCGTCGACAGCGCCTACGGCATCGCCATCTACATCCGCCGCCGACTCCACGGCATCCTCCGGCCCAGCCCCCCTTCGCTGCACCGGCTCCCACCCGTGGTGCCCGTCTACGTTCGCAACGCCCGCGAAGCCCACGAGTTCGTCAGCACTGGCATCATCGATCCCGCCCGCGTCGTCCACTTCGGCCTCCCCGACCACGAACAGATGTCGCTCATGTGACCCCACCAGCGGCGCGCATTGGCCACCGCCAGAAGGGAATACCGCATGTCGGTCTACGCCGTGCTCATCGATGGCTGGGACCATCGCAGCACCTGGGGCTGGGACGACGGCACCCGCGGCTACTACGCCCAGCTCACCCGCAACGGCGACTCCGACGACAACGGACCCGAAATCTGGATCACTCCGCCAGTCTGGCTGAGCCGACGTACTCGTACTCATCACCGTCGAGATACGCCTGGTAGGAGTCGGCGCCCAGCATAAGGCAGACCCGGACGGTCGAGCCGCGCATCTCCACCTCGAACATGCCTCCGCCCGCGCAAGCGCCGAGGTTCCAGTACATGTGCTCCACACGCTATGTGTAGCGGACGGTGTCACTGAGTGGAAGCCGCACGCCAGCATGATCACCGAACAGCGACAGCCGCAGGCGCAAGACTCAGGTGGTTCATCGGACCGGGCTGAGCCAATGGATGCGCGGATTGGTCTACGAGACCGCCCTCTCATAGAGGATTCCGTGCTGGTTCCTCATTTGGGTCTCGATGGAGGAGGCGAGTTCGGTGTCGTGGACGAGCAGTCCCAGTTCGACGTTGCTGTGCTCCGCGTTGTAGGAGAAGTTCGCGCTGGTCAGTAGGGTCAGCGTGCGGTCGATGACGATGAACTTGGCGTGGCTGACGAGGGGCTTGGTCGCACCGGGCAGAGTGAGGGTGCGGTAGATGGTCGCCTTCGGCAGGTGTGCGGCGACCGTCGTGGCGGAGCCTGCGTGGGCGTCGAGATAGACGGTGACGCTCACGCCTGGGCGGAAGGATGCCGTACGGAGCGTTTCCCACATCCGCGAGTTGGGGGTGAAGTTGAAGCTGGAGCAGACGATCGACATTCGGGCGTCGTCGATCAGCCGTCGCACCTCGCTGGTGAGCCGCCCGACCGTCGCTTGAGATCCGGGCATCGTCCAGACCGGCGTGATGCCCGTGTGCACAGCTCGGGCGCCGGAGATCGCCCGGAGGACCGCGACCGACAGGTCGCGTTGATGGTCGCCGAGGTCGGCGTCGGCGATGAGCCGGCGGGCCTCACCGCGGCGGCTGGTGTGCACTTCTTTGAGCGCCTGCGCGGTGGTGTCGCCTGCCCCGAGTGCGGTGGCCAGACGGTCGGCCTCGAAGGCGGTCAGGTAGGCGCCCAGCGTGGCGTAGGGGTCAGCGGGCATCGACGGTGCCGAAGAAGCCGGGCACTTGGTCGCCGTCCGCGCTCGGCAGGGTGAGCAGGAACCGGCGGTCGAGGAAGCGGTTGGCTCGTTCGCAGGAGGTTTCCGACGCGAAGGCGCAGCAGTGGCAGGCGGCGCCGTGCAGGAAGTCCTCGGGCTCACGTGGCACCCGCTGTGCGCAGACGGGATCCGACGAGCAGCGTGTAGCGCGCCGGAGCGCGCCGGTGACGAGTCCGTGCAGGCGGTCCGGGTCGCTGAGCGCGACCAGGCCGCCGAGGGTGCCTTCGCTGTCGGATGCGGTGGTGCAGATGAGTAGCCCGGCGGCGGCTGGCCGGTCCGATGTCTGCGGCCACGCGTAGAGCCGCTCGTTGAGGCTTGCCGCGCCGTAGCCGCAGGACATTGCCATTTCCCGGATGAGCACATGGGCGAAGGTGTGCACCAGCCAGTATCGCGGGGTCGGGAAGCGGGTGTTCGGGTTGACGTTCGCGGCGGTGCTGGAGAAGCGGCGTTCGAAGTTGCGCCAGTGCGCCGACCGGTGGGCTTCCCATAACGGCGAGGCGAGGATTTTCTGCTCCCAGTCCGCGACGGCGGCTTCGTCCAGTTGTATGAAGACGCCTTCGCCGCGGTCCTCGGTCGCCGGGACCCACGTTGGTTGGCGGTCCCTGGTGAGCTTGACTAGGCGGGTGCTGACGTCGCTGACCCGGTCGAGTTCGTCGATGCGGGTGAAGCCGATGACGGCGTTGACCTTCTTCATCCGGTTGACCGCGATGACTCTGTGCACGAGCGCCGGCAGGTGGGGGCTCTTCGGCATCTCGGTCACCATGAGCCCGGAGGCGTTCTCCTGCTGGGCGAACAGGGTCGGCTTCTGCAGGTAGTTCCATTCCGGGACCAAGAGCTCGACCGGGTCCCACCGGTCAAGCTGCTCCTTGCGCTCCTCCTCCGACGGCGCTGGAGCCAGGGCTTCGTCGGCGGCGGCGGTCAGCTCGTCGTCGGTGACGTCGGCGAGGTCGCACTTGTCTTCGAGAAGATCCCGGAGCATGTCCGGCTTGCTCCGGTACTTCTCGATTTTTTCTGGCGCGAGGTGGAACCGCAGTTTTGACGCCAGCGCCGCCTGGTCCTCCTTCTCGGTGCGGGGCATGACGATGATCGACTGGGTCGAGGCGAACCACAGGTTCGACGCGCCCATCATCATCAGGTGGGTGTCCACGCCGCACTGCTTGTCGAAGGCGTTGAGGTGCGGGTGACGGCCACGACACACTGGCAACTTCCGCCGGCCGCTTTCACCCTGCGCCTCGCTCATGCTGCGGCGCTGCTTGCAGCGTTCGCAGGTGATGACCGCGCCCGCACCCTGCCCGACGTTACTGTCGCGCAGTTTCAGGTCCGGTTGCGGGGCGTCCGGGCAGGAGCCGCCACGATGGACCCACAGCGCGTATGGGAACTCGTCGAGGTGCCCGTTCGGACAGGCCAGCAGATAGCGGGCGGGGACGGCCGGGCTGCGGCGCGTCTTGCCCTTCGTCCCGGCCCGCAGTCCCCGGCCCGGGCAGCTCATATGCTCGAACGTCGCCAGGTCGGGCCGGAACGGGTGGGTGTTGGTGTAGGTGAACCGCGACAACGGGCCGAGGTAGTCGCAGCCGGTGCAGCGCAGCCACTGGGGGAACACCCGGGCCGGGATCCCCAGGTCCGAGCCCTCCTTGGACTGGGCGCGTGCCTTCGGCTGCCACGGGAACGGCCGCAACTGCTGAACCTTCGGCCCGAGGTGCAGCTGCACCACCTTCAGCAGTCGCGGTTCCTCGATCGTCGGGACGGTCGGGCGGCGCTTCCAGATCGGTTCCCAGTCGTCCAGCCCGGCGGGCATGATCGAGAACTGCGGCAGGTCCATGACGGCGCCGACGCCGTAGGTGTACAGCAGCGACGACGGGCGCGCCGAGCCGACCTTGGCCCGGTTCTTGGCCTGCGACTCCTCGCTCTCGGTGAGCGGGTCCATCGGCGCCGCCGACTCGAAGATCATCGGCTGGACGTCCGGGTCGACGGTCACGACTGATCCCCTTCCGCCGGCATTTCCCACTGCGGCGCATTGTCCGGCTCGACCACGAACAGCCGTTCCGGCAGCGGACTCACCAGCAGGTTGATCTCCGGCTGCACCTCCCGCATCGAGTTGGCGATGACGAACGGCGCCCGCTCCTTGAGGTCATGGTGGGCCTTCGCGTGCTCCGGACTACTGACCAAGGGCAGGAACGCCTTGCTGTCGCCGGTGCGTTCATACACGAGCGTCTGGCTGGCCTTCTCCGCGTACCGGCCTCGACTGTTCCACTGGTCGAGGCGGTTGACTAGCCGAGATCGGGCCTGGTCGGCCACCTTCTCCTGCTGCGCGGCGGCCAGGATACGGGCGTGCAGGCGATCGATGAGCGCGTGAACGGCCTTCTCCTCGTCGCGGATGCGCCAGGCATTGCGCTCCGGTGACAGGCCGTCGTCGCGGGCCGCCTGCAGCACCCGCGCGGCGCTGACGAGCACTCCGTCGATGCCGCGCTCCAGCGACGTCGGCGAGAACGGGGTCACCGACAGCGCCTCGACCTGCGCGTAGAACGTCTCGTGGTACTGCCGGAACTGCTCGAAGTGCGCCAGGTCCCGCGGCCGGGCCCAGTTGCCGAGCGCGACGACCAAGCCGGGCCGGTTGCCCGGGTCACGACCGACCCGAGACGACGCCTGGATGTATTCGGCCGTGTTCTTCGGCTGGCCGACGACCAGCATCAGGCCGAGCCGCTGCACGTCGACACCGACCTGCAGCATCGAGGTCGCGAGCACGACGTCGAACGGGTCCGCCTTCGGCCGGGCAGTGCGCTCACCGGTGTCGGCGTGTTCGAGGCGCTGACGCATCGCCGCCGTCGTCGACCAGCCGGGATCGAACTCCAGGGCCAGGTTGTCCAACGTCCGGCCGATGTCGACGGACGCGATCCGAGACGTCAGCTCGCCGGTCACCAGCCGGCCGTAGGAGCCCTGCCGGCGCGGGAAACCCGACCCGGGCCGCGGTTGACGGATGCGGTTCTGCACGTCGTCGGCGACATAGCGGGCCATGCCGGCCAGCTCCCGGGTCGCGTTGAAGTAGCCGACCAGCGTCATGTACGGATCGGCGGCCGACCCGGCCCGGTCGAACAGCAACTGCCCGGCCAGCAGCAGCACCTCGGCGACCCGGATCTCCGCGCTGGACAGCCGCACTCCCTGGGCGCTGACCCCAACGTAGCGGCGGCCCGGATTGTCGGCATCGACCGGGATCTCCTGGGAGAAGTAGGTGTCGGCGACGTCGAGCACCTGCGGCGGGAAGATCTCGACCCGCCGCCCGTACAGTCCGCGGACCTGGTCGTCGGCCTTGCGGACCGTCGCCGTGGACGCCACGATCATCGGCTGCACCGGTGTGCCGTCCGGTCGCGGCCATGACGCGAGCGTCTCCACGGCGACCTCGAACAGGCCGACCGAGGTGCCGAGCGCGCCGGTGATGAGGTGCAGCTCGTCCTGGATGATCAGATCCGGCGGCCGGAGCCGACCCACGGGCCGCACCGTCGCGGCGGGCAAGCCCGGTTCGGCGTTGTGGCCGGTCCGGATGTCACAACCGGCGTAGTCGGGGTGCACGTACCCGTGCCGGCCACACCGTTTACCGACGTAGCCGAACAGGCTGGCGGCCTCGCCCTCTCGGGCCAGGCGGGCGAACTTGTCGACGGTGGCGATCACGAACGCCGGCGGCATCCGGTAGATCTCCTCGTCGACCGTCAGCACCGGCAGCCCTTCGGTGACCGCGCCGCCCTTGGCGAACGGGCACCGCGCGAGGTCGTCTCCGCAGTGCACGAACACCCGGCGGGACGCCTTCTCGGCCTTGACGTTTGCCGCCCCGATCGGGCTGCCGCACCACGGGCAGCGCTGTACCTGCAGCACCGTCAGCCGGTGACCGCCGAACGAACCAGCCTTCGTGAGCTGCTCGTTGGCCTCGTCCCACCGCTTCGGGCTGACGTCGGTGCCGACCCACAAGCCGATCCGGAACGGCGTACTGCCCCATTTCTCCTCGTCCTCACGGCGGGCCAGCTCGGCCGCGCACACCAGCGCCGTGGCTCGCTGGAACTGCTGGGCCGTCAACAGCCGCAACGTGTACCGCATGAGCACGGCCACACCATCGCTGCCGTCGAGCGGACCGTCCGCCGAGTCGACCTTGCCCTGCCGCCGACGGATCGCGAACGTGTACGCGGCCAGGCCGAGATACGCCTCGGTCTTGCCGCCACCGGTTGGGAAGAACAGCAACTCGACCCGGGACCGGTCACCGCTACGGACCGGTGCGGCCGGGTCGGTCAGCGCCGGCAGTTGCATCAGGATGAACGCGAGCTGGAACGGCCGCCACGCCGACGGCCGCTCCCGCTCGGCGGCCTCGACCTGCGCCCTCGCGTCGTCGTACGACAGGGTCGGGTCGGAGCTGCGCCGCGCCGAGATCTGCGAGTGGACCCGCTGATCGCGCATCACCCGGTTCATGAACGTGAAGCAGTCGAACGCCACCGGGTCTCCCACGACGTGGTCGAGCCCGGCGGCGAGTCGCCGTTGCGCCGCTGTCGCCTCGTCGACCACCTCGATGCCCAACTCGCGCAGGTGCGACGGAAGCTGCTCCGCCTTCGCCCGTTCACCGTCGAGCCAGACCCGGTAGCCGTCCACCAGCGGCGCGAGGCCGGCGCGGACCTGCTCCGGCGAGGCGGCACTGAGCGCGTCCATCCCGAGCAGCGCGCCCTCGACGGCTCGGGCCTGCGTCTGCGGGGTCTCGGCCACCGGCAGCCACGTCGTCCACACCGCCGTCGCCCGCCGGGCGCCCGGCTCGACCTTCCAATCCACCGAACAGGTCCGGCCGACCGCGAACTCCAGCCGGTTGCGGTACTGCAGATCGAGCCGGCGCACCTCCTCGTCGTGCTCCGGCCAGTCCTGCTCCAACACGTCGCGCACCGGCAGGAACACCGCCGCGTAACCATCGGCCCTGACGTGCAGCTTCGTCTGGAACAGCCACTCGTTCACCGGGATCGTCGGCGGCGTCTCCCGGTCGTTGCACAGCGCGAGCTCGATCAGACGGCGCCCGAACCGGGTATCGGGGTAGATGTCGATGCGCAGACACACGTCACCGCTCAGCGTCCGCGTCACGGTGCGGCCGGGCGTCAGGTCGGCGACCGCGACCGGCTCCACGATCCCGACCGGGGTGCGCCGGTACCGGCGGATCTTGCGGCCCTTCTTGTCGACCTCGCCGCTGTCGACGCTCTCGTAGGTGCCCCACGTCGCGGTCACCGTGAACGACTCCACGTCCATCGGAATCTGGAACCGCAGCCCCATCGACGCCGGGATCATCAGCCCCTGCTTCGGCACCTTGTCGTCCGCGTCGTCCTCGTCGCTGTCGGCGGCCGTGTCATCCGCGGCGAGCACCGGCACACCCTGCTGGAGGTGCGGACCCTCGACGTCACCCCGGACTTCGGCGAGCCCGTCGCCGTCCTCAACCTCAGCCAGGTCGATCCGCGGCTCGGACAACTTCACCGGCGCGATGTGCCCCACCAGGTAGACCTGGCGTGGGCTCGCCGACAGCAGCTCCTCCGGGCCGCCGGCCGGGCCAAGCAGCTCCCGTTCCAGGATGTCGACGAGGTTCTCCCGCACGGTGAACGACGTGCCGTCCAGGTCATGCTTCAGCTCGAACCCCGGCGCGGGGCTTGCCACGGCATCGGTCACAGCAACGTCCCCTGAGCGTCATCCACAGCAGTTGTCTTCTTCGCCCGGCCCTTGGCCGCCTTCACGGGTGCCTTCGGCTGGGTCTTCGCCTGCTCGGCGGCGCGGCGCAGGTTTTCGGCGAGGAGCCGGTCGAGGATCTCCACCCGCGCCGTCGGGCTCACCGTCCACCGGGTCATCTGCCGGTACGTGTGAAAACCGTGATCCAACGGCACGTCCGACCACCCGTAGGCGTCCAACACGGCCTCGTCGAGCTCGACGTGGATCCACCGCATGCGCGCTACGTCCGGATCGTCGCCGTTCTCGAGCTGCGGGTTGTTGACCAGGTTGTACAGCTTCGTCAAACCGAGCTGCCGACGCAGCATGATCTCCCGCCGTTCCCGGTCGAGCGTCGCGCCGACCTCCGCCAACAGGGGCGTCGTGGCAGGGCGTGGAAACGTCTCGAACACGTCGGACGGCGTGTAACGGGGGTCGTTGCGCATCCCGGAGCCGTACTTAATTGCCCAGAGCTGGTGCGAACTGGACGACAGAATTGCCTGATCGGCGAACGCGTCGGTGGCGAATACAACGACACTGTCGCCGAGAACTTGGCTGGTAGGGACGCGCATCGGCATGACAGACTTGCTGACCCGCGTGATAGCCAGGACCTCATCCAGCCCCACAATTGCATTCCGCATGCCGGGACAGTTCTCGCCGAACCGCCACCAGCGGTTTCTGTAAGACTTCTTCTTGTTGAGCGCTCTCTCTGGACGAACGAGTTGTTCAACCCTCCCGAACGGAGTCGGATAGGTCGACGCCTCTTCGAGCGAGCGTTCGTTGAAGTCGATAACCCAGCGCGATGGCGAGCAGCTAGGACTGGAATTAAGGTCCTGACCAATGAGGTAGGGAAAGAGCACCTCACAGTTGCGGCTGTCTTCGACGATCCATGCCTGCGCCTCCTCGGGCAATAAAGCAAAGCCCATGCCCAACACGATGCAGCCGATGTAGGCGATGTCCTTGTTCTCGCGCAGGCGGGCGGGCGTGCCGTCGACCTTCCCGGCGGGTTCGAGTAGGGTGGAGATGCGCGGCACCACGACGCCGTCGGCAACCCGTTCGGCCGCGTCGGCGACCCGTCCGCGACTGCCCCACACCGCGGCGTATTCGAGGTTGGCGCTGGCTGCCGGCCATGACGCGCTTTGCACTGCCCGGGTTAGCGTGAGGCCCCACCTGACGGCCTGGTCGAGTCCGACCTCGCGGGTGTCGCCCTGCGCCACCGTGTTGGTGGCGATCAGGCCGAGCGTGCCGGTGTCCCGCAGCAGCATGAATGCGCGCAGTAGGAAGTAGGCCACCAGGTCCGCGTTGCCCCGTGTGTCGTCCGCGAGTTGGTACACGAGCCAGTCTCGGACATCCGTGCCCATGGTGCCGGTGAGCTTCTTGCCGCCGAGGAACGGTGGGTTGCCGACGATGGCGTCGAAGCCGCCCTGGTCGATCAGCACGTCGGGGACTTCGAGGACCCAGTGCAGCGGCTGCCACCGCTGGTAGTCGGTCGGCACGGTCGGGGTCAGCCCGTCGGCGATGATCGAGTCGAGGAATGTCGTGTCGGCCGGTTGCCCGTCGGCTGGGAACGCGGCGGCCACGGCTTCGGCGAGGTTCTCGTACGCCTCGTTGAGTGCCTTGCCGGGTTTGCCGCCCAGCCGCAGCCCGGCCGCGATCACCCCATCCGCGGCGGCGGTGAGCTGCCGGGTGAGGTTGTGCAGCCGGGCGAGCTGGCGCTCCTTCGCGGCCGTGCTGCGCTGTGGGTCGTGTTCGCGGACCTCGCTGGCCAGGTCGCGGCGGATCTGGACGGCGCGGGCGATGACGCCGTCCATGTCGAGGGTGGACAGCCGGGGTTGCTGGGTGTCGGGGGCGGCGATGTGCAGGTGGCGTAGCTGTCGCGGGTCGGTGAGGCCGAGCAGGGAGTTGCCGTGGAAGATCTTGTCGTCGACGAACGAGAACGGCAGCTTGCGGTCCAGCGAGACCAGCCACAGCGAGAGTTTGCACATCTCGACGGCCATCGCGTTGATGTCGGCGCCGTAGAGGCAGCGGGCGACGACCTCGCGGATGGCGTGCTGGTGCAGGTCGCGGTCGTGGGCGTTGGCGGGGTCGTCGTCGATCCACGCCTCGACGAGCCGGTCGGCGAGGTAGCGGGCCGCCGCGACGAGGAACGCGCCCGATCCGGCGGCGATGTCGGCGACCTTCAGGCCGAGGATCTCGGTGTAGTGGCGGAGCTTCCAGGTATCGCGGTCGGCGGTCTGGTGCGGCCCGGGGAAGTAGCAGAGCGGTTCGAGGGCGTGTTTGACGACCTGCTCGGCGAGGTCCTTCGGCGTGTAGTGGGCGCCGGCATTCCGCCGCGACGGTGTTTCAGTAACCAGCAGGCCCCCGTCGAGTACCACGGTCGGCCGGCCGCGCAGGTCACGCCGGATGATGGTGGCCCAGCGCCGCAGCCTTTCCCGCATGTGGTCGTCGTCGCCGGTGACGGCCCGCAGTTGCCGGTCGGCGTCCTCGCCCGGTTCGGCGGCGAGCAGCTTCGCTAGGGCGTTGGCGCTCGGCGGTGTGGCGGCCGGCTGGTGCTCCTTGACCCAGCCGACGATCGCAGCGGCCAGCGCGGCGGGTTTCGGATGTATGTCGGCCAACTGTTCCAGCGTGGCGAGGGGGATCTCGGGCTCGGCGCCGAGGGCGCCGAGCAGCCCGACCTGGATGCCGGTGGCCCGGGTGCAGGTGTAGCCGAGCAGGCCCTCGTAGATGTAGCCGATCTGTTCGACGTCGATGTCGCGGAAGGAGATCCGCCGGGCGTCGCCGCCCTTGAGCTGGGCGACTTGGACCGAGCGCAGCACGTGCAGCATCACCCGGTCGGAGATCGGCAGGGCCAGGGTGCCGTTGTCGTTGGTGGCGGTGAGGAACGGGAACCGGGCCGGGTCGAACAGCGACCCGCCGTACGCCGGGATGCGCATGTCCTCGAACGATGCGCCCCGGTAGAGGGCCTGGCTGGTGGCGAGGAGGCGGTGCCAGGTGAGGTAGGTGCTGTCGAGGGATTCCTCGCCGTCGACCCGTTCGCGGTATTCGAGCGCGTCGAGTTCGCCGCTGACGCCGTAGCCCTGCTGGAAGAGCCGGCCGGTCGGCAGCAGGCCGCGCTCCTCGGCGAAGAGCAGGAATACCACCCGCATCATGGCGGTGACGGCTGCGGTGTAGATGTGGTGCGCGTCGTCCGGCAACGGGTCGGGCAGCCCTCGCCAGCGGGCCTCGACGGAGGTTTCCGAGAACGCCTGGATCAGCAGTTCGACGGCGCGGCGGACCTGCGCGCCGAGCGCCTCGGTGATCTCCTCGGCGGCGGCGACGGACTCCTCGAACAGCTTCGGCAGCCGTTCGTTCGGGTCGCCGCCGATGAGGTACTGCCGGGCCAGCAGCGTCAGGAAGGCGTTGCGGGTGAGCGGCTCCTCCGTCCACGTCTGCGCGTCGACGACCCCGGAGGCGACCATCGCCCCCTTGCGGGCACAAACCAGTGCCCACCAGCGGCCATCGGTGACAATGCCGATCGGCACGTCGCAGCCGCGCAGCATGGCCTCCATCCGGTCGATCGGTGACGCGGCCCAGCCGTCGGTGCCGGTGTCGTGCAGGCTCTCCTGCCGGTCGACCACACTGACCAATGCCCCGATGCCGTCCGGTCCGCGCAGCACGGCGTCCGGGGCGACAGTGACTCGCCGGTCGGGTGCTGTCGCCGTGACGCCGGGCACGTTGTCGGCTCCCCAGGCCAGCGACTCGCGCCAGCCGACTACGTCGCGGAGCACGGTCTGCACCCACGCGTCGCGCACGGTGCGGTACTTGGTCTGGACGGTGTCGTCGTCCGGGTCGATGTCCAGGGCTTCCCAGGCGTGGTCGAACGCGGGTCGGGCCTGACGCAGCGCGTCGAGCCGATCCGGGTCGAGGGCGGGCATGCCCTGCGGCCAGACCCGTTTCAGCGGCGGGATCGCTAGGAAGGGCCCGTCTGTGTCGACGAGTTCCAGCCAGGCACGGTGCAGCTCGGACGCGGTCTTGGGCCGGTAGCGGCGGGTCGGCGGCATCAGGCGGCTCCTCGCTGCCGGGCGTCGGCCGGGGTCAGCGCGAAGACGATCGCGGCGGCGGTGGTGTGCGGCTTGACCTCGTGGTACCGGTCGGTGATGGCGGCGACCTCGCGAGCCTCCTCGTCGCCGAGCTCGTCGAGCCGGCGACGCATGGCCTCGATGTCGCGTCGGCGTTGCCGCTGCTGCTCGTCGGGCAGCAGCATCATTTCGGCCTCCTGCTCGGCCTTGGTGAGCACGTCCAGTGACTCGTGCAGGTTCCGGCGGAACGCGGCGAAGATCTCCCGCGCCCGGTTCGCGTCGGCCTCCTGTCGCCTCACGAGCTGGTCGCTGACCCGCTGGTGTCGGCTCTCGGCCCGGCGGGTCATCGACTCCAGCAGCCGGGCCCGCAGAGCCGAGTCGTTGGCGTTCCACTCCGAGGACATGATTCCGCGGATCGCGGCGTCGCCGAGGACCAGTCGCTCGCCGTCGAGGGCCTGGTCGAGTAGCTCCTCGGCCCGCTCCTCGGCGATCGCGCGCCGGCCACGCAGCCGCACACCGGCGAGGAAGATTTCCTCGTGCAGCCGCAGGCCGCCCCGGCCGACCAGGACCATGCGGGTGACCGCGGCGACAAAGGACTCTTCCAGCCCGTCCACGACCACGGCCGTGACCCGGTGCAGCGGCGCCTCGGCGCTCCACAGCGACCGGCGCAGCAGCCGCTGCGCCTTCTTCACGATCGGGTGCCCGAGGTGCACGTACACGAGGTCCTTGCGGCCGGCCGCCGCCTGGTCGTCGAACGTGATCGGCCGCAGCACACCCGGCTCGGAGCGGGTGTCCAGGCCGCGCAGCGTGGGCTGCCAGGCGGGACCGAGCGCGGGGATGGCGAACACCTCCGCGTCGGTGCGGTCGTCACCGACCTCTATCAGCGGCGGCTGGTGGCTGATCCGCAGCGCGGTGTCCACTACCCGGCGCAGGTTGGCCGGGTCGAGGTGCAGTTGTCGGCGGCTCTCGGCGTAGCCCTGCTCCAACTGCGTGAGCCGGGCGTTGAGGTCCAGGCCGCCGGCGAGTGCCCTGGTAATGATTGCGTTGCCGTCGATGCCGCCCTTCTTGCGCCGCGTCGTCGTCGGCCGGGTGAAGTGCTGCTGGATCTCCTCGGCGATGACCTGGTTGACCGAGCCCAGATCACGGGCGACCGTGACGACCTTCTTCGCGATGCGCCCCATGAACGCCATGTCCGCCGCGTACGTTGTCGACGTCTTGTCCGGCAGGAAGTGGAACACCAGCGGCGTCTCGTGCTGCCCGTACCGGTCGATCCGGCCGATGCGCTGCTCCAGCCGCGACGGGTTGAACGGGATGTCCAGGTTGATCAGCCGGTGGCAGTGGTCCTGCAGGTCGATGCCTTCCCCGGCGGCGTCGGTCGCCAGCAGCACCCGGACCGGATTCTTCGTCGGCTCGTCGGTGAAGTGCTCGCGGATGAGCTCACGCTCGTCGGTCGGTGTCGAACCCTGGATGACCTCCAGCACGTCGCCGTAGCCTTGCTGGACGAGCACCCGGTGCACCCATTCGAGCGTGTGCGCATATTCGGTGAACACCACGACCCGCTGGTTCGACCACGAGCCCGACGGGCGGCAGATCGCATCCAGGGTGGCGACGAGTGCCCGCAACCGTGCGTCCGGTCGGCTCTCGTAGCCGAGCCCCCATTCGGCCAGCCGCTCTAGCTCGCCGGGCTTGGCGGCGACCAGCGGATCGCTGGACTTGCTCCGCCGCAGGGCGGTCGACTCGTCCTGCTCCCAGAGCCCCTCCTCTTCGTCGGACTGCCCCTCACCGAGGATGTCGTCGTAATCCCAGTCGGTCGGGCCATGCCCACCCGACCGTGCCTCCAGGTACGAGCTCAGGGTCATGCCGAACGCCCACGGGCTGGACAGGAACCGCTTCTTGAACAGCATCGCGGTGATGTCACCGGACTCGCCGGTCTTGTTCAGCTCGGCACTCTTGGTGAGGATGCCGTTGAGCAGGGCGAACATGTCCTGCTCGTCGCCGTCCGGGGTGAACGGGATGACCCGCAGCTCCCGCGGTTTGAAGCCCTTCTCCGGCAGGTCCGACTTCAGCCGGCGAACCGTCACGTCCCGCAACGCCCGCTCATCCAGCAACGCACCCCGGCTGAACCGCCGCGAGTCGATCATCTCCAGCAGCGCGGTGAACGACTCCGGATGACCGTTGTGCGGGGTCGCGCTCAGGAACAGCCGGTGCTCGCACTTGTCGGCCAGCTCGCGCACCGCGACCGTCCGCTGGGTGTCGACCGCGTAGCCCCGACCGCCCCCGATCGCCGACGGGCTGGCCGGGGCCACGTGGTGCGCCTCGTCAACGATCAACACATCGAACGCATACCGCCGTGCGCTGCCGGTATCGGCGGCCTGCACATACACGTCGCGCAGCATCCGCTGCGCCCGAACCCCGGGCAGCCAGGCCATGCTCACGATCACCCGCGGGTACAGCTGAAACGGGTTGGCGTGCAGCCCGTACCGCCGGCGGACCTCCCGCATCATCTCGCTGTTCACGATCGTGAACTCGAGACCGAACTTGTCCCGCATCTCGTCCTGCCACTTCAGCGCCAGGCTCGGCGGGCATACCACAATCGCCGTTCGGGCGCGGTGGCGCAGCAGCAACTCCTGCACCACGAGCCCCGCTTCGACGGTCTTGCCGAGGCCGACGTCGTCGGCAAGCAGAAGGTTCGTCCTCGGCGACGACAACGCCCGGCGCAGCGGCTCCAACTGGTACGCCTCGACGGCGACACCGCTGTGGAACGGCGCCTGCACGCTACGGTCGTCGGCCGAGGTCACCGCTCCCCAGCGCATCGCGTCGATGAACCCGGCAAGCGTGTTCGGGTCGTCGAAAGCATCGGGGTTGATCTGCGTCGGCAGGCCCTGCGCGGGGGTGACGGTGTGACCGACCTCCAGCTCCCAGATCACGGTCAGCTCCTCGCCGAGCCGGTCCTCGTCGAGGGCCTGGAGGGTGACGGCATGACTGAGGCCCGCGGTGGCCTCGTCGGCGGGGCTACGGGGCAGTCCCTGCTGCTGAACCTGAGCCACGGCCCAAGTCGAGCCGCGGACCTCCACGACCTGCCCGGGCTCCGGCACGGCTCGATCCGGGCCGGCCGACTGCGAGATTGCGACTGTCGAGGTCGTCACCGACATACGGTAACCGAGCGACCTGCTAGCGTGATCTCCCACCTTCGGCTGACCCGGTTCCAGGCGGAAGTCCGCCGAAGGCCCAGGGCTACTATCCGGCGCTACGCGGTTTGGAGCGGCGCGACGTTGGGCAAGGCGTATGCAGGTTGAAGAAGGACGTCCACCGCCGATTGCTCGAGCGGATGGATCAACTGGTCGTCTGCGATGCCTTGACGCGTTGAGCGGGAAGTTCACCGATGGCGGGAGCGCCGCCGGTGATCGAGCCGAGCCACAGCAGGTCCCGTGCACGGGTCATCGCGACGAATAGTTGCCGGCGGGCAAGAGCAAGCCGGTCCACATCGGCGGAGCCGCCCAGCTGCGCGGCTTTGAGCCCTTGGTCATGGCAGGGCAGGTACACGTACTTGAATTCAAGGCCTTTGGCTCGTAGGTATGTGCCGACTTTCAACGCTTGGCCTGGGCGGCTGGCCTTCACCGTGGGCGGGCTCGCGCAACCCGAGCGACACCACGTGCCCTAGCGAAGCGGACCCTCGCGCTGCGAGGTGAGGTTCATTAGAACCGCGCGGCGACCGGCATGACGGCCGGCCGTTCTCGTCCGTCGCCGTGCCGGGCTGAACGACCTGCTCCGGGGGGCAACTCGTGCCCACTTCGCCCATCGGTGCTTCGCCCTGATCTCTTCCATTCCCGCGCTGAGTCGCGGCGCTGCCACCTGCTTGCCGCGTTGGCGGGCGATGATCTCGCTCAGCAGCCGGAATGCCTTGCCCTTACCCGCTGGGGCGAGGATGTCGGTGGCCGCGCGTTCACCGAGCCAGTGCCCGGCCGGGAGTCGGGCCTGCCTGGCCAGCGCGGCGGGTGCCTGGGGTTCTTGTGCCGGCCGGTCGGCTTATCCGAGCAGCAGGGCCTGCGACCCCGCAGACCCGGCACCCCGCCGCGCGGCTACTCGCTGACAGCGGGTACGTGCGGTGGTTTGCCGCCGGTCTTGAGGAAGGTGCCTGCTACCTGTATGGCCGTGTCCGGTCGCAGCCGAAGATGCTCGGCAGCGTATTCGGTGGGTACTCCGCCGAGGTCGAAGTGGAGTCGCTGGTCCGGGGGCTGCACGATGGGGTCGTAGAGGTAGCCGCCGTCGTCGGCGATGTGTACCGCGAAGGCATGGGTGGGATGGCCGAGCCCGATCTGGATGCCGGGTGGCAGGTCGTCGGGGTCGTCGGTGATGTCACTGAAGATCGTGACGACGACGGGCTCGCCGGCCTGGTGGATCTCGCGTAGGAGTGCTTCCAATGCGTCGGGGTCGGTTAGGTCGATCTCGTGGGTGTCGCGGTGGTCGCCCCGGTCGTAGGTCCAGGTTACCTTCATGCGATCGCCTTTCCGTTTCCGGTGTAGGTACGCCAGTGGTGTACCTGTCCGTCATCGTCGCGTACGTAGACGTCCAACTGCGCGCCAGCTGGCAGTAGCCGGGAGAGGATCTTCTCGCAGCCGTAGGGGGTGTAGTCGCAGGGCGGGTTGTTCGTGACCACGGCCGCGTGGGTGACGTGTTCGCGGCGCATCCGGGCGGCGAGCTTGGCCTCCAGATGGTCGGTCGTGGTGGCGATGAGCTGGTAGGCCGGTTTGAGGTCGACGGCGGCAGTCGGGTCACGGCCAGACTTCATGGGTATCCGCTGTCCATTGATCAGCGCCACACCGGAGGTAGGGTCCTTCGCTTGCCGTCGAGGCAGGTCGCGAGCGGCGTCCGTCAGCCACTCGGGAAGCCGTTCGGATGGGGCAGGGTCTTCGGTAGCACTCATGGAGGTGTCGCTTGGGATGGGCGGTTGGCTGATGTCGCTGCCACCGCCCGTAGTCAGTTTCCCAGCTCACCGACCTGCCGAGCCTGCGCCAGCGCCGCGTCGACACGGCCTCGGGCCTCAGCCCTGCGAGTACGGACGGCCGCCAGGATCTGCATCACCTGCTGCAGACGCGCCAGCGTCGGGCCGGGCTGACCGCCCTGCAGCACTGCCACGACGAGCCGCCGCGCCTCGTCGACCGCGGACGCCGCCCCAGCAACGCTGCCCTCCACCGCGGTCAACGCCGCGACCACCGGGGTGAGCGCCGCAATGGTCTCCTGCGGCGACGGCTGTTGCGCCACAGAGCCTACGGACCGTGACGCTTCACTCAGGACGCCCGATGCCTCGTTCAACCGGGATCGAGCCTGCCCGATCACCTCTCGTACCCGGGCGAGACCGGCCGTGATGCCGATGAAGCCAGAGGCCACCGCGCGAGCGGCGATCTGCTCAATGGCGCGGTCGATTGCTGCGGTCTCCTGCTGTGACCGTTCCACACCCGCTGTCATCGCCTGCAGGTCGGCGCCAATGGTGTCGGTCAGCGACATCGCCTCACCACCCCGCCCGAACGCCTCGCGCCTACCAGCCAACCGTGGCAGCCTAGAGATACCCATCGGCGGAGCACAACGTCGGGGAGTTGAGCTTCCGGCAGGGGTCTTCCGCCTCCCCTCTGGAGGATCATCCCGTGAGGCTGCTGCGCGACTACCACCGGTCACGCCTACAAGGTGCCCAAGTCCCGAAGACGCCCGGGTACCGGTTCGACAAACAGACTGTGACGACCATGCCCTACGGCGGCTGTGGACAGACCCTCACGAGCGCGTC
This sequence comes from Micromonospora sp. LOL_024, assembly GCF_048060415.1. Classification (NCBI taxonomy): domain Bacteria; kingdom Bacillati; phylum Actinomycetota; class Actinomycetes; order Micromonosporales; family Micromonosporaceae; genus Micromonospora; species Micromonospora sp. LOL_024. The sequence continues at coordinate 48,901 of NZ_JBHMIS010000010.1, forward strand.
CACACGCCGAGGAGCGGCAGCATGCTCTGGCCTGGGCTCTCGCGTGCCTCAAACGGCGGACGTCCACCAAGACGCATCGATGCATCGATGCCCGTGTGGAGCCAACCGAAGTTGGAATCCCGTAGGTGGGGCCAGAACAGGTTGGTGCAGTGGGGCCAGAACAACCTGCTCGAATCACCCGGCACGGCCGCGGCCTCTTGCTCGGTGAGTGACGCATATCGGCTCCCGGCAGGTCGATTCCACGGGCCGGAGTCGCCTGGCGCTGGGTGCGACGTGGCGGTTCGGATTCAGCGACGCGGGCAATCCGGCAGGTTGATGCCGCCGCGGTGTTGGGAGCGATGTATAGCCAGGACCTGACGCAGGGATCCGCAAGACCATTCTGACCGTGGCGTTCGCGGTCGTGCACAAGCCGGTCGCGGACGCCACGGTCATCAGCGCCTGCCGAAAACCTCGATTCCAGTCACGCCCCGTCGCCACGCCACCGCGGCGCCTACGGCCGGCCAAACGGCGATAGCCGTGAACGCGACGCTCGGCCCGTAGGTCTGCCCGAGTGCGGCGCACATTGCGGCGCCGCATCCGCCACCGAGGAAGACCGCAAGGGTGAGCAGGCCGATCGCGCCACCGCATGCCTCGGCATTGACATGGACGGTCGTTTGCGCGGTGAGTAGAGTCTGCGCGACGGCGGAGGCGGTCAAGGCGGCGGTGCTGGCCGCCGCGACCGTCCAAGGCTGCGGATTAGTGGCGGTGCAGAGGATTACGGCTGCCAGGAGCAGGCTCACCGCGGCGAGCACGTGTCGAGTGGGCACCCGGCGGGCGGCCTGTGCGGCGGCCCTGGCCAGCAGCGCGCTGATCACCGCGCAGGGCAGGAGGAGCACAGCGATGTCCATGGTGCTGTAGCCGTGCCCGATCAGCAGGTGGGGGCCAGCGTAGAGGACGGCGAACAAGCCCGCGTACACGCCCGCTCCGGCGGCTGCGGCCCGCCGGAACCAGGCAGCAGTCAGGATCCCGGGCGGGAGGAAGCCGTCGCGGCGTGCCCGGACGCGTACGACCAGGCCGGCAGCGGCCGCTACCGTGGCGGCTGCGGTGATCACCATCGTGGCAGTGGCGGCCAGCGCGGCGGCGGTCTGCGCGGTGATCAGTAGTCCCGCCGCGACGGCCGCGAGAAGGCCGGCGGCGACCCAGTCCACTCGCTGCCGTTGTGACGGTCGGGTGAGGAGGGGCCAGCACAGGGGTGCTGCGGCCAGGGAGAGCACCGGCAGGACTAGCGCTGCCCGCCATGACCCGTGCGCGGCTACTGCGCCGGCCAGCGGGGCGGTGGCGGAGAACCCCGCGAGGCAGGCGCCGAAGGCGGCCAGGGCGGCCGGGCGGCGAGCGGCAGGCAGCCGGGCCGCGCTGGTGATCGCGGTGGCCATCACCGTTCCGGAGCCGACCGCTAGCAGGACGCGGCCGGTGACCATGGCCGGCAGGGTGGGGGCGGCGGCGCAAACCAGGGCACCGGTTATCAAGAGGATCGCGGCGGCAAGCAGGACGGGTCGGCTGCCTCGTAGGTCCGTCAGGCGTCCGGCGGTGACGGCACCGACACCCACGCCCGCGGCGTAAGCGGTCAGGATCCAAGCCAGTCCAGGTCCATCTGTCTGCAGGTGTCGGGCGGCGTCGGGCAGGGCGACGGCGGCGGCGCTGACCCCGTAGACGGCCGGCCCGTACAGAAGGCCCAGCCGCCACCCGGGTCCGGACCTGACTGGAGTCGCGTTGCGAGTTGACCCGACGGTGGTCGGCGGGCGGGCGGTCATCGGAGTCGAACCAGCATCGCCAGCGGGTGCGCATGCAGGTCGCTGAGGGCGTCCTGCCGCGCCCTGTCCGAGGCCAGCGACCGCGGGTGGGTCGGGGGTGCGGGGGTATGGCGTCGCCGCGTCATAGCGGCGGCGGCCACGACAGCGGGAGCCAGCAGGAACGGTCCGCTGAGCGCGGCAACGGCCGTGACAGCGAGTGCGGCCACCGCGGCGCAGGCACCTGGCGCGGCACGGGCAGCAGCCGCACTGCTGCGACAAGGCCGACCAGGGTGACGCAGGCCAGCAGCGCGGCGAACAGACGCATCAGCGTCTCGACGGTGACCACGTGCGGCGCCGCGGCGGCGGCTCCTGCGACGATCGCGGCGGCGGCGGCCTGCACGGCGACGCTGCGCCGGGGCTCGCCATCGCGAGCTGTCACGGCGAGGGTGGCGGGCAGGACGCGGTGGCGGGCCAGCGACGTGCCGGCGCGGCCGGCCGCGGCGACGAAGGTGACGCTGGCGGCCACGGTGAACAGCACCGCCGCCACCGCGACGACCCCGGCCGCCCACGGCCGGTCGACCGGGGCGAGCAGACGCATCAGCGGCACCGCGGTGTCACCCGCGTCGTCGCCGAGGACCCCGACCGTGCACACGGCTAACCCGAAGTAGAGGGCGACGACGACCGCCAGGCTCGCCTTTGCGGCTCGCCGGACCTGTTTGGGATGGGTGAACTCCGCCGACAGGTTGGCCGTGGCCTCCCATCCACAGATCGCGACGAACACGGCGACGGCGCTGCCGACACCGGCGATGCCGTGTGGCGCGAACGGGGTGATCCGCTCGGCGTCGACGCGCGGCCCGGCCACAGCTACTACCGCCACGAGCAGACCAACCAGCACGCCGGTCAACACCAGCTGCACCCGCGCGGACAGACGCAGACCGACCAGGTTCGCCAGGTACACCGCGGCTAGCAGCGCCGCCGTCACTGCGGCGGTCACCGCCGCCGACGCCCCCAGCGCGGCGGCGGTGTAGCGGGCGCCGGCGATAGCGCCGGCCACCACCCCCGCCGGGACCGCCGCGTACAGCCAGCAGCCGACCACCGCGGCGGCGCGGTCGCCGAAGGCGCGGCGGGTGAACGCGGCGACGCCGCCGGCGTCCGGGTAGCGGGCTCCCAGGGTCGCGAACGACGTGGCGATCAGGGCAGAGATGCACAGCAGCGCCGCCCACGCCACCAGCGATGCCGGTCCGGCGGCGCGCACCGCCATCGCTGGTAGAACCAGCACCCCGGGACCGAGTACCGCGCCGATGCACAGGGCCGCACCCCGCGCGGTGCCGATACCGCCGGTCACCCCGCGTCCTTCCCATCAGCCCAGCCGCTGTTGGGGCGGAGCCGGTCGGCCAAGACCTTGAGTGCGGCGGTGAAGTCGTCCTCGCGCGGCATACCGGGGGTGGCGAACAGCTGCGCCTGCCGCGCCTCGACCCGGCGCCGCAGCATCGCCGCGAGCGCCGCGCCGGCCTGCGTGGGTCGTACTACCACCCGCCGCTGGTCATGCTCGTGCAGCTCGCGCTGCACCAGGTTCCGGTCGCTGAGCAGGGCGAGGGCGCTGGTGACGGTTGCCCTGGCGATACCTGCCTGGGCCGCGATGTCCGGGGGTTGGATCACCTGACGGGCGCAAACAAGTACCAGGACGTCGTAGGTCGTCCATGTCATTCCGGCTTCGCGTAACACCGTGCGCTCCAAATACGCGCGCACGGTGTTGGCGGTGCGGCAGAGCTGCGCCACCGTGTCCGGCTTTGCCCGCAGGGCGGCGCGGCCGGTCACCGGTGGCCGGTACACCCCGACGGCCGGACGGCGCGCAGCCGCGCTCACCGCGACCACCTGGGTTGACGAGGGCGACGTACGGTCTGTCGATCACGGTGCCGGCGACGGCCACCGCGCCGATCCGCGGGCGACGGCGGCTGCGCCGCCACTGCCCGTGACTGATGGGACTGTACCGAACGCATGCGTGGACCCCGTTCCTCGCGGTGAAGTCGTAGAACTGCGCGTGTGGCCACTGCAGCCACACGCGCTGGGCGCGGTACTGCGGCCCGTGAAGGCGGCGCTGCTGGAGGCCGACGGTGTCAGCCCACCGGCACCACTCAGCGCTGCTGTGGCTCGTCGCCCCATGCGGCCGGCGCACCGAGCGCGGCGTTGACCCGTTGGCCGAGCAGGCGCAGCTGGTGATGGACCTCCACCAGCGCCGCCCGACCTGACGCGGTGCTTTCGCGGCCCGCCGCGACGACGAGAACATCGATGTCGCCGCGCAACCGCTGCAGGCTCCGGCTGGCGATGGTCAGTGACAGCGCAGCGCTTCTCGTCTTCATGCTGCCGCGACGCCGCCTGGCGACGCGTGACGCCACTACCCGTCGTCGGACTAGCCGAGAAGCGCCCTCGGCCGCGTCCGTGTGCTGTCGTCGGATCACGGCTGCCTCATTTCCTTGTCCTCACGTCTGGGTTTCCGCGCCCGCACCTGAGATGAGCGCGCGCAGGCAGGCAGCCGTGCGGCTCACCTGCTGTGCTGGGTGGGGTGGGGGACCCGCGGGCGGAGCCCTCACTCCGCCTGCCGGGTCCCCCTGCTCACCGCCGCGCCCCCACGGGGGTGAAGGGCGGGCGATGAGCTGGGCGGCATGGTCATCCGGCCCCTCCCGTCGCCTACATTGAGGCGTCGCGGCAGCGGACAGCGTCAGGGTGACGCGGGCCAGGCCAGGCGGTGCTGCCGCTGGACGTGTGGGGCGGATGGACACATGAGCCCGAGCGACGACAGGTCCCCCTCTGACAGTCGTCGTCCGCGGTCGGGGCGCCTATCGCGCACGGCTCCCCGATCCGCTACGCTCCAACAAACTTCAGTTCGCACTCTCCGAACCGCAGTTGCCGAGGCGATACCGAGAGCTAAGCACGGACCGCCATCCGCGTCAACCATAGTTCGCAAGAATCCAACCACAGTTGGGAGGACTTCGTGAGGGACATGCCTGCTGACCAGGCCGAGGACGTCACCTCCCGGCTGATCCAGAACCGCCTCCGGGAACTCTTCCAAGCCGCAGGCGAAGACCGTCCCGCCTACACCGAGGCCGAAGTCGCCCGCGAACTGACCGCTCGGGGACACCGCATCACCGCCGAAGGCATCCGCAATCTCCTGCGATCATCACGTATCAATCCAAAAGCCACCACGCTGCGCGCTCTCGCCGAGTTTTTCAACGTCCCAGCCGGCTACCTCCTCGGCGACGACGAACCCGAAGCCGCAAGTCGGGAGGCGCGAATCATGGCTCGGTCTTTCGAGAGACTGAACCCCAGATCCAGAAGAAGCCTCGCTCGGGTCATCGACGAGTTCCTACAGCTGGAAGAAGCCGCGCGCGACAGCACCGCCGAACCTCCGCGCTCGGTCGGATGACCGAACCACACCGCAGCGGGTGCACCGGTTGCACGCGTACACCTTCGGGCTTGACGAGAAGTTAGGGGTCGGACTCGGCGATCCCGTTTGTCCAGGTACTGTCACTGTCTCACCAGGAGACACATCAATGGACACTATTGATCACAGCACCGCTCGACTGGCCGTGCTCATCGATGCTGACAACGCGCAGCCCCTGCTCGTCGCCCCATTGCTGGCCGAGGTCGCCAAGTACGGCACTGCGCACGTCAAGCGTGCCTACGGCGACTGGACCGGCACCGGCCTCCGGGGCTGGAAGGAACGTCTCCTCGCGCAGTCCATCCAGCCGATACAGCAGTTCGCCTACACCACCGGCAAGAACGCGACCGACGCGGCCCTCATCATCGACGCGATGGATTTGCTCTACACCGCCCGGTTCGACGGCTTCTGCATCGTGTCCAGCGACAGTGACTTCACCCGCTTGGCCTCCCGCATCCGCGAGTCCGGTCTCACCGTGTACGGCTTCGGCGAACGCAAGACGCCCCAATCATTCGTCGCCGCCTGCGACAAGTTCATCTACACCGAGAACCTCCCCCACGACCTCCCCACGGCCCAAGCCCAGCCCTTCACCGTCAGACCCCCAACAACTACCCCGACCACCCGCCTGGAAGACGACGCGGCCCTGTTGACCCTGCTCTACGACACCGTCGAAGCCGCTTCCGGCGAGGACGGCTGGGCATACCTTGCCACCGTTGGACATCTCCTGATCAAACGCCGACCCGACTTTGACCCCCGCACCTACGGATACACCAAGCTCACCGATCTGGTCGCCGCCATCAGCCTGTTCGAGGTCCACCGCCGCCTCCCCGGCGATGGGAAGCCCGCCGTCGTTTACGTTCGCGGCCGACGCCCCGGCACACCGAGCCCCACCGCCATCCCCGCCTCCCGCCGTGATGCCGCCAACAGCATCACCCACACGACGGCTGAGTCTGACTGAAGGCACCTCGGCAGCGCCCAGCTACACCCGTTGCGGTGACACACATGAATGTATGGCGGTGACTGGCCGACAGCGGAGCTTCGAGACCCCCGGCCTACACCAATACGCACCTCGCCAAGGACACCGGACGGCGTGATGATCACCGCCCCGCCGGGCTCCCTGATCGTCACCTGGACCGGCCCTGCAACCAGCGCCTACCGAGCAACGGGCGATCCGGCGCAGGTGCCCTACCCGGACGGGGATCCCGACCAACCGCGCGGCGTGGCCGCCTTCACCCGCCGGGGTGACAGCATCGCTACCGGCTGGCTAGACACCTACCAACGTTGCACTAAGCACGGGTGAGGATGGCTCCAGACGCCAGCAACGGCGGCAAGGCCCAGCCACGCAGCGCCCCTGCAGGCGGCTCCTCGGCAGCACTGCCTGGGCGGGACCGCTCGGACTGTATCCGTTACACAAGGGAACGGGACGATGCGTGCGCCCAACGATGACGACGACGCGCAGCTGCCCTAATCTACGGATCAATCGCTACCGCAGGAGGACCACGTGCGGCGGATGAGGAATTTCCAGCAGACGGTCGAGCGGCTGCGCGAGGAAGGCGGCCGTCAGGGTCTCGACATCTCGGTTGCCACCGCGCAGGACATCCTCGCCGACCTCGTCACCACCACCGCCAACGTTTTGGGAATCCGCGAAGAGACTTTCGTACGGTCTCATCTTCCGGCCGTCGACCTGGCTGAACTCGTAGCCCACTTCAAGCAGGCGGATGACGCGCAGAAGCGCGAGGTGGCCGATGCTTCCCCTGCGGTCATCAGCTTGGAGGGCACCGGCCGGGTCATCGCGTCGCTTGCCCAGGCGGTGCGGTGCGTCAGCCTCAACCACGAGCAGCTGGCGGACGGACGCCGCGACAGGTGGGAGGCCGTCGGAGTCCTCGACGACGCCAGCAACTGCCTGACGCTGCTCGGCGAAGCCGTGGGCAACAGCCACACAACAGCGCAGGGCACCTTGGTGCTTTGGAGCGACGAGAGCGTCGTGTACGCACGGCGCGCCCTCACCCAGACGATCGCTAACCTCCGTGATGGCGGCTGGACCTTCGCCCACGGCCCGCAACTCGACGCCGACGTCGTCATCCGGATGAGCGCGGACCTGAGGATCCTCTCGCAGGGGTGAACACGCCAGGCGCCGAGCCGACCCGGCACCGATCCCACAGGTTTAATGCTGCCATGACCGTCCCATCCCGTCGGCAGTCAGCAGCCGGAGCATGGGGTAGCCGGGCGCGTAGCCCGAGATGCCTTCGCTGCTGAATGAACTGACCTTCAACGTCGTCATTCCACGATGTCCAAGGGAGGTGGCTGCGAATGACGTCGAGCAACCGCCCCGACTTATTCGAACATGCGTACGATTCGGGGCGTGGATGAGGTGGTCAGGAGGTACTGGAACGGTATCTGGGGGCGTCTCGCGCGCCGTGATGTGTGGCTGGTCCGCCAGACTCGGTGGAAGGTCGTCGCCCGGACCGGGGACAGCGAGACGGGCAGGGTACTGCGCTGGGAGTTCGACTCGCAGGCCGAAGCCCAGGAGATGGTCGATCGCCTGCTGCGCGCTCACTCGCCCGGCTCGTGGCGCGAACACGTCACGCCGCATGACGCGCCCGCCACACTCTCCCGTCATTCCCCGATTACGCGAAGGCCGGCACGGTGACGGGCTGGGCCTTACCAGGGCGGCTTCGCCGCGCCCATGCGGACCGCCCCGGACTTGACCGGCGCGGTCGTCGTCGCCGTCGGGCCGCTCCCGCCGGGGCGCTGAGCGTGTTATCGGTTGGCGGCGAGGCGGTGGTCGAGGGCGGTGTGGCGGCGGCCGGCGCCGACGGTGCGGACGGCGGCGTGGAGGGCGCGGCGGGAGCCGACGAGGACGACGAGTTGTTTGGCGCGGGTGATGGCGGTGTAGAGCAGGTTGCGTTGCAGCATCATCCAGGCGCTGGTGGTGAGGGGGATGACGACGGCGGGGTATTCGGAGCCTTGGGAGCGGTGGATGGTCATGGCGTAGGCGTGGGCGAGTTCGTCGAGTTCGTCGAAGTCGTAGTCGATGGTTTCGTCTTCATCGGTGCGCACTGTGAGGGTCTGTTCCTCGCTGTTGAGTGCGGTGACGATGCCGAGGGTGCCGTTGAAGACGCCGGCTTGGCCTTTGTCGTAGTTGTTGCGGATCTGGGTGACCTTGTCGCCGATGCGGAACACCCGCCCACCCGCGCGCCGCTCGGGCTGTCCATCGCGGTGCGGGGTGAGTTTCTGCTGCAGCAGGGTGTTCAGGGCGCCGGCGCCGGCGGGGCCGCGGTGCATGGGGGTGAGGACCTGTACGTCGCGGCGGGGGTCGAGGCCGAATCTGGTGGGGATGCGGGTGCAGGCGACGTCGACGGTGAGGGCGGCGGTGGTGTCGGTGTCGTCGCTGGCGAACAGGAAGAAGTCGGGCAGTCCGTGGAGGATGGGTGGGCGGCCGGCGTTGATGCGGTGGGCGTTGGTGACCACGCCGGACTGGGCGGCTTGGCGGAAGATCTGGGTCAGCCGGACCCGGAGGATGGTGGGTGCGGCGAGCAGGTCCCGCAGGACCTCGCCGGCGCCGACGGAGGGGAGTTGGTCGGCGTCGCCGACGAGGAGCAGGTGGGCGCCGGGTGGGATGGCTTTGACGAGTTTGTTGGCCAGGATGAGGTCGAGCATGGAGGCCTCGTCGACGACGAGCAGGTCGACGTCGAGGGGGTTGTCCCGGTCGTGGGAGGCGTCCCCGCCGGGGCGTAGTTGCAGCAGCCGGTGCACGGTGGCGGCGGGGTGGCCGGTCAGCTCGGACAGCCGCTTGGCGGCACGGCCGGTCGGCGCGACCAGAGTCACCTTGGCTTTCTTGGCGGCAGCGAGTTCAACGATCGAGCGGACGGTAAAGCTCTTGCCGCAGCCCGGCCCACCGGTGAGCACCGCGACTTTCGAGGTCAGCGCGAGCCGGACGGCCTGCTCCTGCTCTGGGGCCAGGTCGTTGCCGGTGCGTGCCTTTAGCCAGTCCAGGGCCTTGGTCCAGTCGACGCCTGCGAAGTGAGGTAGCCGGTCGACTGAGTCGTGGAGCAGCCGCAGGAGCGAGGAGGCGAGGGACTGCTCGGCGCGGTGGAACGGCACCAGATACACGGCCTGCACCGGCTGGCCGTCGCCGGCGGGGAGCGTTTCGCGGATGACGCCTTCGTCGGCGATTAGGTCGTCGAGGCAGCGGGTGACGAGGTCGGCGGGCACGTCGAGGATCTTCGTGGCGTCGGCGACCAGTTCGGGTTCGGGCAGGTAGCAGTGGCCGTTGTCGGTGGCCTCCGAGAGTGTGTACTGCAGGCCGGCCATCACGCGTTGGGGGCTGTCGTGGGGGATGCCGACGGCTTGGGCGATGGTGTCGGCGGTCTTGAAGCCGATGCCCCACACGTCGGCGGCCAGCCGGTACGGCTCCTTGGTGACCACGTCGGTGGAGGCGTCGCCGTACTGCTTGTAGATCCGCACCGCCAGGGAGGTCGACACGCCGACACCTTGGAGGAAGACCACCACCTCCTTGATTGCCTTTTGCTCCTCCCACGCCGCGGTGATCTTCGCGGTGCGTTTCGGGCCGAGCCCGGGCACCTCCACGAGGCGGGCGGGCTCTTCTTCGATGATCCGCAGGATGTCCAGCCCGAAGTGCGCGACGATCCGTTCGGCGAAGACCGAGCCGATGCCCTTGACCAGGCCGGAGCCGAGGTAGCGCTGGATGCCCTGGATCGTTGCCGGCAACACGGTGGTGTAGGAGTCGACCTCGAACTGGCGGCCGTACTTTGGATGCGACGACCAGCGCCCGTGCAGGCGCAGGCTCTCACCCGGCTGCGCCCCGAGGAGGGCGCCGACGACCGTCAACAGGTCACTGCCGCGGTCGGTGGCGACGCGGGCGACGGTGTAGCCGGTTTCCTCGTTGACGTAGGTGAGCCGCTCCAGCACCGCCTCGAGCGTCACCGAGGTGGGACGGGGCGCGGCGGTCACGTCGGACATCCTGCCGTATGGCAGTGACGGGAAGACGTGTGCGACCCGGTGGTGCGCGCCGGCGAATGTCTGCGCCTGGCCTGGCGTCGTCCCTGGCGTCGTCGGACTTGGTGGCGTTGCCGTCCCGAGCCGCTCCGTCGCGGTCAGCGGTCAACGAGGGCGATCGCCAAGAGGGCCCCGGCCAACAGGTACGGGCCGAAGGCGAGGTTGTGCGGTCGTCGCAGCACGAGCCGGGCAAGGGACTCGGGAGCGGCCAGCAGATGGGGCAGCAGGCCACCGCACAGCACTGCGGGCCATCCGAGAGCACCCAGCGCCGCGCCGAGCAACGCCGCCAGCCGGACATCGCCCAAGCCGACCGCGCTGCCGCCGACGATGGCCAGGAGTAGGTAGCCGCCTCCCAGCACGCCGGCCGCCAACAGTGCGGTGACCAGGACACGCGTCTGGCCGGTGGCCAGCGCGTGGCCGGCAAGAGTGATCCCCAGGGCGAGCGCCGCGACACCGATGACGGGTGTTGGGAGCCTGCGCGTCGTGATGTCGACAACGGCGAGCAGCAGGCCGGCGTACAGCACGACCAGCCACACAGCGACCAGCAGTGGCCCGCCGGGCCGGTCGCCCACCAGCCACGCGATGCCAGCCGATGCGCCAGCTGACGCGAGGGCGCCCCCACCCGCAGCCAGCAGCGGCCGCCACCACTGGTGGCCGGCGGCACGGCCGGTCAGCGTACGTGAGGTCCGGCCGGTGTGTGGGTGTGGTCGCAGCCTGGCCGTGGTTCGAGCGCAGGCGTGTGGCAAGGCCGCGCCGGCCAGGACTCCGCACAGCGCGCCACACCAGATCAACTCGTTCATTGTAGAACGGCACGCATCCCGGGCGAGCCGGGGTGGGGAGCCGCTCCCGACGGCCCCAGAGTGGCCCAGTCCAAGCTGCGGCCGGCAGCGGCAGCGCGATGGAGGTCCGCGGTGTCCGGGGACTGCGACGGGTGTGGCATCACGACTCGATTCAACACAGCCATGGGGGCAACCATAGTTGGCTCGGCTCAAACTACGGTTGACGCCCGGTGTGAGTGTGTGCTTAGCTCGCCATAACGCCTTTCAACTGTGGTTCGGCGTTGCTTAACCGTAGTTGGCTGTTGGGGTTCGGTGGGCGCCTCGCTGCCTCTGCGGCGGGACAACGCGCCGCCCCTGTTCGTAGACGGGGCCCTCGCGGACCGCCAAGCAACCCTGAGGCGAGCCATTCGTCAGGTACCGCGACGTCCAAGACCGCGAGACCGCCGTCTCGCCGTCACGAGGAGACACGATCACGCATGACGACACGCATCATCAACAAGCACCGCCGCGCCGCCGGGCCGGGAGGCCGGTGGGCACGCCTCGCCGCGTTTCCTCTCGGTCTGTGCCTCGTGGCGGCGATCGGCGCCTGCGACGGGGGCGGGGCCGGCGAGGATTCGGTGCCGACAGCGTCCGCATCGCCGAGAGAACTGGACGCCGGCCCGACCGGGAGCCCTGAGGAGGCGGCGCTGGCCGCCTACCGGGGGATGTGGCAGGCATACGCCAAAGCCGGGCTCACCGCGGACCCGAACGAGTCGGACCTCGCCAGGTTCGCCAGCGGTGACGCGCTGACAACGCTCAAGAAGGGCTTGTCCTCCTACCGGAGCAAAGGCCACATCCTCAAGGGCGACTACGTCCTGAGCCCCCGGGTGGCGCAGGTGTCGCTGACGTCGACCCCGCCGAGCGTGACAGTGACGGACTGCCTCGATGACACCCACTTTCTCGTCTATACGGCGTCCGGCGAGCCGATCAACGACGTGCCTGGTGGCCGCCGAGCGACTCGTGCGACGGTGACCGACCTCGGCGCGCAGGGGTGGAAGGTCGCCACCTTCGGTGTGCGGGAGGTCGGGACATGCTGAGACGTAGCCGTGCTCTGACCCTGGGCGTTGTCGCCGCTGCTGCCGTTGTCATGGCCTCCGCGGGAGTTGTCGAGGCGGATGGAGGGTTCGGCGACATCGACTGCACGCAGAACCGGTCGGCGCCGGGATGCGAGGTCACCGCCGGCAACCCCGGTGATCCCGGCGTGCCGGACGGCGGTTCCGGCGATGGCAGCGGCGGCTCCGGCAATAACTCCGGAGGCGTCAACGACCCCTGTTACTGGGCGCCGGTTGCAGGCAACCGCCCGCCGCCTGCCGGAAAGGGGCCGGAGGGAGGCTGGTATGCGCGCACCTGCAACACCGACGGCATCGGCTCACAGGGCACTCCGATGTGGCTCGACCAGCCACCAGGGACAAACGTGGCGGCGCTGGCGCAGACGGCCCGGTCGCGGCTGCGCCTGCCGGCGCCGGCGATCCGCACGAATCCCGAGGGGACGCCGTTCGTGCTGGTGCGGGTGCCGGTGTGGTTGTGGGTGGATCCGGTGACGTGGGGGGCTCGCTCGGCGACGGCGTCGGTGCCTGGGGTGACGGTGACCGCGACGGCGACACCCACGAGCGTGCGGTGGTCCTTCGGCGACGGCACCAAGGATCTGACCTGCGCGGGCCCGGGTAGGTCTTGGAAGCGCGGAACGGATCCGCGGGCGGCCTCGCCGTGCGGGCACACCTACACGCGGTCGTCGGCTGCCGCGCCCGGTGAGGCGTTCCGGTTGCGGGCGAGGGTGACCTGGTCGGTGACCTGGTCCGGCCCAGGCGGCGGAGACACGCTCGCGCCGTTAACGACGACCTCGACGAGAGCCGTGCGGGTCGCGCAGTCGCAGGCGATTGTCGGGAGCGCCCGGTGAGCGTCACGACGAACATCCCGCAGGAGGCCAACGCCGCGCCCGCGGCGACGGCGTCGCCGCGGGCGTGGCGACGCAGTGCTCGTCGGGTGGCTGCCGGGGTGCTGCTGGTGCTCGCGACGGTGGTGACGTTCTGGCAGATCGACCTGCGCCGGCATGCCGAGCAGCGGTTCCTCGCGGTGACGCGGCCGGTGCCTGCGGGGGCGGTGATCGGCGATGCGGACGTGCGGGTGGTGCGGGTGGCGAACCCGTCGGGCCTGGCGCTGGTCGGCGCGGATCGCCGCGACGAGGTGGTGGGACGCACGGCGGCGGTGCCGCTCGCTGTCGACAGCTTGGTGGTGTCGTCGCAGGTGGGGCCGCTGGCGTGGCCGCCGGTCGGGCAGGCGGTGATCGCCGTGGCGGTCAAGGCGGGCCGCGCTCCGGCCGGCTTGTCCGCGGGCGCGCGGGTCGTGGTGCTTGTGGCTCCGGCAGCCGGTGCCGACCAGGCCGGTGGAAGCCCGCCGGCTGGGCAGGCGGCGGGGACGCGGCGGGCGGTCGCAAGCGTGGTGTCGATCGCTGGCGCGGATCAGGCCGGCGCTGCGGTGGTGACGCTGCTGATGGCCGCCCAGGAGGCGGAGGCGGTGGCCTCGGCGCCGGGGGACGTGGCGCTGGTGCAACTGGGGTCAGGCCAGTGAGAGACGGACGGGGAGGGTTCGCGTGATGTTGGTGATGGTTACGTCGGTGTCCGGCGCTCCGGGCGTGTCGACTGCTGCCCTGGGCGTGGCCGCGCTGTGGCCGAACAAGCCCGGCTTGCTGGTGGAGGCCGACCCGTGCGGTGGGGTCGTCGCCGCGCGGTTCGGGGTGCGGCAGGAGCCGGGCTTGGCCGCGTTGGCGGCGGCTGCCCGCCATGGCCTGCCGGCGGGTGGGCCGGCGCGGTTCGTGCAGCCGCTGCCGTTGGGGGTTCATGCGGTCGTGGGGCCGGGCGCGGCCGAGACCGCCGCGGGGGCGGTGTCGGTGCTCGCCGGCCAGCCGGAGGCCCTCGCCGGGTTGGCGCCGGTCGTGCTGCTCGACGCCGGTCGGCTCTACCCCGGCAGTCCGGCGCACGGCCTGTTGCGGCGGGTGGACGCGCTGCTGATCGTGACGTCTGGGAACACCGAGTACCTCGATCACGTCGACACCCGGCTGACGGGTTTGCGGGGAAGCATGAGCACGACGCGGGTCGGTGTGGCCGTCGCCGGGAAGTGCTCCTACGAGCCGCAGGAAATCAGCAAGCGCCTCGGCGTGCCGGTGTGGGCGCACCTGCCCGCCGACAGGTGGGGCGCGGCCGTGCTGTCCGGGCGGTTGAGCGGTCCGGCGTGGACGCGCACCCGGCTGGCGCAGGCGCTGCGCGCCTTGGCCGCCACCCTCGCGGCCCAGCCGCAGCCGACCCGGGCCGCGCTGGAGGTCGTCCGATGACCGCCCCCGCGCGCGAGGTCGCCGTCGTGGCCCCGGAACTGGTGGCGCGCCTACGCGCCCGCGTCAGCGACCGGCTCGCCGGGCACGGCGCGCAGCTGCCCGACGCCCAGCGGCAGGCGGTGATCGCCGACTACATCGCCGAGGAACTGCTGGCGCACGCCCGCGACACCATCAGCGCGGGCCGTCACCCGTTGAGCCCGCAGGCCGAGGCCGCGCTGGCGCGGGCGTTGCGCGACAGCTTCACCGGCCTGGGTGGCTTGCAGCGGCTGATCGACGATCCGCAGGTGGAGGACATCTTCGCCAACGGCTGCGACAACGTGTGGGTCCGCACCACCGGTGGGCGGACGCTGCGGATGCCGCCGGTCGCCGCGTCGGATGAGGACCTGGTCGACCTGGTGCGGGTCGCCGCGGCGCGCAGCGGCCAGGAGGAGCGGCGCTTCGATCGCGGTTCCCCCGGCCTGTCGTTGCGGTTGCCGGGCGGGCAGCGGCTGTTCGCGGTGATGGCCGTGGCCAAGCGTCCCTCGGTGTCGATCCGCCGCAACGTGCTGCACCGGGTCACCCTCGATGACCTCGTTCGCCGCGGCGAGCTCACATCTGGGTTGCGGGAGCTGATTACAGCGATGGTGCGCGCGAAGAAGAACCTGGTGATCTGCGGGGGCACCGGCGCCGGCAAGACCACCCTGTTGCGCGCCGCCGCAGGTGCGATCGGCCCGCACGAGCGGATCGTCACCGTCGAGGACGCCTTCGAACTCGGCCTTGACGAGGACACCGACGCCCACCCGAACACCACTGCGCTGCAGCAGCGCGAACCAAACTTGGAAGGCGTCGGGGGCATTGACATGGCGACCATGGTCAAGTGGGGGCTGCGGATGCGCCCCGACCGGGTCATCGTCGGTGAGTCCCGCGGGGCTGAGGCCGTTCCCATGCTCCTGGCCATGTCGCAGGGCAACGACGGGTCGATGTGCACGCTGCACGCCTCCTCCAGCAAGCAGGCGCTGACCCGGCTGGCGATGTACGTGATGCAGGCGCCGGAGAAACTGACCTTCGACGCGGCGAACGTGCTCATCGGCCAGGCCGTCGACTTCGTCCTGCACCTCGATGTAGCCACCGACGGCACCCGCGTCCTGTCGTCGGTGCGGCAGGTCCTGGAGACCGACGGCACGCAGGTGCCCTCCAACGAGATCTACCGGCCCGGCCACGACCGTCGCGCTGTCCTGGCCGCACCGATGCGCGCGGACACGTTCAGTGAGCTCACTGCGGCCGGTCTCGATCCTGGCGCGCTCGCCCGGGACCAGTGGTGATGGTGAGCCTGCTGCCGATCGTGCTGGGCCTGGGCTGCGCCGCCGGCCTTCTCCTGGTCGTCGACGGGCTGCGCCGACGCCCACCCGGCGCCGCGCCAGCCCGACGACGGCGCGCGTGGACGAGCGCCGACCGCCACCGCCTGCTGGCTGCGGTCGCGGCTGGCCTCGGGGCGGCGGCGGTGACCCGCTGGCCGGTCGCGGCGCTGCTGGCCGCCGCCGCGGTGTGGGCGCTGCCCCGTGTGCTGGGCCCCGACCGCGAGCACCAGCGCGCCATCGCCCGGATTGAGGCGGTCGCGACCTGGGCGGAGCTGCTGCGCGACACCCTGTCGTCGGCGGCCGGGTTGGAGCAGGCGATCACCGCCACTGCCCCGGTCACCCCGCAGCCGATCCGCCCCCAGGTTCAGGCGTTGGCCGCCACGGTGCGGGGCGGGGCGCGGCTGCCCGACGCGCTGCGGGCGTTCGCCACCGACCTCGCCGACCCGACCGCCGACCTCGTGGTGCGGGCGCTGACCCAGGCCGCCGGCTACCACGGCGGGCAGCTGTCCGAGTGCCTGGCCAGCCTCGCCGCCACCGCCCGGGAACTGGCCGGGATCCGGATGCGGGTGGCGACGAAGCGGGCCGCGACACGCACCGCCGCCAGGGTGATCACCGGCACGTCGGTGGCGATGGTCGCCGGGCTGATCGTGCTCAACCGTGGGTTCCTCACCCCCTACCAAAGTGTCGTCGGACAGCTCGTGCTGCTCGTCGTCGGTGCGGTGTTCGCCGGCGGGTTCTGGTGGCTGGCCCGCGCCTCCCGCGTCCCCGAGCCCCCGAGGGTGCTGGCCGATCTGGGGAGGGCGGCATGAGCGTGGTCCTCGCGTGCGGGCTCGTCGCCGGACTCGGCCTGCTGCTGGCCGCCTCCGGCCTGGCGCCGGCCCGGCCCACTCTCGGCCAGGCCCTTGACGCGCTGCGCCGCGCACCGGCGGCGCCCGAGGCGCCGACGCCGGCCCGGGTGCGGCTGCTGGCCGCGCCGCTGCGCGCTGTTGGTCTGCCCCGGCGGCGGATGTGCGCCGACCTGGCCGTGCTCGAACGCCCCGTCGCGCTGCATCTGGCCGACCAGACCCTCGCCGTCCTCGCCGGGCTGGTCCTACCGCCGCTGGCGATGGCCGTGCTCACCGCCGGTGGAGTTACCTTCGCCGCCGGCATGCCGGTGTGGGCGTCGCTGGCCGGCGCGGCCGGCGGCTGGTGGCTGGCCGAGTCCACCGTGCACGCCGAAGCCGGGCGGCGCCGCGACGAGCTGCGCTACGCCCTGTCCGCTGTCCTCGACCTCGTGGTCATCTCCCTCGCCGGCGGCGCCGGCCTCGAACAGGCCCTCGATGACGCCTGCGCCGACAGCCACGGCTGGGCCGCCCAGCGGCTGCGCCGCGCGGTGGACACCGCCCGATTGCTGCGCGTCCCACCCTGGCAGGCATTAGGGCAGCTCGGCGAGGACACCGGCGTCGTCGAACTGCAGGAGCTGGCTGCGACGATGAGCCTCGCCGGCACCGAAGGCGCCCGCATCCGCGACTCCCTGACCATCCGCGCCGCCACCCTGCGCGCCCACCAGGCCGCCGCCCTCGAAGCCCGCGCCAACGCCGCCACCGAACGCATGTCGATGCCGGTCATGCTCCTGGCCGCCGCCTACATGCTGTTCCTCCTTTACCCGGCGATCACCGCCGTCGACACGTTCTAAAGCGAAGGAGGCCGACCGTGCGTGTGAGCAGACTGCTCGCCCTGCTGACCATGCTGCACCTGACCATGACCGACCGGATGCGCAGGCTGCGTGACAGCGGCGACCGGGGCAGCGAGACCACCGAGAAGGTCATGTGGATCGCCTTGCTGGTCACCCTCGTCCTGGCCGTCTACGGCATCTTCCGCTCCAAGATCCTCGACAAGATCAACGGGATCAGTCTGTGACAGCCCCCCGACCCAGGGGCCGCGGGCGGCACCGGCGCCGCGGGGACCGCGGGTCGGTGAGCACCGAGGTGGTGCTCTACGCCCCACTGCTGTTCCTGCTCGTGCTCATCGGCGTGCAACTGGCGCTGTGGGCGCTGGCGCAGCTCGGCGTCCAGCACGCCGCCAACCACGCCCTGCAGACCACCAGAGTCTCCGGCGGAACCGCCGCCGCCGGCCACGCCGACGCCACCGCCGTGCTCGAACAGGTCGCCGGCCGTATCGTCACCGACCCCCGGGTGTCCGTGAGCCGCACCGCCGACACCGCCACCGTAGCCGTGTCCGGCCGCGCCCCCGCCGTCCTGCCGTGGCTGCGCCTGCCCGTCAGCACCCAGGCCAACGCGCCCGTCGAGCGGTTCCGACCCGACACCGACTAACACCCACCACGTCCGCCATCGGAAGGAGCAGCCTGATGACCAGGCGAAACCTTAACGGTTATACCGGCTCGGGCCCTCGACGGCGCGCCGGCCCGCTAGCGGATCGAGGGTCGGTCAGCGTCGAGATGGCCCTCGGCTACGTCCCGCTGATGGTCCTGGCCATCCTCGCCGTCGTAGCCTGCGCACGGCTGGCATCCGCCGCCATCGACGTGCGCTCAGCCGCCGCAGCCGCGGCCCGGCAGGCATCCGTGGCCCGCACACCCGCCGAGGCGCACAGCGCCGGCGGCGACGCGGCCTCGTTCACGCTCACCGGACGCGGTGTCACCTGCCAGCCGTCCACAGTCACCGTCGACCCCGGCACCTTTCTTCCCGGCGGGCAGGTCAGCGCCACAGTCACCTGCAGCGTCCGGCTCGAAGACCTCTACGGGCTGGGCCTGCCCGGCGCGGTCACCATTACCAGCACCTCCCGCCAGCCCCTGGACGCGTTCCGGAGCCAGCCGTGAGCGCCCGCCTCACCGCCTGGGCATCCCGGGCGCGTCGCGATGATCGAGGGCAGATCACCCCGTGGACAGTGGTGGGGACGCTGATCGTGCTCATTCTCGCCGGGCTCGTGTTCGACCAGGGCATGGCCATGGCCACCAAGGTGTCCGCGTACGACACCGCCCAGGCCGCCGCCCGCGCCGGAGCCCGCGAAATCGACCTAGACCTGCACCGCACCACCGGCGCGACGCAGCTCGACCCTGCCGCCGCGACCACCGCCGCCCGGACCTTCCTCGCCCAAGCCGGTCAGCCCGGCACCGTGTCGGCCACCACCGAGCAGGTCACCGTCACTGTCATCACCGGCCACCAGACGCGGCTGCTGCACCTCGTCGGCATCACCGAGATCCTGGTGTCCGCCACCGCCACGGCCACGCCCGCCACCGGCCTGACCACCGCCACCTGACGCCAAGACCTCGCCTACGCCCGGGAGTTGCCACCGTGATCGCGACGCTGACCAAGGCCGCCCGCCGCGCCGCCGGCGGCGCGGCCCTGGCGCTGCTGCTCGCCGGCCCGCCGTACGCGCTGCTGCGCTACCTCGACGCGCCGCTGCCTGACCAACCACCCACCTGGCACACCCTCACCACCGCGCTGACCAGCCCGATGAGCGACGAGATGATCGGCACGATCCTCACCGCGCTGCTGTGGTGCGCCTGGGCATCTTTCGCCTGGTCAGTGCTCGCCGAGTTCGCCGCCGCTCTCACCGGCCAGCGCCTGCCCCAACCTCGGGTCCTCACCCCCGGTCGTGGCCTCGCCGCCCTGCTCGTCGCCGCCGTCACCGGCGGGGTCCTGGCCACCGCCGCGCAAGCCGCCACCCCACCCCTGGCCGCCCCTGCGCACGCCCACCCGAACGCCTTCGGCGTCGCCGCGGCCACGGCGACTGTCGCGCACGGCGCGCCTGGCCCCGTCACCGCCAGCACACAGGTCATGCCAGCAGCCGCGGCGCCGGAGCGGACACTGGACCACGGCGATGTCACCCTCGTCGCGAACGGCCGCGAGTACACCCACACCGTCAAGCGCGGCGACACCCTGTCGAAGATCGCCGAGCAGTGGCTCGGCGACGCCAACCGCTGGCCGGAGATCTTCGCCCTCAACCGGGGCACCCACTTCGCCGACGTCGGCGGCACCCTGCGCAACCCGAACGTCATCTACCCCGGCTGGACACTCGACCTGCCCGCCGACGCCACCGCACCCCCCGGACAGCGCCAACGACCCCCAGCCCCCGCTCCTGCCGCTGCCCCGTCGCACACTCCCACACCGGCGCCCACGCTCGACGTTGCACCGACCGACGATCCGGCGGCGACCACCGCACCACAGGCTCCCGCGCCAAGCGCGCCCACCACCACGCCGACACCCACGAGCACTACCCCGGCCCCTGGCGGCGAGGCCACCGCCGTCAACCCCGACCCGACCGACAACAGCCGTCCCTCCCGCTCCGGCCACGGCGTGCCGCTGCCGACCGGCAGCTGGATCGATGCCGGACTGGCGCTGGCGATCGCCGTCGCGGTGGCGCTCGTATGGGCACACCGACAGCGCCGCTACCGCCCGCGCAACCCGCCCGCCCAGCGGCAGGCGACCGACCCGGATCTGGCGCCCATGCCCCGCGTGGTCCGGCAGATCCGCCGCGGCCTGCGCGGCCCGGCTACCACCACCGACGCACTGCCGCTCAGCCCACAACCCCGGTGGGACAACGATGGCGGACAGTCGCCTCCTGGCGACCACGCCGTCCCTCACCAGCCCCAAGCCGACGATGATGCTCACTCCGCGCCGGCCGCCGCCGCTGGTGACGACGCCCCCGGCAGCGGCGAGCCGGTGGCGCCGGCCCTCGCCCATCCTCTGTCGGCGGCGTGGCCTCCGGCGGGCCTGGGCCTGTCCGGGCCCGGCGCGGAGGCCGCCGCCCGCGGCTTCCTGACCGCCGCCCTCGCCGCCGGCGGCGGCGATCACCCCGACGCCCGCAACCGCGTGGTCATCCCGGCGACCACCGCGGCCACCCTGCTGGGCGCCGCCGCCGTCAACCTGCCCCACACCCCGAGGCTAACCGTGACTGCCGATCTCGACGACGCCCTGGAAGTCCTCGAAGAACAGACCATGCACCGCACCCGGCTGGTGTACCAGCACGAGGTCGACACCGTCGCCGAACTACGCGCCGCCGACCCTTTTGAGGAGCCCCTGCCCCCGGTGATGCTGCTCGCCGACGCCACCGAACGCCACGAACGCGCCCGCGTCGCGGCCCTGCTCGCCCAAGGCCAACGCCTAGACATCCACGGCGTGCTGCTCGGCGCCTGGCCCGACGGCGATACCGCCGTCGTCGCCGCCGACGGCACCGTCACCCGCGCCGACAGCGACGCCCGCCACGGACCCCATCCCGCCGACGTCGGCCGCCTCACCGTCCTCGACCCCACCGAAACCGCCGACCTGCTCGCGACCCTCGCGGAATCCCACACCGGCCAACTCCCCGCGCCCCCACCCGTCGAAACAGCACCCGAGCCCGCGACGCCCGTAGCCGACACCAGTCCGCCCGCACCCGCAGACGCGACAGACACGGCGGGCACCAGCACCGACCAAACGCCCGCCGACCCCGGCGAGAACGCGGCCCCGCAACCGCCCACAGATGGGGCCAAAGCGCCAACCGCTCAGCAGCCCGTCGCCGAGGACAGCCCGGAATCCAGGGCTCCTGACCAGAGAGCCATCGGCGACGCCCACACCGTTTCCGACAATGTGCTCCCGCCCGGACCGAGTCACGATGACACCACTGACACCGACCCGGCAAACGTGGCACCCCGCGGGCGCGTCGAGGTGACGGTGCTCGGCCCGCCGGCCATCCTCGGTGCCAGTCACCCGCGCGCGCTGCGCGCCAAGTCAATGGAACTCCTCGTCTACCTGGCCGTGTGCGACGGCGACGCCGCCGCCGACGCGATCCTCGAAGACCTGCTACCCGACGCCCCCAGAAGCAAAGCCACACACCGGCTGCACACCTACGTCTCCGACCTACGCGCCGTCCTGCGCCACCACGCCGGGCCCGGCACCTACCTCACCCGCCCGCAGCACCGCTACCAGCTCAACCCCGAACGCTTCGACATCGACCTGTGGCGCCTACGCGCCGCGCTGCGCGCCACCGGCAGCCGAACCGACCGGGTGCAGGCCCTGCGCCGCGCCGTCGACACCTACCGGCCACTCGCCGAAGGCTACGACTACGAATGGCTCGAACCCCACCGGCACGCCGTGCAACGCGAAGCCCTCGACGCCGTCACCGCGCTCATCGAGGAACTCGCCGACCAGCCCGACCAGCAGGCCGCCGTCTGCGACACCGCACTGCCCTACCACCCCTACAACGAACAGCTGTACCAGCAGGCAATGCGCGCCCACGCCGCACTCGGTGACCTCGACGCCATCCGCGCGCTACGCCGCACCCTGACCCAACGACTCGGCGAAATCGACACCGAGCCCACCGACGACACGCTCACCCTCGCCGACCGGCTCATCGCCGAAATCCTTTCCCGGCCCGGCCCACGCCCCTCCGACAGCCAGCCCCCGACATGAGCAACGCGACTCGTCCGGCCAGCGGCCCGGAAACACCAATCGCCGCCGGCAGCGGCGGTGACAAGCAACTGCGCAGGCTGCGGTGGGCGGTACGGGCCACCCTCGCGCTGGGTGTCGCCGCGTCGGTAGCCGCGAACGTCCTACACGCCCGACCGAACCCGATCAGCCAGATCATCGCCGCCTGGCCACCCCTGGCGCTGCTGCTCACCGTCGAACTGATCTCCCGCGTCCCCCACCACCGCTGGCACCTCGGCGCAATCCGCGTCACCGCCGCCGCCGTCATCGCCGCCATCGCCGCCTGGGTGTCCTACTGGCACCTCGTCGGCGTCGCCGTCCGCTACGGCGAAACCGGCTACGGCGCCGCCTACCTGCTGCCCATCTCCGTCGACGGCCTCGTCATCGTCGCCAGCGTCAGCCTCGTCGAAATCAGCGCCCGAATCCGCGCCACGTCACCGAAAGCAGCAGCCACCGCCACCACCGAACACCGCCACACCCCAGCTCCCGCCCCCGTGACTCCGCCACCAGCCTCCGAACACGCCGGCCAGTCAGACAAGGCAGAGACTGCCGCGAGCCACGCCGAACCACATCCGCTCGCGAGCGCCGAGCGCACCGCCGCGCCGGCGGCACCCACCCAGGCCCCGGCCGTGACGCCGCAACCCACCGCCGCAACCAGGCCACCGAGCGCCAACGGCGAGGGCGACGGCGACACATTGCAGCCGGACCTCGACGCCGCACAGACACCGCCCGACCCCGTCACCATCCCTGCCGCCGGAAAGCCGGCCGGACCGCTTTCGAGGAACGCAGGCCCCGCTGCCGCGACACCAGGCAGCCAGCCACCGTCCGCCGAGATCGCACCGCAGCCAACGGACGCAGACACCGCCCTGGGCGCACCGTCGCCCGAGAGCGCCAAGAGCGGTGACCGGCATGAGGAAGGTCCACCGAGCGGCGGCGACACCTGGTTGGCCGATACCGCCGCAGCCGTGGCGTACTGGCGGCGCCGTGACCCCACGCTGCAGCCAGGCGAAGTCGCCGCACGGATCGGCAGATCAGAACGGACTGTGCGCCGCCACTGGCAGCCACGAGCAGGGACCCGCACCGCACGCACCAACGGTCATCCCACCGGCAAGCGGCGACGCTGATCCTTACCCGGCCCGGTCAGCCAGTGATACGAGCGGACACCCCCCACGACAAAAGGACCGATTTCCCGCTTTCCGGGGCGGCGGACCGGTTCAACCGGCACACCGCGAGCGCAAGGAGGCGGCCGGTACGACGGTGAGCTGCGCAGGGCCATCCCCTCCAGCTGTCGGCGTACAGCTCCGAATGCAGAGGTAGGTACGGCCCGTTCTGGCGTACCTGGCTCGGCACTGAAAGCCGTACACCGACATCAGCTCACCGAAATCCCGAGGCCGCCCTGCGGGCGCCCACTTCACATGGGCGCCCGCAGGGTGACCAGTGCTGCGCTGCGCCCCGTACGGCCACGAGGCAACAGCTGCCTGACCGAGTATCCGTGAGTCTGCGGGCTCCTTCCGGTGCCGGGAACGTTAGGGGCGTCTCAGTGTCGGCTGCGCCGCCGGCGGGTAGGCGTAGTCGGCGTCCCAGGGGAAGCGGCCCTCCGGGTCGGGCCACACGATCTGCTGCACACGAACCTGCTGGCCGTATCGGGCGATCGCTGCGCCGGGGTGCAGCTGTTCGGTGGGAGTGCCGTCGATGACGACCGCGTCGTAGCCAGCGATCAGGTCGCCGATGCGTTGACCATGGGTGAAGCGCTCGGCTCGGTCGTAGACGCGGGCGGCGAGGTCGTTGAGCAGGTGCTGTGAGATGGCGGGATCGAGTCCAGCGATCAGCAGCTCGGGATGGTCGTGGGCGGTGAGCCCGACGGTGTGGGCGAACGGGGCGTGGTGGTCGGTGTCGTCCGCGCAGGGGTGCACGGCCGTCACCGCCCAGCCGACCCGGTCAATGATCTCGCTCTGGCGGCGCAGAAACTCCTCGATGCCGGTCACTGGCCAGGTCCTTCCGCGTTGTCGTGACGCTCGGTCAGGGAGGGTGGATCGACTTCGACGAAGCCCCAGAGCCGCTCGATCAGCTCCAGCGCCTGGGTGCGGTAGCGGTCGGCGAAACCGCGGCAGATCGCGGGCTTCGCCTGCGGATACAGGTAATGCGGCAAAGTGTCATGGCAGATGATGTAGCGCTCCTGTTCGCGGGCGACGGCGACGAGGGCGCGCAGTTGCCCTGGCTCGAGGTGCATCCGGTTGCCGGGGGCGAAGATGCAGGTGTCGCACTGTCGCGACAGCAGCCTCGACTTGCCGAGGACCGGATCGCCGACGCTCAGTTCAGCGTGGCCGTCCCCACTGCCAAGGGCGCGGTCGTTGGGCGCAGGTTCCATGATTGCTTCTCCTACTGATGTGCAGGTGACACCGCAGTTGGCTGCGGTCTCCCAGGGGTGATGCCGATCGCGCGGGCGGGTCCGGCGGGCAGATGAGCCAGCCGGTCCGCGCGGATGTGGGCATCGCACTGGTGGAGGTGCTGGCTGGCGGCGCGCTGGTCCCCGCGTGGGCCCGCCGCCTGGTAGGGCACCGCCACGGTTGTGCCCTGCGCGCTGAGGGCAGCATTCAAACGGGAAGGGTTTCGTCGTGGCGGCTGGTGACTGACGACGAAGAGCGCCGGCCCGGACAGGTCGGGCCGGCGCGATGGGAAGAAGACGGTCAATCTCGAGGCTGGCGGTGTGGTCAGTCCGTCTTGGGAGTAGGTGGGTGTAGGGCGACGGTGAGGCGGTCGACGGGCGGCCATCCGTCTGTGTCGGGTTGCCACGCCTGCGCGTCGTCGGGGCTGGGGAAAGGGCCGACGACAGCCAACTGAGCGCCGTCGCGGTCAAGCGGCACCAGGCCCACGCCGCTCGTGTCGGGCATTCGGGTATGGACGGCTGCCGCAATGTCGGGCGGGATGGTCAGCCACTCGCTGGCGTCGATTGTGGTGGTGTCGGGGTGGTGCAGTGCGGCCGGTGTGGTGGCGGCGATGTCGGCGTTGTGCATGGCGAGGTGAGGTGCGTAGTCGGAGGCGGTGGCGCGACCGGCGAGCGGGCCATGCAGGGACAGTGTCGCGTCAGTGGTGACGGCGAGCAGTGCGTGGGGTTGACGGTCTTCAGCGGTGTCGAGCAGGGCGAGGCTGAAGGCGTCGCGGCTGCCGATGTCGATGAGGGTAAGCATGGCGGGTCGACCGGAGGTGGCGTTGTCCCAGCCGACGACTTCAAAATGTTCGCCGGCGAGGGCGAGGAACCGCTGATAGGCGCGGTTGCCCGGGTCGAAGGGGTAGTCGGTGTCCAGCATGGTGTCGCTCTTCCTTGTCTACTGCGGCATTGCTCGTCGCGGCGTGGCCGCCGCCCGTGGATGTGGCGATGTGAGGGCGGTCAGGTTGCGTCGGCGGGCTCAGGCGGCGAGGGGTTGGGGTCGGGTTGGACGGAACCAACTACTGGCCCGTTGCACGGGCGATGTCACGTGTGCGCGGCCCCGCGCACGCTGTGAGCGGGTGGCGGCCTGCTGGGCGCGGTGGGCGTCGCGCGCTGGCGGGCAGGGGTATTCCTGACCCGTGCAGCGCAGGTTCGCGCAACGGTCAGGCTGGTGCGGGTGAGGGTGGTGGACAGCGGCGACATCGCTGGCGAGCAGCCACAGCAGGACGTCGGTGACCGCGCGCGGTACGGCGCGCCGATGTGGCGAAACCATGGGTTGATGTCCCTTCGGTTGAGGGTCAGTCGTTATGGGGCCGCCACCTCCCTGCGGCCAGCGGCATGGGCTGGCGCGGTCGGGTATGCCGCAGGGGGATGACGGCCTAGGTGCAGTGACGCTCGACTCTGCGCATTGATCAAGTCGTCGCCGGTGATGGGCGTACCGCCCTGTGCGACGCCGCCGCTGCGGCTGGGCCGGTAGTTGGGGAACTGGGCGAGCTAGTTGGCGGAAGTGCGGCTTGCCGGCCAGTTGCGGCTCTCGATGGGTGGGCCGGTTTCAGCACGCTCGACTGCCGGGTTGGGTCAGGAGGTGGTGAGGTTGAGGCGGCGGCGTTCGGCGGCCAGGAGCGTGCGGGCGGGCTGGTGCCACGTGTGGTCGTCGAGCGGGGCGGGGGTTTTTCCGTCGGCGAGAGCCTGCAGCGTGGGGATCTGCTCGGCGTAGACACCGCCGATATCCATCAGGTCGGTGCAGGCTCGTGTGATGGCGGCGCGGGTCTTGGCGGTCCAAGGCCCAGGCCGACCCCAGGTTTCGCGGCGGCGTCCGCGGATGGGGCCTTCGCACAGGTGGTAGCCCAGCCACACCACGGGGGCGTGTAGTCCGGCGGCTTCGGCGAGCAGGGCGACGTTGTCGTAGTCGCCGGCCTGGTCACCGCGGATCGGGCGGTAGCCGACGGGGCGGGGGTTTGTCAGCAGCCGCCAGTAGCCGGGATAGACGGCGGTGGAGGCGACTAGGTCTTTCGCGTCGCGGAAACCACCGGCGGCGATAGCGTGCGGGAGTTGGTCGAGGAGCAGGTGGGCCAGCTCGCGGCGGACGGCGGGCACGCTCGGGTCGTCGGCTCGCCAGTGGCGGCCCCGTTTGCGCGGCGTATTCGCCGTCGAGGCGGCGTCCTGGCCATCAGTGCTTGCGGGTTCGGTGTCGAGGGGTGGTAGGCCGTTGCCGTCGGCGAGCTGGCCGAGCAGGCGGGCGGCGAAGTCCGAGAGCATCTGTTCGAAGCCGCGGCTACGGTCGTAGTAGTCCTGCACGGGTGTCCAGTGGCCACCGCCGCGGTGCGCGACGCGGTGCGCGGCCTCGTGGAGCAGCACCAGCCGGGTGCGGTGTCGGTCGGTGAGCGCGTCGCGGTGGATGGCCACGTCTCCGGTCAGCGGCCGGTAGAAGCCCTCGGCGCACGGTGACTCGTCGCTGTGGTCGTACACCTTCACCCGGTCGAGGGCGAACGGGCCGATCGCGCGGCGCACCAGTTCGCAGCTCTCGCGCAGCACCTCGCGTTCGGCGTCGGTCAACGCTTTCAGTGTGACCCAGCTGGTGCGGTTGCGGTTACGGGCGTAGTGGCGCTGTTGGCGGGCCCTGGCCATCTCCACGCCGAGCAGACCCATCACGGCGGCCTGCTGGTGGCCGGCCAGGCCGGTGGTGAGCAACTCGGTGTAGCCGTTGTCCTTCAGGTCCAGTGCCGCCTCCTCTCCGCCAGACACCGTGTAGTAGGTCTGCTCGGGTAGGTTGGCGCGTCCCCATGCCCGCCATGCGGCGCGGGGACGGGGCAGATTCACTGCGGTGAAGAACTGTTCCTGTTCGCGGAGTTTTCCGCCGTTGAGGACGTGCTGGGCGAACAGGTCGATGAGTGCGGGGTCGTCGCTGCTGGCGAGGATGTCGCGGACTGCGGTGCGCAGCGCGGCGGCTTCCACGACGGTGCGGTCCCGGTTCTGCAGCGCCTTGTGGTCCAGCGACAGGTCGTAGGAGGCGAGGAAGCCCGGCATGCGGGTGACCAGCACACCGCCGATCCACACCCGTCCCGGTTCGCCGTCGCGCACGCACACTCCGGGCGAGGCGGGTGGCTGGTAGCCGGGCTCGGCCAGGGCGCGGAACCGTCCGATGGCCTCCTGCGCCAGTTCGCGGGGGCATTCGATGGTGAACACGGTGCCGCCGGTACGGTTGTTGGGGTGGAAGTGGTAGACGAGGACTTCACTGCCCTGCTGCGTGCGTGAGGGGATGAGCCCGCCGAGCAGCTTGCGGCGCTCGACGGTGGGCACGAATCCGTAGGACACGGTCTCGCACCGCACGGTGCCGATTTCGGGGCTGCGGGCCAGCACGAGGCAGGCGAGTTTCTTGCCCTCACCGAACTGGCCGATCTGCTCGTCGGTCTTGCGGGACATGCCGAGGATGAGTCCCTCTTCGGGGATGCCGGGGCCGGCGTCGGCGATGGTCAGGATGCCGTCGGCCCAGCTGACCGCCGCGTTGCGGTCCTCGTCGAGGGCGTTGGCGATCAGTTCGGAGATCGCCCGCACGGGCGTCCACGACTTCACGTACTCCGGTGAGATGGGGTAGGCCAGGCTGTCGGCGTCCGCCGCAGTCCCCTTCGGTAAGGCCGTTGTCGTACCGGGGGCGCCGGTGGCGTGGGTGGTGTCGGACACGAAAGTTCCTCCGCAGAAATGGAGTGATCCGCGACCGGAGTAGGTCGCGGATCAGCGATGTGAGAACGGTTGTGCTCGATGTGGTGCTGTCGGTGAAGGTGTCGACGGGCCCGCCGCTGCTCACGGCGGAGCCGTCAGCAGGGTCGGTCAGGCGAGGCGGGGCGTGCGGGTAAACCGGTGGGTAAAGGTGCCGGTTTCGACCACCAGGTCCAGCCACTGGTAGCCGAAGGCGTGGGCGCCGCGCAGTTCCTCGATCAGCGCGCTGGGTTTCTCGGTGAGGTGCAGGTGCTCGAGGAAGTCGTCGCCGCCGAGGTCGGGGTCGCTGCGGTGCCCGTCGAGGCGCGGGTTCCAGCCGTGGGCGTAGACGGTGAGGTTCGCGCCGGGCCGGTCTGGGTCGGTCAGCCGGGGCAGGCCGTTGGACATGAGGTACACGCCGTCGTCGTGGACCCACTCCAACGCCCCGGGGCAGGGAGCGCCGTACTCAGTCTCGGTGAGGCTGGGGACGTGCTCGCTGGCGGCGACGGCGTGTTCGGCCAGGCGCAGCGTCTCGGGCAGGGGGAAGTACAGGTGCAGTGCCATCGGTGGGCTCCTGTGGGTGCGTTGGTCAGGGTTGGTGGTTGCTGAGGTGGACGCCGAGGCGCGGTCCTTGTCGCACGGCGGTGACGGCGGCGGGAAGTTGGCGGCGTTGCCAGCCGTCAAGGGCGGTGGGCAGGTCCGCGCCCCACCGGTGGTGCTGGGTGAGGGCGGTGGTGAAGTCGGCGGCCTGCTCGATGCCGTTGTTGGCGCCTCTGCCGGTGTGTGGGCGGACGGGAGCGAGGGCGTCGCCGATCAAGACCGCCCAGCCGCGGCCGACGGGCCATGCCATGTGGGTGGGTGGGTCGATGTCCATCACCGGCGCGGCCATTCGCGTGGTGGTGGTGTGCACGGTCTCGGCGTGCGGTGCGGGCAGAACGAGTGCGGCACGGGTGTCGACCAGCGCGCGGGCGGTGTCGGAGACGTGGTGGGGCAGGGCGAACGTGCGCCGCTGCGGTGGGGCCCCGAAACAGCGGGTGTAATCATCGGCGCTGCAGGTGAGGTACAGCGTCCAGTCCAGGCCGCCGGGGACCGGGGCAACGTTGTACTGGCATCCTGGTCCGGGTTCCAGACGCAGGAAGCCCCGCACCTGCGGGAACGCGCTGGCGGCGTGTCCGCGGTGAGCGACGTAGCCGGCGTAGCGCAGCCGCCGCCCGGGGTCGAGCAGCCTCCGACCAGTGGAGGTCCGGCCGTCTGCGAACACGACCAGATCCGCAACCGCGTGGCTGTCGTCGGCGAACACCAGGTGAGGGCGCCCGCCGTGCTCGGTCAGGCCGGTGACGCGCCGTCCGGTCTGCAGGACACCTGCGGGTAGGCGGCGGGTCAGGGCGCGGTGCAGCAGCGACCAGGTGGTGTTGCGCCCCGGATACAGGTGCCGGGCGATGTGGATGGGCTGCCGGTAGCGGAGGGTGACCTCCAGGACCGTTTCGGAGGGGTGGGCGACGATCTCGTCCTGGCTGATGCCGAGGCGGTCGAGGACGTCCAAGGCGGGGTGTTCCAGGCCGATCAGCCCGCCGCCGCGCGGCGCCGCGGCGGGGGCGGCCTCGTACAGGGTGACTGGGAAGCCGGCGTGCAGCAGGAGCAGGGCGGTGGTGGCACCGGTCAGGGAGCCGCCGACTACCGCGACGCGCGGTCGCGGTGGCGTCCCGGCAGCGCGGGCGGACAGGACCCTGGGCGGGCTGGCGGGAGGGGCGTACAGCTGTGTCATCCGGGTTTCCTTCCGATGGGGAGGGAGGCCCGGGCACGGCCGTACGGCCGTGCCCGGGCGGGTGCGCGTCGTGCGCGAGGTGGCCGGGCATCGGCCGTGTGTGGTGCGGTTCAGATCAGGTCAGCGCCCACGGGACGACCTGGTCAGGCGTCTCAAGGGGCGGGACGGGGCGGATGTGTGGGACAGGTTCGCCGCGATGGGCCGTTCAGGTGCTGATGCGGGTTCGCGGCGGGGTGTGGCGGATGCCAGACCGCTCAGGGACCGGGATGCAGCATCCGTGCCAGCGAGCGCAGCAGGTCGAGCACCTCGCTGGCGCCGGCCTCCGGGGCCTCGTCGACGGCGATGAGTCCTTCTGGTTGGTCACGGAGACGAGTCAGGACGTAGGCGGTGCCGTCGGCGTCGACCGCCTCGATGTGGCGGACCGTCTGATGCGGGTCCACAGCGTCGGTGACGACGGCGTGCATGAACACCCAGGCCAGAATGCGGATTGGGCCGGTGGCCGTGACGAGGTTGGCCTGCACAACCGGGCTGTGTAGTTCGGCCGCGGCGTGACGCAGTACCGAGACGGCGTCGGTGTTCGCCTCGTCCGATGCCGTCGTAGGCGCGGTGGCCACGCTGACGTGACGGGCGGTCGGGTCGGGATGCCCGGGAACCGGGGCTTCCCGTAGCACCGCCAGCAGGGTCGGACCGGGCCACGGGTAGGCGCGGTGGGCGTGCTGGTCCATGCCATGCAGGCAGTACGAGATGGCTTGTTGTCGTGGGGTAAGCACTTCTTCTCCAATCGTGGTGACGAGATCGCTGGCCTTGTGGGTCAGTTGGGGGGCGTAGGCGCTGGTGAGGTGGGCCGCGGCTCCGTACGGCCGCTCGCGGCTGGCGCTCTACCGTGGCGCGGTCTGATGTCGTTGTCATCGATGTCCGCGGAAGGTGGTCGGGCGCGGGCTTATGCCTGTTCGAGTGCGGTGATGGCGGCGTCGGCGATGGCGTCGACCGCCTTGACCGGATCGGCGACCAGCAGGGTGCTGGTGTGTGCGAAGGTGTGCCCGGTCAGGTCGGCGGGTCGCAGCCACAGCACCGCGCAGCCGGACTGGTCCAGGGTCGTGATCAGCCGCTGCGCCGCGTCGATGTCGCGCAGGTCGCCGTCGGAGACGACGGCGAGCATCCGCAACGTGCCGGGTTGGCGCAAGCGCAGCAGTTGGTCGGCGAGTTTGACCGCGCCGAGGAACGCGGTGGTGCCCCCGACGGCGGTCATCTCCAGAACGGATGTGGGTTGCTGGCGGGGCGGCACGAGCAGGGTGGCGCTGCTGCCAAAACCGATCATGGTGGTGGCGGCCTGGTTGGTGTGGGCGGCGTGGGCGAGGATCCACCCTGCCGAGGACATCGGCGCCGCGTAGGAGCGCATCGAGCCGGAGGTGTCGACGAGCACGGCAAGGTGCAGGGTGGGCTTCGGCGGTGGAAGTTGGGCGCGGCGCTGCCAGGGGGTGGCGGTGGGCATGCTGCCGGCGGCGACCTGCGCTCGGGCGGTGATGGTGTGGCGGGTGCGCAGCCGCCCGGGCGGTATCGCGCTGGGCCGGGTGCCAGGTTCGGGTGTGTGGGTGCGGGCCCGGCGGAGTCTGGCGGCGAGGTGGCGGGCGGCGCTGCGCTCGGCGTCGGTCGCCTCGCGGCGCGTCCACCACGCGGGGGCGGCGTGCCGGGATTGGATTTGCTGAGCGGCGTACTGCGCCGGGGTCATGCCGGCGGCGTGCGCAAGGTAGTCGGACAGTGCCTGGGCGAGTTGCCCGGCGAACGTGCCGGGGTCGGGCCGCGGCGGTTCCGACCGCTGGTGGGGATCGATGCCGAGGATGCGGCACCACCGCCACGCCAGGTCGATCATCGTGGTGGCGTCGGTGTCGTCAACGGTGTGGGCGTCGCGCCACACGTCGCGCAGCTGCCGCAGCTTTGTGCGGCCGAGCACGGCGGTGACGGCGGCGCGGACGCCCTTGATGTCCTTGGCGGTGATGATGCGAGCGTCGACGCGCGCGAGGAGCAGGCCGGCGAGGTGGGCGGCGTGCCAGGCGTCGTCGACCGGCGTGTCGCCGGGGTCGAGCAGAGTGGTGACGGCGTGGCGCAGCCACCGGCGGTCACCGCGCCGCCTGCCGCGTTGCCGTTTTTCGGCGCGGGATTCCTCGAGCAGGTCGGCGACGGCGGCGACGACCGCGGGCGTGCCGGCAGGGGCTGTCCACAGGCTATGGGCGGCGTGGGCGGCTTCGTGGACGAGCAGCCCGTAGGCGGTTGGCACGAGTCGTTTGTGGCCGGCCTTGTACGGGTCGGCGATGTCGGGGGCGCCGATGTGGGTGGCGTCGACCTCGACGCGGTGGACGGCAGGGTAGAAGCAGGCGGGGGCGCCGCCGCCGGCGCCGGGGGCGACGGTGACGGTCAGGTCGGTGCGGTCGGTCAGAACGGGGATGTGTCGGGTCCAGGCGTCGCTCCACGGGCGCCAGTCCGGGGTGCTGGTCGCTGGAGTGCCCGAGCCGCCGCGCCGGTGGGTGGAGGGATGAGGCATGAGCTGATCTCCTTTCGGGTTAGCGCTGTTTGCCGAGGGTCAGGGCGCTGATGTCTGGGCCGAACTGCTGCTTGAGGGCCGCGAGTACGTGGTCGCGGTCCTCCTGCGGGGCCCGGCCGACGAGGTTCGCCACCGCCGCGGCGGCTCCGAGGGTCTTGCGGACGCGGGTGAAGCCGAGCAGCTCGCGTAGTTGCGGCGCCCAGCTGACGCGTCCGGCGGCGAGGTCGGCGTTGAGTGTGATCGCGGCCTCGATGGCGGGGCGGGGGACGCCGAGGTGGCGGGCGAGGTCCCAGTCGGTGGTGACCTCGATGTGCACGTCGAACCGCGAAGCCAATGCCTCGGTGAGGATGGCGCCGTGCACGCCGGGGTTGTGTCCGGCGATGACGTAGAACCCGTCGGAGGCTTCGACGCGTTCGTTGCGGTAGCCGGGGATGGTGATTACGCGGCGGCCGTCCATCGCCGGGTAGAGCACGGCAAGGACCTTCGGCGGGATGAGCGTGGCGTCGTCCACGAGCAGGGCTCGACCCTCCCGCATCGCGGTGACGAGAGGTCCGTAGACGAAATCGAAGCCGCCGTCGGGCAGCGGGATGAAGTTGCCGAGGAAGTCCTCCACGACGGTGTCGCCGGTGCCGGCGACGGTGAGCAAGTCTGGGAAGGCGGCCTCGACCAGGGCGGTCTTGCCGGTGCCCGGCGGGCCGTAGAGCAGTACCGGGATGCGCTTGTCGCGCAGCCGTTGCAGAACGTCCACATCGGTGGCGCCGGCCAGCTTGCGCGGGAAATACAGGTCCCCGTTCGGGCGGGTGACCGGCTGCCGCCGACCTGCCCCGCGTTGTCCCTGGCGGGGTGTGCGCGGGGCGGGCGGCGGCATCTGTCCGGCGGCGTCGATACCGGCCTGGGTGATCTGGAAGCGGTGCGGCCGGGTCTGGTGGGTGGCGTAGCCGGCGGCGGCCATCTTTTTCAGCACCTCGAACACCGCCCCGGTCGAGGGCACGTCGAGGGCCTTCTTCAGCTCACCGACGGTGAAGATCTGATCCGGGTGCGCGACGAGGTGCGTGGCGACCTTCTGGTACAGGTAGCCCGGCCGCCGGTTGCCGGCGGCTGCGGTCGTGGGATGCATGCCGGTTCTTCCCCTTCGTTGAGGGTTAGGAGCCCGCGCACTCCTTCCGCCGGAGCGCGCGGGCTATCGGTGTCCGCGCGCTGCGGAGAAGGGTGGTTACGTGCGGCCAGGACCGGCGAGCGGAAGCCGCAGCGGATCCGGCGGGGAAACTGCTGCCTGCTCATCCATGCCGGATCAGCAGGTGGAGCGGTTCGTCAGAGGGTGCGGGCGAGATCCATCAGCCGTTCGAGGCCGGCCGCGATCCGGCTGCTGGGCCTGCCCGGTGGCGGCTGCGACGGCTCGCCGACGGTGGCCTGCCGCTCGCCGCGAACCCGCTTGATTTGATGCAGTTGCCCGTCGATGTCGACGGCGGCGACGAGGCGGGTCTCGATGCGCGCCGCCGGTGGTGCCTTGGCGAGGTCGCCGTGGCGGTATCCCGGCGGCATCGCAGCGGCCCACGCTTCGAAGACCAGAGCGAAGGCGACGCAGCGCCGACCGCCGAGGTTCAGCCATTCACGCAGCTGCCGTCGCGCGGACGGGTTGGCGAGGAGATCGGCCAGGCTGTGCAGGATCACGCCCGGAGGTAGGGTCGGGTCGCCGTGGGCGAGGACGGGGTTGTACCAGACGTTCGGGTCGAACAGACTCGCGTCGACATGCACTTCCTGACGCTGCGCTGACAGCGGCAGGTCGAACACGCCTACCAACGTCGGCCGGAGGTCCCACCCGCGACGTTCGTGCGCCGCCTCGACATCGATGAGGGCGCGGGTCACCGCACCTCGGGTACGAGGGTCGAGCACCATGTTTCTTCTCCTTCGAGATGTATGAGATGCGTGGACAGGTCGGGCACCGGAAGATGTGGTGGGCTCTGTGGACACGTGGCATCGGCCGCCACCAGACGGTGGTCGGCGGCTGTGGTCATGGCCGGCGGTGCGGCTCGCGGGCCCGGAGACCCGCGCGACGCGCATTTCCGTTTCAGGTGCCGCCGGCGATGACGTCGCAGCGGCGTGGATCCACTGCCCGCCACGGCAGGCCCCACCCGATGCGGTAGCGGCCGTCGTTGGCCTCAACCCGGTGGACGCCGCCGCCGAGGGACAGCGGCCGGGCGACGGTCAGCACTCCGTCGTCGATGTCGACGGTGCGCCAGTCCCCGCCCACGTATTCGGCCATCTCCTCGAACGCGGTGGCAACGGCGCGTAGGGCGGCGGCATCGACGCTGAGTTCCACAGCGCCGTTCCACCAGCCCAGCACCACCGCGACGTAGCCTTGCAGGTAACGCTCGGTGCCTGCGGTGGGCTGGTAGCGCAGCCACGGTCCGGAGAACACGGCCGTGCTGCCGCGTGGTGGCAGGTAGTCAGGAGTGGGCATCGACCACCGCCACCGACCAGTTGTTCGGGTTGAACCGGTGGCGCGGTCGCCCCGGATGCCGCCGCTGGTGGACCGTCGAGTCGACCGAGCTGGGCGTACGTCGGGCCGGCATGGCGGTCGGGTCCGGGTTACGGCGCTGGTGCAGCAGATCCCGGAAGACCTGCAGCAACCGTGGTGGCACCGCGCCGGTGTCGGTGCCGGCGAGGACGGCATGGGCCGTGTCGAGCCACACCACCCCGGCGGCGTCGACCCAGGCCACGGGGGTGCGGCCCGGTGGGAACCGCCACCCGGGATGCAGCAGCCGCGGTAGCGCCACGATGTCTCCCGGGTGCGGCGCCCAGTCGGTGTAGTCCCAGGGCACCACGGTGCCGGGCCGCCGGCCGGCCGCGACGGCGTCGGCGCAGTCGGGACAGGTGACGTCACCGACGCGGGTGGTGCCGCCGCACCTGTCGCAGACGCGCCAGTTCCTCGGGTCGGCCTCCGGCTGGTACGTGGGGTCCCATGCGCCGGTGACCTGCCCGCCGAGCCGGTATCCGTCGATGCGCTGTGCGCGGGCCAGCAGCCGCATCGGCTGGGCCAGGTGCGTGTCGATGGTGTGCACGGTGGCGGTGGCGCGGACCAGGACCGCGATCAGGTGATGTGCCATCAGCGCGCTGCCTGCCCGCGCACCACGGTGGCGGAGCGGCGCGTGCCGGGTGTCGCGTTGCCACGTCCCGAGGCCCGCTTCCCGGTCCGGCGGCCGGCGTTGATGTATGGGGCGAGTGCCTCCCGCAGGCGTCGCAGGTTGTCCGGGCCGAGGTCGATCTCGTAAACCATCCCGTCGAGGGCGAGGTGGTGAGTGGTGACGTTGTCGGTGCTGTGGTCGAGGTCATCGGTGACCACGACGATGGTTCTGGTTGCCATGGAGCTTCCTTCCAATCAGGGCACTGCGGTGCCGCCCCGGCTCAGCCGTGACCGGCGAGCGGGGACGACACCTGCAGGGCGGAGAGCAGCGGCCGGATCCGCAGCGGATCCGGCCTCAGGGGACTGCGTCATTGAGGCGGTGACGACGACCGCGTGCGGGGATGGGGGATGGCGGCGGGCGGCGCTCAGGTTGAGCAGGGTGATCGGCGAACGGGAGTCGCCACGGTGTGGGCGCGGCGCTGCCGACGTGCGCGGTGGCCGGCGGCTTACCACTGCCGAGTGGCTAAGCGGGTGCGTAGGCAGCCGTGCCGTCACCGATGGTGACGCGGACGATGCGATGCGGTGTGGCCGGGATGATGTCCTCGCGGGCGACGTTGGGCCATTGGTAGCCGTCACCGCCGAGCAGGGCGAGGGTGTACCGGGGGGCGTCGAAGCCGTCGATGACCACGTACAGGTGCTCGCTCGTCTCGGCGACGAGCGCGGGCGCGATGGTGACGATCTCTCCCGCCTCCAGCGCCCTCTCGTCGCGGTTGACCTCAGGCATTGGTTGATCCTTCGGGCAGGCTGGCGCCGCTGGCGGTGGGCGGCGGGTCGGGGATGGTGCCGGCGATGCGGTCACAGTCGTAGGGGTGCACCACCTGCCAGGTCCAGTTCCAGCCCATCACGACGTACTGGCCGTCGGCGTCGGGACTGATCCGGTCGATCGCGTCGGGGTCGCCCTGGACGCGGCTGTCGTCGGCGACGATGACGTCGCCGTCGAACCACATCCGGCCCAGCGACTCGTCAACCTGCCGGTCCGCGTCGCTGTCCGTGGCGCCGCCGTCGCGCAGGTGCCGGCGGAACTGGTCACGGTGGGTCTGCTGGTCGGCGACGATCGCCTCGGCGACCCGGCGGGTGCAGCGGAACACCGCCCAGCCGTTCCACCAGTCGATGAGGGTGCCGGCGAAGCCGACCGGGATCCGCGTCTGCTCGGCCGGGTCGGGCGTGGCCGCCCAATCTCCGGCGAACACGCCCGGGCCGCCCACGCGCACCGCGTCGGGGTAGACGTGGCGCAGGTCCCGGTCGTCGCCGTCGGGGTGCAGAACCATCCGGCACTGCCGGGCGGCCTCCACCTCGACCGCTTGGTCAAAGCCGTCACACCACGCCTGCCGCGCCTGGTCGGCCTGCCGGCCGGTCAGGTCCGTGTAGGCCGGGGCGTCGGGTGGGACGTGCTCGGCGTAGCGGGCGCGACCGGCGGCGTCGTCGCGGTCGGCGAACGGCAGCCCGTCGATATCCCGACCGTCGGCGGCCTCGATGCCGGTCAGGACATCGCGGGCGGTGCGCGCCACGTCGCCGTGGGCCCGGCCGCCGATGGTTTCCTGCGCCCACCACTGAGCGGCGTCCCGGCCGGCCGCGAGGCCCGCCTCACGCAGCGCGGTCAGGGCCCGCTGCCAGGCAGGGTTCGGCAGCGGGCGGACACGGTCGCCGGCGTCGAGGATCATCGACAGTCGGGAGCCGCTGTCCCAGGCGACGTCGAGGACCCGCTGGTCGGGGTCGTAGCCGCGGACGGTGCCCTCGTCCCCGGGACGCAGCCGGGTGTGTGGGTCATTGGTGTGCTGCAGTGCGACCCGGTCGCCGCGCCGGTAGTCGTCCGCTGCGGGCTGGCTTTCAGGGTAATTGTTGCTGGTAGGGCTTGTCATTGTGGTTGTCCTTCTCGCTGTGTTGTCGTCGTGCCTGTCCCGAGCGGGTGTTGATGGCGTTGGTGCCGTCAACGGCGGTACGTGTGTCAGGGGGTGTGACGGTCCTCGCCTACGCGCCGGTGGTGTCGTCGCGGCGGGGAGGTAGGCGACGTGAGGGGCGGTCAGCCTTCGAGGCGGATCTGATGCGCCCGCACCGCGGCGGGGATTCCGGGTCGAGGTTCCCGTGTGCAGTAGGCGGTCACGGTGGGCGGTTTGGTCGCCCCGTAGACGGGCCGGATGTCGGGGCGCACGAGCACGCGTTGCCCGGCGGGGAAGTCCACCGGCGCGGCCGGGTTGTCGCGCCAGTGGATGTCGGCCACGACGCGGCCGAGCACCCAGTCGGCGAAGTAGGCCGTCGTGTACTGGGGATATCTGCCGTAGTCGGAGGCGATCTCGGCGATGCGCTCCCGCGCCTGCTGCAAAGTCAGGCCTTCGAGGAGGTCGTCGGGCACCGGCGGATGCTCGGCGAGGCTGACGACCTCGACCTCCACGCCGGCCACAGTGCGGGGTGTGTTGCCCTCGCCGGTGATGGTGATCAGGCCGGTGTGGTGATCGACGGCGGTGACCCGCTGTCGGGCGGCTTCGCCGGCTGGTTGGACGATGTCCCCGACGGCGATGGCGCTGCCGGGATAGCCGCGGCCGGTCAGGAAGGTTCCGGTGGCGGCGCGGTCGAGGACCGGGCTACCCGGGTCGTGGACGTAGGCGTCGAGGTCGACGGGCGTAGCCGGCGGCAGCGGTGGAAGGCGCAGGATGTAGCCGGCGGGTTCGGGTGAGGGCGGCTCAGACGTCACGTGAGGTGGTCCTTCCGGTGAAGAGGGCAAGACGGGAACCGGCCGCGACCCAGGTTCGGGTCGCGGCCGGTGCTAAGCCAGGTGGTGAGCGGGGCGTGCCGGGGCTAGTCCTGGCAGCCCCAGACACAGCCGTCGGGGTTGCAGGGCTGGCCGGCGGCCATGCGGGTGAAGGCGTCGCGCCAGTCGGGATCCTGCGCGGGGCTGTGCAGGGGCCAGCCGAGCCCCTCGGCGAACGCGGTGATCTTCGGCGCCCCGTACATCGGGTAGGGGGCGGTGTTTATGGCGGTGAGGACGTCGTCGCGGCCGAGCAGCCAGGCCAGTTCGGTGAGCTTGTCCACCGCGCGTGACGCGGATCCGCTGCGGTGGTGCAGGATCTGGTGCACGGTGAACCTTAGGTACTCGCGGCCGTAGGCCTCGGGTCCGGTGTGGCTGTCCCAGCGGAGGTTGTTCCACTGCTGCCCGGTGATGTCGGGCTGTAGGAACGGGCGTGCGTGGTGGATGTCGAGGGCGTTGATCAGCAGATCGCGGCGGAAGCCGAACGCGTCCTCCCCGGCGGTGGCGTGTTGCTCGACGCGATGCAGGATCTCCTCCTGGGTCCGTCTGATCATGAGTTATCTCCTTGGGTTGTGGTCGTTCGAGGTCGTCGGTGTGGCGGTCAGGCGTGTTCAGCCGGCGCTGTCCGACGCACCGTCGGTGGTGGGTTCCGGTGGCGGCCAGGGCTTGCGGACGAGGTGGTCACCGACGATCGGGCTGGTGGCGATCAGGGAGCCGCAGCGGTTGCAGGAGGTGATGGTGTCGTTGCCGTAGCCGGCCAAGGACGGCACCTCGACGTGATCGATCTGGTCGACCGCGCCGCACACGGTGCACACCGTCATCTCGGACCCGCCGTCGTCGAGGGCGGGTGCGGTGACGAACAGATCCTCGGCCGGGTCGAGGTGGTGGGCGCTGTGCCGTAGCCAGTGGCCGTGGACCGTCGCCTCGTACACGACCAGCCGCCGGTGGTTCAGGTGCAGCAGGTACAGCCACTCCACTGGCCCATCGACGTTCTCGCGCAGCGAGCCCCGCCACAGGGTGTCGTGGCCGGTGAGGGTCGGGTAGCCCACCCCTGGCACGGGCGGGTGCTGGTCCCATCGGCGGGGTTTGGGGTTGACGGCGAGTTGGAGCCAGGGGCGGGCCAGTAGCGCGGCGGCCATCGCGTCGGTGTCGCGGTCGAAGGTGTCGGTCCAGATTCGGCGTAGCTGCGGCACCAGAACCTCCGGTGCTTCCCCGAGCTGGACGTGGCGGGCGGTGTAGGCGCCGCGGAACGCGGCCACACCGATCAGCGCGGGTGCGCTCACGGGTCGTGGTCCTCCTTGCATGAGGGCGGCCGTCTGCGGCGGCCCGTCGCGTGCGCGGACGACCACCGCAGACGGTGAATAGGGGGTGAAGGGCAGCGACCGACGGCGCTAGGTGGCCTGCGTCGCGGTGGTCCCGGCCTCGCAGGATCGCGAGACGCCGCGGTCACCGGCAGGTCGTCGCCGATGACGACGGCGACGTGTACGCCTTTCTCGGGCGGGTTGTCCTGGCCGTAGGCGCAACGGCGATCACGGTGTCAGGCCGGCGTAATTCGTTGCTGCGCGTCGGCTCGCCGCGATGCAAGAGGTGTGTAGATCTTTAGTCGACGCAGCTCGGTGCCCAGGTGATGACTCCACCGCTGCTGGTTCGGCTGCTTTGCGGTGGTGCCGGGGTGGCGCATCGGCATCAGGTCAGGGCTGAGGAACGATCCGGCGGACGGCAGCCAGGTTGTGCCGCCAGGCGGAGAGTCGGCTGATTTTGACGACGTCGCCGGTGTGTGGAGCTTGGATGAGGAGTTCTTGGCCGAGGTACATGCCGACATGTCCGGGGCGGGCGGCGCTGCCGCGGCTGCCGGGAATGAACAGCAGGTCGCCCGGGCGCAGGTCGCGGGGGTCGGTGACCGCTGTGCCGGCGTGGATTTGTTCGCTGGTGGTGCGGGGGATGCCGATGCGCGCGGCGCGGTAGGCCTGTTGCATCAGCGAGGAGCAGTCGCACTGGTGCCGGGCGATGCCGGAGTGCGGGGCGGTGCAGTCCCCGCCGAAGGTGTAGGGCGAGCCGAGTTGCTGCAGGGCCCACCCGATGGCGGTGACCACCTGTGGTGGGGTGGCTGGGGGCAGGGTGAACCCTGCGGGCAGGGGAACCTGGTCGGCGCCGGGTTGGCCGTCGCCGCCGTCGAACAGGCACAGCGGGTTGGCCATCGCCTGTTCCAGGTCTGCGGCGACGGGGCCGACAGGGGTGCCGCCGGCCAGGACACGGACCAGGGCGATCGCGTCGTCTTCCCACTTGGCGTAGGCGCCGGGGTAGGCGGAGCGCTGCACCGCCTGCGCGGCGTCGGTCAGCGCCATGGCCTGCCACCCGTCGATGGCCAGCAGTGCCTGGTAGAACTTCCCGGCCGCGTAGCCGGGGTCCTGTAGTTGTGCGGGAGTTCCCCAGCCTTGCGAGGGGCGCTGCTGGAACAGGCCGACGGAGTCGCGGTCACCGCCGGGCAGGTTGCGCAGGGTGGATTCCTGCATCGCGGTGGCCAGGGCGATGACCCAGCCGCGCGGGGGCACCATCAGCCGCTCTCCGACGGCGACGATCGCGGCGGCGTTGCCGGTTTGCTCGCGGTCCCACCCGCCCGCGCCGGCAGCCGGCGGGGACATGTCCAGGGTGGGCAGCAGCGGCTGCCCGTCCGAGCCGACCGCGCTGTAGCAGGCGGCCGAGGCGTTGCCGCCGCCGGTGAACAGGGCGCCGATCCCGCCGGCGCAGAGCACCACCAGGGCGATCACCCCGGCGGCGAGGCAGGCGAGGGCGCGGGCGCTCACCGCAGTGCTCCCGCCGCACGCGGCCCGGACGATCCCTGACCGCTGCTGGCCTGGTCCAGGCAGGTGGCGAGGTGGTAGGTGGCGGTGCGGGTGCCGTCGCTGGTGTAGACGCCGATCGTCGCGGTGTCCTCCTCGATGAGGTAGACCCATTCGACGTCGAGGTATCCGGCGTGGCACAGCGGGAACACGGTGATCGGTTCCGGCGTATCGGCCACGCCGTCGGTGCTGCTGACCAGGGTCATGCCAATGCCCGGCACCGGTTGCTGACCGGCGAAGGCGGATGCGGTGGCGGCGGTGGTGTCGGGGTCGAGGTGCTCCCAGTCGTGGGCGAGGACCGCGCCGATCAGCGCGGCGGTGTCGTGGTGTGCGTGGCGGGCCCAGATCGCGGCCAGAGCCGGCAGCACGACGGCGGGATGGCCGTCGAAGAGGACGTACCGGGCGTGCACGAGATGGGGCGTGTCGGGGCTGGTGGCGCCGATGTAGCAGGGGGTGCTCACGGGACAGAACTCCTTCAGACGATGAGGCGGTCAGAGATCAGGGGGGCCGCTGTCATGGCTGGTGGTGCTCGCCGGGGCGCGGCCAGGTGGCGGGCGTGGCGTGCCAGCCGAAGATCGGGTCAGTGGTCTCGGCGGAGCCGCAGCGGTTGCAGCGGGCGGAGGTGTCCTGGCCATATCCGGCCATGGACGGCACTTCGTTGACGGTGACCTCGTCGACCGCGCCGCAGATCAGGCAGCGCAGCGACGTCCCGTCCGGCCCGTATGTTTCGAACACCGGCTCGTCCGGGTCGGTGCCGGTCATGACGCGCCGTCTGGATGACTGGTCGGGGTGTAGGCGACGGTGGCGGCGAGCAGCGCGACCAGGCCGGGATGGGTGGCGGGGATGTCGGCCGGTTCGGGGATGTCGTCGATGCGGACGACGGGGTGGTCCTCGCCGCGTAGGCGGGTGAGCTGGTAGAGGCGTCCGTCGACGTCGACGGCGTCGACACGGTGAACCTGCCGGGGTTCCCCGTCGCTGGTGTGGATGTCGTCGTAGCAGGCAGCCCACGCCAGCAGCCGCGCGTCCGGGGCGGTGGCGCGTACCCGGGCGATCATCGCGTCCAGGTTTTTCTGATAGGGCGTGGGTGCCGCCCGGTGGTGCAGGCTGCCGGCAAGGCGATGCAGCAGGGCGGGCAGGCCGGCCGGATCGCGGAGCAGGTCCTCGGGGTGTAGCGGGAACTCCAGGCTGCGCATCGCGCGCCGCCTGCGTGGGCTGGCGGACGTGAGGAGCCAGTCGTGGACGAGCAGCAGCGTCGGGGGTTGACCCCAGCCGAGGTGCTCTGCGTCGGCGTCGGCCGCGACGAGGCAATCGGTGAGGGTATGAACAGCGTTGAAGGACAACACGGAGGTCTCCCATTTCAGGTGGAGACGCCGAACGCCCCGCAGCCGGAACGGCTGCGAGGTGTTCGGCGTGTGCGGGCTCGAGCGGGGTGAGACTCAGCGGTGGTGGCGGTCGCGGCTGCGCACCGTCGCGGTGCGGTGGGGCAGGTACTCGCGTACCCCACCGTCGGTGGCTTTGGCCTCGTACATGGCGCTGTCGGCCTGGCTGAGCAGGTGCCGGACGGTGGTGTTGGGCTGGCGGGTGTGGGTGTAGCCGACCGAAGCCGTCACGTGCAGATCGCCGTTGACGACACGGATCGAATCGGCGGCGATGACCCGCCACGCGGCGCGGGCCGCAGCGTCGGTGTCGTCCCGGTTGCCGCGCACGAGCAGGGCGAACTCGTCGCCGGAGAGCCTCGCGGCGACCCGCACCGGCGGAGGAAGGCTGGCCAGACGGCGGCCGACCTGCTGGAGCAGGTCGTTGCCGACCTCGTGGCCGAGGGTGTCGTTGACGGTCTTGAACCCGTTGAGGTCTAGCAGCACCACCCCGACCGGGGTGGTGTCCTCGACAGCGGCGCGCAGGCGGGCGAGGAACAGTCGCCGGTTGGGCAGGCCGGTGACGTCGTCGTGGGTGGCGGCGTAGCGGGCTTCC
This sequence comes from Micromonospora sp. LOL_024, assembly GCF_048060415.1. Classification (NCBI taxonomy): domain Bacteria; kingdom Bacillati; phylum Actinomycetota; class Actinomycetes; order Micromonosporales; family Micromonosporaceae; genus Micromonospora; species Micromonospora sp. LOL_024. The sequence continues at coordinate 92,181 of NZ_JBHMIS010000010.1, forward strand.
CGCAACGCGCGCTGTTGCCGCCACAGCACCGCTGCGGCGAGGGTCAGGCCGGCGAGAATCCCGCCGACGCAGGTGAGCATCTGTTGCACGATTTGCGACACTGATACGGCTCCTTGCTTTGGAAGGAGCACCGGGGGCGGGCGAGCAGCTTCCAACTTCACGCCCGCCCCCGGGCTGTCCTACAGGTTTGGGTGCCGGCTACTGCGCGGCGGGGGCGAGTTGAAAGGTGGCCGGCTTCTCGACGGTCCGTACGGCCATGCCGTCGTTGACCAGCTTGTACGCGGCGTTGACGACCGCGCCGGCGCTGGCCTTCCTGGCGTCGGTGCCGACGATCGCGGCGTCGATGAGCTTGCACAGCTCGCTGATCTTGTAGGCCCGCTCGGGGTGCGCCTCGAGGATGTCCAGCACCGCCCCCCGCAGCGAGCCCTTCACTCGGCGACTGCTCGCCGCTGGGCCATCCGTTCGGGTGGCCGGGGTGACCGGGTCCGCGTCCTCCGACGCTGCGGCGTGCTGCTCACCCGCCGCGTCGGACTCGGCGGCGGTCTCTGCGATCACGCTGTTGTTGCTGGCGGCGGGTTGGGGTGCGGCGGCGGTGCCGCCGGTTGCGGCTACCTGTTCGCCATCGGCGGGTGGGCCGGGCTGCGGTGTGGGCGTCGCCTCGGGTGAGGCTGCGGTATCGGCGACCTCGTCGGGATTGTCGTGGCAGGCCGGGGCTGCCGGTTCGTCGGGTGCGCTGTCGGGCGCTGCCGGCGGCGCCTGGTGCGTGCCGACGGTGGCGCGGCCGACGTCGGTGAGCCGCCACACGGCGCGCTTGCTGTCGGTGTGGACACGTTCGGCCTGGCCAGTCTTTTCCCAGGCGCGCAGCTTGGCGGTGGCGGTGGAGTAGCCGAGCCCGGCCTTGTCCGCCACGGCGGCGGCGGTGTCCTCGCCGAGTTCGGCGAGCGCGGCGAGGACCTTGAACATCGCGTGGGCCGGTACGAGTTCCGGATCGTCGGTCATGAGCATCCTTCCTGGTGGGTGTGTGAGGTCAGCACTGATCCACGCTTCGTTCACGGCGCTGATCAAGTGCGATGACCGAACCTCGGGACTGGTCCCCGAAATCCGGCACGGTTGAGGCCGCCGCGACATGCCGGCGAGAACGGCTACGCGGCGGCGGTGAGCGGCTGCTGAGCCCTCGGCGCCGGGTGGTGGCATCGCGAAGACGACCGGTCAGCGCGGTAGGTGACGGGGCCTCAGCGAGGGTGGCGAGGGGACCGGGGCAGACGATGAGAGGTTCCTCGTTGTCGTGGTCGAGCAGTCCGGACAGGTGCCGGTAGGCCACCAACGCGGCGACCTGGGCCACGTTGGTGGTGTGGGTGAAGGTCAGCATGTAGCGGTACATGGAGTGTCCTTTCAGGTAATGGTGCGAGGGGGTGGAAGAGGAACAGGGGGCGTGTCTGCGGCCCGGCGGAGTGCGGTGCCCCATGCCCGGGGCGCCCGGCGTGGGGTCTGCCCGACGATGCGAGGCGCGCACGCCCTGATCGAGGGGTGTGGCGGGCAACGGTGAGCGGATCGCCGCGAGAGGGAGGTCGGCGAGGGTCAGTCCGGACGGGCTTAGTGCTCAGCCGCGGTGCGGACGAGCGAGCGTACGGACGCCGATGATCGAGCCGTCCAGGTCGCGGACGGTGTCGTGGCAGACCAGCAGGTCCTCGCGGTCGGATGCAGCCAGGCCGACGACCAGAGACACCAAGTAGGTAGTAGGTGCCCGCGGCCGGCGACGGCAACGGCGGAACGTTGCAGTGGGCCGCGCCGTAGGCGACTCGCTCGACGGGGACGTCGAGGTCAAGGTCGTCGGAACCCGAGGACGTGTTGTCCCAACCGAGCCGGCTGGCTGGTTGGCCGTCTGGTCCCGCTGAAGCGGTGAGACTCGCCGCGAGTCGTACGGGACGGGGTCGCTGCTGGTTCGAGAGGTTCCCTTCGATGCCTCGACCCGTGCGTTCTCCGTGGAGCCTGGAGGTCCTGCGCTTAGGCGTGGGTCGCGTTGAGCAGGCGTCGCAGGCTCACCGCGACGGACCCGGCCGAAGTCCGGGCGTCCGGGTGATCGACCGTCGTGGAGACGGTGTCCGCTCCGCGTATGCGCAGCAGTTGGTAGAAGCGGCCGTCGATGTCGCAGGCGCTGACCGCCCGGACCGGGACGCCGTCGGGGTCGACGGGCAGGCCGTGAGCGGCGGCGGCTCGGCGTCCGGCGTCACTGGTGTCGAGCCCTTCGGCGAGAAACGCCATCGCGATCACGGGGCCGATCTGCTCACGCGTCCAAGCCCGCAGTCGTGGGACTTTGACGGTGGTAAGGGTGTCGGTGATGGCTTGCAGGCCGATCCAGTACGGCAGAGTGAAGCGGGTGCCGGGGACCGTGTGCTGCCGCCACACGTCCTGGTTGATCGGAATTTCCTCCGCGTCGATGCTGCCGACAATGGTGTGGGCGGTGCTGTCGACCAAGGCGAGCACGGCGGGGTAGGCACCCCAGCCTCTCGTTTCGGCGAGAGCTTCGACGGCGTTCAGTGCCCTGAGGATGAGGGTGGAGCGGCGTTCAGGCTGCATGGGACTTCCTCCACGGTCAGATGAGGGACGAGCGGTGGCGTGCTCCGAGGGCGGGCGGCACCGCAGCGGCACGCCTGCTGTCCCTCGGGTTCGAGGAGGCGGGCGTGCCGTGCGGTCGGTTGAATGGTGGTGTCAGTTGCTGGCGCGGACGGGGCGCTGGCGGCCGACGCCGATGGTGAGCGTGTTCGGGTCGACCATGAACAGGTCGGCGCCGTCGGTGAGTCCGGCCGTGATGAGGTCGACCAGCTGCGGTCCGCTGTCGCGCAGCAGTGGCAGGCCCCAGGCGTCCATCCTGTCCGGCAGTCGGACGCCGGGTGCGGCCAGCGACCTACGGGCCTTGGCCATGGAGGGCATCGGATCGTGGAGAACGTCGCCTCCGTTGCTGGCCAGCCACACCATTCCCCGGAATCGGAACAGTCGCAGCGCCGGCTCGGCGCTGCGGATACCGCTGGCGCCGTGACGGGTGTGCAGGTTCCGGTCGCAGAGGACGGCGTGCTGGGCGTGGGCGGCGACGGCGGGCAGGTCGAAGTACAGGAAGCGGGACATGCTGCTCCTTCCAGTGCGTGCGGGTGGGGTGTGAGCCCGGGCGGGCAGCACACGTGCCTCAGGTAGCGAGGCGAGGTGTGCTGACCCGTCCGGTGGTGTGCCGCGGGACGTTCGGGGCAGGCGGTGTGGCCCCTGGGTTGCGGGGGCTGGCCGTGCCCGGTCGTGGTTACGGCGTTTGCAGGTCGATGGCGAAGATCTGCTGGTTGTGGTGCAGGGATTGCAGGTGCCGGTACGCCTGGTGCAGGTAGGTGATCCGGTCGGCGAGGAACGCGCTGGCCGGGGACATCTGAGTGCCGTCCTCGGTGAGGAGGGCGTCGGTGCACAGCGCCCACAGGGCGCGGTAGGTGGCGTAGGCGGCGGCGCCGGCCTGGAACATCTCCAGGTCGCCGGTGTCGAGGGAGCCGGCGGTGTTGGCCGCGGCGTTGTGCAGGCGCATCGCCTGCACGCGTGGCTGCCGGTGGAACTCGGCGCTGGCGATGTCGAGCGGGTAGCCCGACGGGTCGCTCAGGTGCCGTTGCAGGAATACCGGCCACGGCGTGGCCGGGCGGGTGCCGGCGACGACGTGGGACCACTGTTGGTGGCGCAGCACGGCGCTGACGTGCGCGCCTTCGCGCATGCCGGTGAAGTCGAGCAGGCGGATGGGGCCGCCGGCGCAGCACTGCGGGCCGGTCTTGGCCTTCTGCCAGTCGATGAGCTGGCGGCGCTGCCACGCCCAGATGGCCGGGGACGCCCAGAGCCGGCGGCAGCTGCTGCCGGAGACGCCGAAGTGGCGCTCCAGGTTGCGCACGCCGGTGTGCAGGGTCGCGGCGAGGTCGTCGCTGACGCAGACGATCATCTGGCGGATGACGGCCTGCGGCACAACCTGGGGACGCGGGGTGCTCTGCTGGGGCGGGTTGGCTAGGGCGGTGCGACGCTGCACACGGCTGCCGTGGCGGGTCAGCGCGGTGCCGTTGTTCTGGGACATGGAGCCTCCTCGGGGGTTGGCGTCGTGGGGGCACGACGGCGGCCCGGCCCACCGGGTACGTGGGTCGGGTGATCGACGGAACAGGGAATGTGCGGGTTGACCGTGTCCACTGGGTGCGTGGAGTGGGTCGGGGTGGCGCGGGTGGTTGGTGCGACCTCGGGGGTCGCCGCGCGGTGTGCTGCCGACCGGCGTGAGCGGGTGGGCGGGGCGCACCGGGTGGGTGCGGCGGGGGTCCTTGAGGTGGGACCGAACCGGGTGGAGCGTTATATGGGGTTGTGTTGGTGCCGAAACGGTAGCCCTTCGCACTCACAACGCCAGCAGGCGTCGATCAGGCCGGGTAGGCGGGTTGACCTGCGGTGTGAGAGATCATCGCCGCTGCGGGCGATCCGGGGTGTGAGTGGGTGTGAGTCGCTGTGAGTGGCGGGCCCGCCCACACCCGCCTGGCCCGCAGTCGGTCCAGCCCCGCTGCCGGTGGCGGTGGGGTGGGGTTGACCTGCGGTGTGAGCGGGTGTGAGCGAGCCGGCGGGACTGTCGGTTGGTGGGTCGGTGAACGGTCAGTGGGTGAGTCGAGGTGTGACGTGTGGCGGCCAGGCGACGTCGGTGATGGGGTCGACGTCGGGTGCGGGGTCGCCAAGGTCGGCGAGATCGACCAGCCGGCGCGGGCCGTCGGTTGATCCGGCCACCAGCCAGACGGCGTCGGCGGCGCAGGCGCCGACTGGCAGGCTGTCGCGGCAGGCGGTGGCCACGGGCACGGGGGTGGGCAGTCCGGTCAGCAGCTTGTGCAGGGCTCGCTCCTGGTCGGCGTGGGGCAGCCAGAACAGCACTGGCCAGGCGGGACCGCCCATGGCGGTGTGGATCGTGTAGTTGTTGACCTTCTCCAGCAGGACGCGGGGCCGTTCGGTGCCGGTGTCGAACTCGGCGAAGAACGCGACGCGGCGGTCGCCTTCGCGGAATATGCCGTGTCCGTCCGGGCGGATCGGAGACAGCAGTGTGGTGTTGAACGCGCCGGGTTCTGCGCAGCGCTGCTCCGACCACCACCGCTGCAGCTGCGCTGGCGGATGAGTGCGTGCGCGTGCGGCCAGGTCGGTGAAGAACTGGTTCACGCCCAGCAGGTGCTCCAGTGTGCGGCTGGTGGCGAGGCGGTGCTTGCGCAGCGTCGTCTGTCCTGGTCGGGGCGGTGTTTGCTCTCGGGAGGCGGCCACGCACTCGGCGCCGGTCTGATCGAGGACGTAGTGCCACGGATACGATCCGCCGCCGACTCGCAGCGGCCGGAAGCGGTCCACGAGGCCGAGCTGATGCAGCTTGAGCAGCCGCCGCTGAGCGAAGTCCAGCGACGTGAACAGGGCACGGCTGATCTGGAACGTGGTGAGCACCTTGTGATCGGCGAGCCAGTCCAGCAGCAGCCGGTCGCGGGCGGTGAGTTGGGCCTGCAGGCGCAGGACCCGGTCTGCGCGGTTACGCATGGACACCACCCCCGCAGAGGAGACCCCTGAGGGTCTTTGGCAGCACTGCGATGTGGTCGCCGCATCGGCGTTGTGCTGTGAGAGCGGCCCGTTCGGGCGGTCGGTTCCGGTATCCGCCTCTACACCGACCCCGACACTGTCCCCAAGCCAGGTCGCGGCACGGACGCCAACAGCGGGATCGGTGCCACCGCGGGCAGGTGAGCGACCGGGGCGTGGTCACGCCGTTGCGAGGCCGGGCGTTCGGACGGCCGGCGGACGGGAGGTGACTCGGTGCGGTGGAGTGTCGCGTCGGCGAGCTGGTCGCCGTGTTCCGGACGGTGGTCGACGCGACGGCTGGGCGCAGGCGGCGCTGCGTGAGCCGGTCAGCGGGTCGGTGGATGCGGTGGGACAGCGGTTTCGGGCTGACCGTCCGTTCGGCCCGCTGCGGGCGGGGCGGTGTCGGCAAGCATGGCTCGGATGGGCGGCGTTGGGGAGTGGTCGATGGCGCTGACATCAGTTGCTCCTTGGGATGTGGCTGGATGAGGACCTGGTCGCAGGGGCCTTGTTGCGGTGGGTCGGATTCGGTGCCGTGCGAGGGGCGCCGTCCTCGGTTGTGGCGCGGCCGGTGTCGCGGGGAGCCGGCGACGACGGCGCGGGACTCGTGCCAGCTAGCCGTGTGGGCGGGCGGGGGTGTCAGGATCGGCGAGGGGTGCGCGGCGCTGATGTGGTGTCGCGGGTGTCGCCGCCGCGTCGCCGGTTGTCGTTCTTGGGCTGGGACAGCTGCTCGACGAGGTCGTCGATGGCGCTGGTGTCCTGCGGCTCGACCTTCTTCGCGGCCGTCTGGCGGATGGCGGTGGCCGCGCCGACGACGGGTTTCGGTGGCCGGGTCTTGAGGGTGAACGCCGGGGTTTGCCGCCCGTCGGCGAGCAGGCGGGCTGCGGCGGTGTAGGCGTCGAGGTGGGTGAGGTCGTGCTCGTCGAGTTCCGGCATGGTGTGCCGGGCCAGCACGGAGGCGTCCTCCGGCGCGCACGAGAAGTAAATCTTGTTGCGGGCGTTGGCCGACGCGGCGGCGAGGAGGTCTCTCGGGAACTGGGCGAGGTCCTGGTGGGACAGGACGAGGGACAGCCGGTACTTGCGGGCTTCGGCGAGCATCGTGTCCAGGCTGTTGGCCAGGGTGAGGAAATTCTGCGCCTCGTCGATGATCAGGGTGGCGTCGCGGCGCTGGTCGGGGGCGAGGCGGGCGCGGGCGGTGGTGGCCTGCCACACCTGCGCCAGGATCAGCGACCCGAGCAGCTTGCTGGTGTCCTCCCCGAGTTGCCCCTTGGGGATCCGCACCAGCAGCGCTCCACCGTCGAGGATCTTGCCGAGGTCGAAGCTCGACTTGGGGTATTGCATGGTGCGTTTGACGAAGTCGCGCAGCAGGAAGGACCGCAGCCGGGCCAGGACGGGGCCGATGACCTGGGAGCGCAGGGCGGGGTTGAGTTCGTCGTACCACTGCCAGAAGCCGCGCAGTCCTGCCGGGTCGTCGAGCTTGACGGTCATCGCGGAGCGGAACTGCGCCGAGTTGAGCAGCGGTGGGATGTGTTGCAGGGTGACGTTGGCGTGCCGGAGCAGGGTCAGGCACGCCACGCGCATGACGTCGTCCATGCGGGGCCCCCATGCTTTGGCGAAGATGTTGCCGAAGATCGACACGAGGTTGTCGACAACGAGGTCGGGGTCGTCGCCCTCGAGGGGGTTGATGGTGGGTGGGTTGGGCTGGTCGGGGTCGAACAGCACCACCCGGTCGGCGACGTCGGCGGGCAGCCGGTCGAGGATGTCCAGGACGAGGTCGCCGTGCGGGTCGATGACGACGGTGCCGCGGCCGGCGGTGATGTCGTCGACGGCCATGTTGACCAGCAGTGTCGTCTTGCCGCTGCCGGTCGATCCGATGACGTGTGTGTGGTAGCGGGCGTCCGGCACGGACAGCGCCACGGTGTGGCCGTCGATCTCCGCGTCGCCGAGGACCTTCTCACCTCGGCCGCCGGCCGACACCGCGATCGGCGCGGGCATGGGCTTGGCGCGAGCCCGGTCCAGGCCGGGAACCGCCACGTCGCGGGGCAGGGCGGCCAGCGCAGCCAACTCCGGGGTGCAGGTGAGGAATCCGGCGCCGAGACGCCGTTGCGCGACAACGGCGGCCGGTGATGACATGCGGGCGCGGTGGGTGAGCCGGTTGCGGCCGGAGTACACCGCGAACGTCGCGGCGATCGTGTCCGCCACCCCGCGCAGCCGCGGGCGCTGGTCGGTGTGGGCGCGGCCGGTGTCCTTGGCCACGGCGTAGCGCACGGCGGTCTCCCACAGCGGGTGTGAGGTTTTGTCGAGGATCGCGCGGACGTCGCGTTCCACCCCGGGGTCACGGCGGCCGTCACGTCCGGTCTGGCCGGTGCCGGAGGTGCGGCCGGGCAGGAACGCCTCGATGAGCCACAGCAGCGGCGCGGCCGGGTTGAGGGCCGGTAGAGCCGTCTTGCCGTCACGCAGGCGCCCGGCGGCGCGTCGGGCGCGCACCGCGCGACGCGCCGAGGCGGGGCGGGCGAGGATCTGCACGCAGGCGTGCTCGTCGGCGCGCAGGCTGGAGCCTGCGGACATCAGCGCGCGCAGCGGGTCATTGTCGTGGTCGGTGGCGAAGGGCAGCCACTCGGCGGCGATGGGCAGCAGGTGCCCGCCCACCGCCGTCGTGCCGGCCGGGATAGGCGGGCCGGGGTTGTCGTCGGTGGTGCAGGCGGCGCCCGGCCAGGCGGCCCGTACGGCGGCTTCGACGGCGCCGGGTGGGACGGTGCCGGGCACCCACACGCTGATCATCACCTGCCGTCCGGTCCATGTGTACTGCCACACCACGTGGGGGCTGCCGTAGAGCAGCCGGCGACGACGTGAGGGGGTGAGGGTGCCGGCGAGGTTGGCCCACAGCGCGGCGCTGCTGCGCGAGTCGACCTCCGGTGGCGGGGCGACGGTGACCAGGCGGGCGCCGTCGGCGTGACGGCGGTGCCGCCACGTCGCGAGGAGGTTTTGGGCGGCGATGTAGCCGATCAGCGTGGTGGCGGCGACGGCGAGCAGCCATGGCCGCGCCGCCGCCCATTCGGCGGCGTCGAGCACCCATCGGGTGAGCCCGGCGGGCGGCGGGATGCCGGGTACGCTCGGCGCCGGGCCGGGGGTGGGCGTGTTCGCGAGTGTGGTGGGCAGGTGCGTGATGGACGGGTTCACAGGTCCTCCTCGCCGTCGAGCGCGGCCAGGTCCTGCGGCCGGGTGGTCGCCAACTGGTGTTCGGTGTCGGAGGCGATCGCCTCGAAGCTCGTCCGGTTCGCGCCGGCGATGAGCAGGCCGGTGCCGACGCGGGCGGCGAGTAGCAGCCGCCGTTCGCCGGCGGTGAGGCCGAACGCGTCGCCGACGGCGTCGATGGCTTGCGGGGCCTGCTTGAGGAGCACCTGGGTGGCGGCGTTGGCGACGACGGCTTGACCGAGGTCGGTGCCCAGGACGTCGGCGACGTCCTGGGTGATCACCGCGAGCCCGGCGTGACGCTTACGCGCGGCCTTCGACATGCGGAACAGGAACTTGGCGCCTTCGCCGTCGCGCATGAGCAGCCACGCCTCGTCGACCACGACCAGCCGCCGGGTCGATGACCGGCCGGGGGCGTCGACCTGGCGCCAGATCGCGTCCAGCGCCAGGAGGGTGCCGACGGTGCGTAGCTCGTCGGGGAGTTGCCGCAGCGACCAGACGACCAGGTGCCCGTCGAGGCGGGTGGTGGAGGGGCCGTCGAACAGCTGCGAGAACGAGCCGTGTACCCAGGGTGCGAGGCGGGCGGCGAGTTGCCCGGCCGCCGGGTCGCTGTCGGCGTCCAGGCAGCCGGTGAGGTCGCTCAGCAGCGGGGCGGGCCGGTGGTGGGTGGCCGGGTCGGCGGTGATGCCGGCCTGCCGGTAGACGGCGAGGATCGCCCGGTCCAGCGCGGCGCGTTCGGCCGGCGGTGGTTGCTGGCCGAGTAGCACGGCGATGAGGGTGTGCAGGAACAGTCCGCGGCGGGTCAGCACGTCGGGTCGGCGGTCTCCGGCGGGCAGGTCGAGGGGGTTGATCTTCACGCCGGGGGCGCCGAGGCGCACCACGGTGCCGCCGACGGCGTCGGCGAGGCGCAGGTATTCGTCTTCGGGGTCGATGACGGCGACCTGCACCTGTTGGTAGAGGTTGCGCAGGATCTCCAGCTTGACGAAGTAGCTCTTGCCGGCGCCGGAGCGGGCGAGCACGACGGAGTTGTGGTTCTCCTGCGCCCAGCGGTCCCACCACACGATGCCCTGCGAGTCGGGGTTGACGCCGTAGAGCACGCCGCCTTGGGCGGGTGGGTCGCCGGGCAGTGGTGCGGGCAGGTCGGCTGAGGCGAGGGGGAACGCGGCGGCCAGTGCCTGGGTGTCCATCGTGCGGCGCATCTGCACGCTGTCGGTGGCCAGGGGCAGGGTGGTGGTCCAGCCGGCGAGGTGGCGCCAGGTGGCGGGTTGCACCTCGATGAGTGTGGACGCGGCGGCGGCCTTCACCTGTGCGCAGGCCTGCAGGAGCTCGTCTTCGGTGCGGGCGTGCACGGTCAGGTACAGCCCGACGCGGAACAGTTTCGCCTGCCCGCGGGCGAGGCGACCGGCGAGGTCGGCGGCGTCGTCGGCTGCCGCCTCCACGTACGGGTCGGGCAGCTTGCCGGACTCAGCGCCCGCGCGGCGGCTGGACTCGAAACGGGCCCGCTGGTTACGCAGCCGCGCCGCCGCGATCGGCGCGGGCAGCGGGTCGATGTGCAGGGCCAGATCGAGGCGGCCCGGCCAGGACAGCAGCGGCTCCAGCCAGGCGTGGCCGACCTCGGCGGGGTAGCCGGTGACCACGAGAGTCGCGGCGTAGCCGTCGCCGACGCGCAGCATCCGCGGGGTCACCTCCACGGAGGCGGGAGCGACGGCGCCCGCCAGCGACGAGGGCTGGCCGGCGCTGTCGGCGGCACGGGATCGGGTGCGGCTTCTCATCGCAGTCCCTTCTTCTTGCGAACGTGGATGTCCGGGCCGGTGATGACGGCGTCGGGGGCGGCCAGCCCGCCGGGGCGGGCCGGGCGGTAGGGGTCGGCGGCGGCGGCGATCGCCGCGGTGACCGCCGCGCCGTCCAGGGCGCGGGTGGTGACGCCGAGGCCGGACAGGGTCCGGGCGGTGTCGTCGGCGCGCCGCCGCGCCGCGTGCTCCCCGCGTTCGCCCGCGCTGGTGCGGGTGACGATGAGGACCTGCCGGCGCAGCGGATCCCGCCGGGTGGCGAGGTCGTTAAGGAACCGGGCGTGATCGGCTGCGGCGTCAGCCAGCGCCGGGTGCGCAAGCCCGTCCACGGCCTGCGACAGGCTGCGGGCAGCGGAGCGCAGGTCGACCGGCTGCGCCGACACGACGATCTGCGTCGGCGACGACAGGCTGTTGAGCCACCGGCCGAACGTGTCGACCAGGGCCGTCTGCTCGTCAGCGGTGCGCAGCGCCAGGTTGACGCTGGTCGCCGCGACCATCGCCGCCCGCGCGCCACCCAGCCGGATCTCCCCGCCGTCGTCAATCGCGTCGGCCGGAAGCGCCAACGGCGCGGGCACCGCCACCCTGCTCTTGGGCACCTGCACCCACTCCGGCGTCGCCGACGTCGTGTCCGTGGTCGACAACGCGCGGGGCGCGCGGGCGTGCCGGACGGCGGCGAGCAACCACACGTCCAGCGGCAGACCGTCGCGGCGGCCCACGGCGACGCCGAACACGAGGCCACCGATGACCACAGCGCCGCCGAGCAACACCGGCGCCGGCACGACGGTGTGCAGGCCCCGCCACGCGCCGTAGCAGGCGAGAGCGGCGACGGCGAGGATCGCGAGTTGCCGGAACGTCAGCCCGTAGGCGACCTTGTCCGGGGCGTCGACGTCGGCGGGCATCCGTGTCCGACCTGCCTCGCCGCGGTCGGTGTGCGCGCTCATCGGCCTACCGCCCGCAGCCCGCGGCCGAGGCCGGGAAGCGAGCGGGTGACCTGCTGCACCAGGATGACCCGCACGGCGGCGCCGATCATGTTGACCCCACCGCCGCCGCTGCCCGCGCTGACATAGCGGCGCATGAGGCTCGGCACCCGCAGGGTGGTCCACAGCATGACCATCACCACGAACAGGTTGATCACCCCGCCCGGGTCGACCGGCAGGCCGAGCACCGGCAGCAGGTTGTCGGGGTCGGTGAGCATCCACTGCCCGGCGTAGAGGGTGAAGCCCTGCACCACCGGCACCGCCAGGACACCGGCGTACGAGCGCCACCACAGGCGGGCTACCGCGTCGGTCTGCGGCAGCGCGTGGCACGCCAGGGCAAGCGGCGCGGCGGCGGTCAGGACGAGCACGACGGCGAAGCGGACGATCACGCTGAACGCGGTCCCGGCGAGCAGGACCGCGATGATCGCCACGCAGATCACAAACAGCAGCACCGCGGTCTTGTCCTGCCCCGCAGTGACGTGCGTTTCGATCGCCCGCAGCGCGCCGTCGCTGTCACCGTCGCCGGTGGTCAGCGCGGCGGTGAGGCCGTTGGCGAGGTCGATGAGCATCCCGCACCACAGCTGGGAGAAGTGCGCGGCGACGAACCCCACGATCAAGCGCGGGAGAAGGTCCTTGACCGTGTAGCGGGAGCGTTCGTCGCCGCCGGCGGTCATGGTGAGCACGCCGGCGGCGACGAAGGCGAGGACGAAGACGGTGTCCACGACGAACACCGAACGGCCGGTCAGAGCCTGCACCTGCGGCAGGCCGGTGACGTTCGGGGTGATCAGCAGCGCGCTGCTGATCACCCCGATCAGCGCGTCCAGAGTCGCCAGGATCGCCGCCACCAGCCAGTCCAGGATCTGGTCGAGCAGCCATCCCATTGATCAGCCCCCCACGATTCCCTGAACGACCTGCAGCAGGACCGGCGCGAGGATGGCCAGGCCGTAGCCGATCAGGGCGTTGCGCAGCGCCCCTTTGGCCTTGTCGACCTGCGCCGGGTCGCCGCCGGCGGTGGCCCAGTACACGCCGGCCAGGACGAGGAACAGGGTGGCCACGGCGGCGAGGATGCCGATCAGCCAGGTCTGCAGGTTGTTGATGACCACCGGCAGGGAGTTCGCCGCCAGCACGGGCACACCGGGGTCGGCGTACGCGGCGGCGGGCACCGACAGGAACAGCAGCGCCTCGCCGGTGACGGCGGCGACACGGCCGACCTGACGGGCGGTGCGGGAGTGGACGAGGGCACGAAGACGTGCCGAGATGCGGGACATTAGTCGTTCACCTCCTGCCCAGCCTGGTGAGGGCGGGGCGGTTGTCGGCGGTCGGGATGGGTGGACCGCCGCCAGAGGGGCGCGGACGCGCGGCGGCGCCGGCGAAGCACGACCGTCCCCGGGAGGAGCACGTCCTCCCTTGTCGGGTAGCGGTGTGTTCGATGAGGTGTCAGCGCACCAAACTGCGCGGCACCCGGAGACGTCCGGTGCGTCGGGGCGGCCCGACGTGGGCCGGCCCTCTGGCGGCGGGCGGGACCGTGATGCCCGCCGCGTGGCGGGCGAAGCGGTCTCACACTGGTAAACCGCCGCCTGTGTGCTCTGGCGAACGCCTGCCGTTCCCACAAAGACTCACGGCCACTCACAGCCGCTCACACACAACATGCCCATCTCGTCCGACCTGCGCTTTCTCAGGGTTTCTTCTCCGGCGGCAGGGCTTTCCCCGGTCTTGATGGTCCGGTCGCCGGCGCTTCGGCTTGGAGGCTTGTTCACCGGCGGCGCTGGCGGGCCGGGTTGGTGAGCCCTGCCGGGGTGCCGTCTGCGCAGCGCGGACAGCCGCGGCGCCCACACCGGGGATCCGGTGCGGGCGCCGCGAGAAGCGGGTGCTGGGCGGGGCTCAGGCGGCGGCAGCCACCTGGCCCGTGTCTTGCGGGGCAGGGCGGCGGTGGGCGACGCGCAGGCTGCTGCGTCGTTCAGCCTGGGCTGCGAGGGCCTCGGCGGCTTGGGGAGATGCCGTCCCGGTGAGCAGGCCCGAGGCGAGGGCTTCGGCGATGCGGGTGTCGATGCGCCCCAGGCGCATCCGCAGGGCATCGGTGCTCAGGCCCCGCAGGGCGGCGATCGGTTCGATCGCCCGCCGACCAAGCCGCACGTCGATGTAGGACTGCTCGTCGTCGGCGTCGAGGATGCCGAGCCGTACGGCACGGTTGATCAACACGTCCGGATGTCCGTAGGGAATCTGCGGGGTGCGAGGCCCGATGACGTGCTCGATGTCCTCGACCGGCGTGGCCTCCGCCGCCTGCTGGCGCAGCTTGAAGCCGGCGCGCCAGCCGGCGCGGCACAGCCCGGCGTACGGGGCGGGCCGGGCGAGGTCGACGTGATCGCGCAGCGCCGCCAGGAACCCGGAGAGAACCTCCGCCTCGATGTCGTCGGGATCGCCTTGGTAGCCGTGGCACAGCTGACGGGTGTAGCGCCGCAGCGCCGGCAGGGCCATGCCGACCGCGCCGATGACCCACTGCGGCCCGTTCAGCCGTGCACGGCGGATCACCTCCACCCACACCGCGTCCCGTGCCTCGAAGGACCGTCGATGCGCCAGCAGCCAGTCGCGCAGCGCCAGCACCGTCATCACCCCCGCCGGCAGTCCGACGTCCGGGCCGAGCTGGTCGAGGTCGAGCGACAACGGCTCGGGGTCGCAGGTCAACGCCGTGAACGCCACCTCGGCGGCGTCCAGCGGGGAACGCGGCCACTGTGTGGAAGTCGTGCTCATGATTGTCCGCTCCTTGGCGTAGGGATCGTCGCCGTGCATCGGGCGACGCTTGGGCACCGATTACGCCAGGCGTGGCTCACAACCGCTTACAGTGCAGGTCACCGCCGTTTCACCGCCATCGGAGGCGCCGCCAACTCGACACGGGTGGTGGCGCCTGCATCGCCGCCTCGGACGGTGACACTCGTTGTCACGCGAGCCGCGGACCAGGGCTGTGAGCGACCATCCAGCCCACACCGCCTAGCCCCCACCACGCCGGGTTGGTGCTTCTCACGGCGACGCGTCATGCCGCTCACAGCCGCCCACGGCGGCTCACAGCGGCTCACAGCGGCCCCGGAGTCGCCTACAGCGTCGCAGTCCTCGACGCGCGTCGTTGCCCACGTCGTCGGGCCGCGTCCGAGCCCCAGCCAGCCGACGTCGTGGAGGGACCCGCGATCCTGTCCGACGGGGACGGGTCCGTGGCCGAAGTGACATGACGACCGCGCTCTGGACGCGCCACCGAGGTCGTCTCTCCGGACACCGCTGACGTGACCGGCACCGCCCCGCCACAGTGACAATGCCAACGACCATGGTCGATGGTCGTGGACGGACTGGAAACGCTCTGTCCACCGCGGCGGCCAGTCGGTCGCAGCGGCGGTGCCGTGACCGCCGACGATGACAGCGCCCCCACGACACGCTGCCACCCTGACATCCAGCACTGTCGCTGACACTTTGTCCGCAAAGGATCGTGAGCTGGACGTTGACATCAACCACGAGCGGGCACGGCCTGTGACACCGAAGTGGTGAACGCGGGCGCCGCCACGCCGCCGACGGCCTGCGACGGCCGCGCCAGTGACACTGCGGCGCGTAGTTCGCGGCCATTCTGACGGACAAGACACGGACAGCCCCTCGGGCCATCCACCTGGGCCACGCCACCGCGCCGCGGACATCCTGTCATCGACCCCATGTCATCGCCGGTAGTCGATGGTCAGATGCGGCGCGCAGGTGGCTGCGCTGTCATGTACCGCCGCTGCCGAGTCAACGGTCTACGGCCTTCTTCGCCGTGCACGGCGGCATGGCCCGGCAGCAGCAGCGCGCAGCACGGTCGCTGCCGCGTTGTGAGCGGCCGTGAGTTCGGCAGGCGTTCGTCAGAGCACACAGGCGCGGGTTTACCAGTGTCAGCGCACTACATGCGCGGCGTGGAGCCGACACCTAATGAGCGAGCACACGCCGCAGCACCACAACGTCCCTGTCCACCCGCTCGGCCCGCCCTCGGCCGACCCGACCCTGATCGACGTGGTCGCCGGTGAACCGCCCGTGCCGGTCACCGTGTGGCGCACCGCCCACGACCCGGGCGACGCCGGCCGCAGCGTAGGCGCGCGGCTGGCCTACCGGCTCGTGGCCGCCTACACCCGCCCCGGTGAGGCCGTTGTCGACCTCACCACCGACCACACGCTCACCGACGTCTGCGCGGCCGGGCAGCGACGCCACCACCCGGGCTGGTTCACCGAGGTGTCCAGCCTGATCATCGGACCGGTCACCCCGCCCACCCGCCGCGAACCGGCCGCTGTCACCGACGACGGCGATGCGGTGCCCGACATTGCCGCATGGTTCGGTGACGACCTCACCGACGCCCCGACCGCCGACCCCGTCGAGCCGGGGCGGACGTCCGTGGCGGGGGCGACGAGCCTGGTCGTGGCGAGCTGGCCGCTGGACCGCGACGACGCGGTCAACCGGGTCCGCCTGGCATGGCTACTGACCGTCTGTGCGCGGCTGCTGCGCCCCGGCGGCTGCCTCGTCCTCGTCGTCACCGGCCCCACCACGGCGCCCGGCCCGGAGGACTTCAGCCCCGTCGCCACCGCCGCCGCGCAGGCCGGGCTGGGCTACCTGCAGCACATCGTCGCCGTCACCGCCGACACCGACGGCGAGCAGTTCGCCTACTACGCCACCGACGAGGAACTGCTCACCCTCACCCACCCGCGGTGGGTGGCGCACCTGCGGGTCCATGCGGACCTGCTCGTGTTCTCCCCCGTACCCGGCGCGCGGCGCCACCACGGGGGTGAGCACCGTGACTGACCACCCCACCCCCCACCCGGAACAGCCGGACCGCGACGCCGCACCTCGAGACCGGCAGGGTCACCTGGCACCGCCGGAAGGGCTGTCGGTGTGGGCGACCGCGCAGCGCACCGGGCCCGTGCAGCGACGAGGCCGGTACGTGCCCGAATCGGTCAAGCACCCCGCGCGGATGCTCCCGGCGATCGCCGCCCACGCCGTGCACGCCTACACCGGCCCGGGGGACCTCGTCCTCGATCCGATGTGCGGGATCGGCACCACCCTCGTCGAGGCGATTCACGCCGGCCGCGACGCCATCGGCGTGGAGTACGAGGCGCGCTGGTCCAACATCGCCGACGCCAACATCACCCACGCCCACCATCACGGCGCCGCCGGCCGCGCGTCGGTGGTCCGCGGCGACGCCACCCGCCTGTCCGCGCTCCTGCCTACCGCACTCACCGGGCAGGTCGCTTTGGTGGTCACCTCGCCGCCGTACGGGCCGACCGTGCACGGCCTGGTCCGCCCCGGCGAGCACGGGGTGGCAAAGTTCGACAACGCCTACAACGACGGCGCCGACCGCGGCAACCTCGCCTACCGCGACCTGACCGGCCTCGCCGACGGGTTCGAGCAGATCCTGCGCGGCTGCGCGGGTCTGCTGCGACCCGGCGGCACGGTCGTGGTCACCGCCCGGCCGTGGCGCAAGCACGGGCAACTGGTCGACCTGCCCAGCGCCGTGATCGCCGCCGGGGTCCGCGCCGGCCTGATGCCCACCGAACGGTGCGTCGCGCTACTCGCGGCGGTCCGCGACGGGCAACTCGTCGCCCGCCCGTCGTTCTTCCAACTCCAGGCCGTGCGTAAGGCCCGCGCCGGCGGCACCCCGCTGCACCTGATCACGCACGAGGACGTGCTGATCTTCCGTCAGCCGCCGGCGGTGGACCACTTGGGTTCAGAAATCCTGAGTTCCGGCGACGGCGGGGTGATCGCGTGAGCGCACCCACCCACCGCTACCTGAGCCTCGGCGCCGGAGTGCAGAGCTCCACCCTGCTGCTGCTCGCTGCCCGCGGACAGATCCCCACCTTCGACGCGGCGATCTTCGCCGACACCGGCTGGGAACCCGCTCCCGTCTATGCCCACCTGCGCCGGCTAGAGCAGCTCGCCGCCGAGGCGGGGATCCCCGTGGTGCGGGTCGCGGCGGGCGACATCCGCCGCGACGCCCTCGACCCCACCCACCGGTTTGCCTCAATGCCCCTGTTCACCCTCGGCCCCCATGGCAAGAGAGGAATGGCCCGGCGCCAATGCACGGGCGAGTACAAGATCAAACCCATCAAGGCTGAGGTGCGGCGCCGCCTCGGCTACCCGCACCCCGCTCGGGTTCCCGCCGGCCTGGTGGCGCAGATGGCGATCGGGATCAGCCTCGACGAGATCGGCCGGGCCCGCGACGCCGACGTGGGCTACATGCGCAACGTCTTCCCGCTGCTCGACCTGGGCTGGCGGCGGACCGACTGCCTGCGCTTCCTGGCCCAGCACGGTCTGGCCGACACCCCGCGCTCGTCCTGTGTGGGGTGCCCGTTCCACGACGACGGTTTCTGGCTCGCGCTTCGCGAGAACAGTCCGACCGAGTGGGCGGACGCCGTCGCGTTCGACCATGCGATCCGTAACGGCTCCGCGCGGGCCAACGCGGCCGGGCGTCCGCTGCGCGGGCAGTTCTTCCTGCACCGGCAGCGGGTGCCGCTCGACGAGGTGGTGCTGCGCCCACGTCCTCAGGCGGCGGACACGCCGGGGTGCGGGCCGTGGACGTGCCCGCACGACGTCCCGAATTCGGCTCCGGCCGAGGCGGGACAGCGGGAGGTGGCGTGAGCGGTGCGCCTACCACCGGACCGCGGGTCGGATCGGTCTGCTCGGGCTACGGAGGCCTCGACCTGGCCGTGGAGCTGGTGCTCGGCGGCCATCTCGCCTGGTACGCCGAGACCGACCGGCACGCCGCCACCGTCCTGCGCCACCACTGGCCCGACGTGGCGAACCTCGGCGACATCCGCACCGTCGACTGGACCAGAGTCGCACCGGTCGACATCGTCACCGCCGGCTTCCCCTGTCAGGACATCAGCAACGCCGGCAAGAGGGCCGGCATCACCGGCGAACACTCCAGCCTCTGGACACACGTCGCCGCAGCCGTTCGCGTTCTTCGACCGCGCCTGCTGTTCGTGGAGAACGTCGCCGCACTCCTGCGGCGCGGCTTCGACGTCGTCCACCGTGACCTGGCCGAGATCGGGTACGACACGAGCTGGCTATGCCTTCGCGCATCCGACATCGGCGCCGCCCACCGACGCGACCGGCTGTTCCTGCTGGCCACCCCCACCGAACGAGGGGGTGCGGACGTTGCCGACTCCCTGCGCCCGTGACGGCAAAGGCCCCGGCCACCAGCACGGCTTACCCGACGTCGTCGAACCGGGCGGTACCCGCCACCACCTGCTCCCCACACCCACCGCACAGCCCTACGGGTCGAACCGGTCCCCGTCGGCGGGCGCGGCGCGCCGGCCGAGCCTGGCCGGCGTCGCCGGGCAACTCCTGCCCACCCCGACCGCCGGCGGCGGCACCGGCTACATGAGCGGCACCCACCGCGACACCTGGAGACCAACCCTCGAATCCGCCGTCCACGGCTACCGGCCCCACCACGGCGGGAAACCCCCGAAACCCCAGGCCCCACCGCCGCCGGCAGCGGCCAGCGGTCACTCGGCTACGGGCGTGCCCGGCCCCCTGCTGCCGACCCCGCGCGCCAGCGACACCGGCACCGCGGGGCGGCGGGCCGGCGCCGGGTTCCGCCCGCCGCTGTCGCAGGTGCTGCTGCCCACCCCGAAAGCCACCGACGGCACGAAAGGTTGCCCAGGACAGCGCGGCTCACACGGGGATCTGACCCTGCCATCGGCGGCGGTGCGGGTACCCGGGCGTACCCTGCCGACCCCACGCGCGTCCGACGCGCGTGGTCCCGGACGGCACGGCGACGGTGGCGCCGACCTGCGCACCACCGTCGCCGACCTCACCGGTGACCTGGGGCGCCTCGACGAGCGGCGGTGGGGCGTCTACGCCGCCGCCGTCGCCCGCTGGGAACTGCTCATCGGCCGGCCCGCACCGACGCCCACACAGGTCGGCACGCACGGCAAGCCGGTCCTCGCGCCACCGTTCGTCGAGTGGCTCATGGGCCTGAACACCGGTCACGTCACCGAGCCCACGCTCGGGTTACCGCGCACCGCCGCGCTGCGGGTACTCGGCAACGGCGTCCTCCCACAACAAGCCGCTGCCGCGCTGCGGCTGCTGCTGTGCCCGCACCGGTGGCAGGTGCGCGCATGAGCGACACGATGCCCGCCGGCCGACTGTCCGGCTACGAGTACCACCGGGCCGGCCCCGTCACCCTGTATCTCGGCGACGCCGCACGGGTCATGTCAGCAATGCCGGACGTCAGTGTCGACTGCATTGTCACCAGCCCACCGTTCTGGGGTCTGCGCGACTACGGCACCGGCGCCTGGGCTGGCGGTGATCCCGCCTGTCCGCACCGGACCGGGCGCGTTCGCCGCGTCAACGGCATCACCTGCCCCGCCTGCCGGGCCCGATGGATCGACCCGCAGTACGGGCTGGAAGCGACCCTGGACGACTACCTCGACCACCTCGTCGCGGTCTTCGACCAGGCCAGACGGATCCTCACACCAGCGGGCACCTGCTGGGTGAACCTCGGCGACTGCTACAGCAGCGCCTCCGGTGGGGCGCCCATGGCCGGCCGCCCACAGCCGGGAGGGCTCCGACCACCACGCCCGCGGGCGCAAGACGCCCTCCCACCGAAGAACCTCGTCGGGGTGCCCTGGCGGGTCGCGTTCACCCTGCAATCACGCCAATGGTGGCTACGCAACGCGGTCATCTGGTCCAAACCCAACCCGATGCCAGAGTCCGTACGCGACCGCCTATCCACCACCTACGAACTGCTGTTTCTCCTCACCAAATCCCACTCCTACTACTTCGACCTGGACCCGATCCGGGTACCGCTTTCCCGACCGGAAGCCGCCGACGGCACCCGCGTCTTCGGCGGCGCGCGTAAAGGCCACAGCGGCGGAGTCAACGCCACCGCCCGCCGCCGGGGCAACACCACCTACGGCGCCGGCAAGTACCGCGCCGGCGACGTCGGCGTCGAGCCACGAGCCGGACGAGGCAACCTCGTCCCGCTCGGTCACGCCCACACCGCGACCCACCCGAGCGGGCGCAATCCCGGAGACGTGTGGCGGATGGCGACACGCCCCTACCGCGGATCACACGTAGCGCCGTTTCCCGTCGACCTGCCGCTACGGGCCATCGCGGCCGGCTGCCCGCCACAGGGACTGGTCCTGGACCCGTTCTCCGGCGCCGGCACCACCGGAGTCGCCGCGCTCCAGCTCGGCCGCCGCTACATGGGTGTCGACATCAACGCCTCGTTCCACGACCAAGCGCTGAAACGGCTCCATGCCCACCTGCCTGACACGTCGGGCGAGGAGAGCGGATGAGCCTACGGACCGTGCCCGTCACCTTCGCGCAGTCGTGCGCGTTCGTGCACGACTGGCACCGGCATCACCGACCGCCGCGCGGCCACAAATTCAGCATCGGAGCCGCTGACCAGGACAACGTCCTAGTCGGCGTCGCCGTCGTCGGCCGTCCCGTCGCGCGGCTGCTTGACGACGGCCTGACCCTGGAGGTCACCCGGGTAGCCACCAACGGGCATCGCAATGCCTGCTCCCTGCTGTACGCGGCGGCGTGGCAGGCCGCGAAGGCCCTCGGCTACCGCCGACTGGTGACCTACACCCAGAAAGTTCTCGGGTTCGCGATTTCTGAAGTGCCTAGAGCCGTGAACTGGAGCGGTGTCGGCAGTCGCCGAGCCTACATCGGGCCTCCAGTTTGCGAACTCGTGACATGCCCCAGCGTGCCGGTGCTGAAGGCGGTCGCCGCCGTGGCCGGTGGCTGAGCTTCGTGTTTCCCTGAAGGTGGGTGGATCCTCGCGTTCGGGGCGCTTGGCTGGCGGCTTGGCCGCCATGAGGTCGAGTCGATCTTCGTCCGCTGACCGCGCAGGGCGGCACCTATCCGCTGGACCTGACCTACTCCGACTTCGGCACACCCTTGGTCGAGCAGGCACCACCAGCCGAGCAGATCGCCGGCACCAGGTAATCGATCACGAGGGCCACCCGACGCACCAGCCCCTTGGTCCGCCATGAGGAGGCAGTATCGCCCCACCGAGCTTGGCTGTCGCCACCACCCCAGTGGTGTCGTGCCTACCCAGCGTCGCTGGGGTGCATAAAGTGAGTGTTTCGGGCGGTCGGGGAGGTACGACGGTGGGGATCACAAGCGAGTCCGAGGTTCATGATCAGACCGAAGCGGTCCTCTGGGCTGCGCCAGCCGGACCGCTGCCCAAGCCGCCGGTCGGGACCAACCTCCAGGTGCTGCCTCTCAGCCAGTTGACCTGGCCTGACGCCGAGAAGCTCTTCCTGCGTCTTCTGCAGACTGTTCGGCCGGTCACTTACGCGAAGTTGTTCGGCACGCCCGGCCAGGGGCAGGAGGGCATCGACGCGTACGCCCGTCTGCCCCTGGATCTGACAGCTGCCGACGCCGCCGGCCGGGACTACATCACGCTTCAGTCGCGTCGGGTGCAGGCGTTGACCGCTGCCAAGATCAAGAAGGCGGTGGACGACTTCCTGAAGGGCGACTGGTCGGACAAGACCCGCACCTTTTACTACGCGACGTCCTACGACTTGCAAGACACCAAGCTCGACGAGGAGCTCCGGACGCAAGGCGATCGTCTGGCCGCGCTCGGGATGACTTTTATCCCTTGGGGCGTACAAGAGGTATCCACGTTGCTGAAGGACCATCCGCGGATCGTTGACGACTTCTTCGGCCGGAGCTGGGTCGAGGCCTTCTGCGGCCCTGAAGCAGCCCAGACGTTGGCGAATAACCTGCCCGCTCTGGAGAGCAGGGAGCTGCGCATGCGGTTGCGGCAGCTCTATCAGGCGGTGTTCTCCGCCCAAGGCGGCGTACAGCAGACGGAGGAGCCTGCCTTCGAGCAGCAGTTCGTAATTGTGAATGTTGACCCTCGGCCCCAACAGCAAGGCGTCGTGGACGTTGAGCAGCCGAGCACCGAAAGCTCGATCAGATCGGAGCATCCGGAGGACGGTTTCACTTACGTCGCCTCGCGGCTGGGCGCTCGCCGCCAGTCGTTTAGATCCGCCCAGCAGCTCATCGCCGCCGCCACGGCGGACGGGCCGAGTGCCCAAGGTGCCGTGTCGGCCGACGAATGGCTGGCCGCAGGCAAGTACCGGCTCGTCATCGGCGGCCCCGGCGTGGGCAAATCGAGCCTGCTGCGGTTCGCGGCGGCCGACCTACTCGCCGAACGGCCGCAGTCGATCGCACTGCAGCGCGAGTACGGCGGTGACCTTCCCGTTTGGCTTCCCTTCGGGTTCCTGTGCCGGCACCTCGACGCCTCGACGGAGAATTCGCTGGTTTCCGCCGTCGAAGCCTGGCTGTTGTCGCAAAGCGCCGCCGATCTCTGGCCGCTGGCCCAGCGGGCGCTGCGCGACGACCGGCTGATGCTGTTCGTCGACGGCATCGACGAGTGGAGCGACATCAGCTCAGCCGAACTCGCCCTTGGCGTCCTCGAGGCGTTCCTGGGCCGCTCGAACGCCGCCGCGGTCCTCTCCACCCGCCCTTACGCCGTCGACCGGCTCAACTGGCAGCGCCCGTGGGCACACGCCCAGATCACGCCGCTCACCGACGGGCAACGCCGCAGCATCGCTGCGGGGATCCTGCAGCCAGGCACGGCTGCGGGGGTTGACCCTGGACCACGGCTGCACTGGGGCGCCGGCGTGGACGCCTTTCTAGCCCAGCTCGAGATTTCCGCCGACCTCGCTCAGCTGTCACGGTCGCCGCTGTTCCTCACGCTCCTCGCGACGACCTGGCAGGGCGAGCCGTTACCCCGCCAACGATTCAAGATCTACACCCGTCTCGTCGAGCTGCTGATCGAGAAGCATCCACAGATGCGGCAGCGGGCCTCGCACGCTCGCGGCGGCCCGCTCCCCGCCGCTGACGCCAGCACGCTGTTCGCTGCGGTCGCCTATCGGCTGCGCCTCAAGGACGCAGCCGGCGTCGCCACCAAGCAAGACATGCGGAAGATCATCGTCGAGTCGATGACCGACGACGAAGTCCTCGGATACCAGCAGCCCGAAGCCCGGCGCCTGGCCGACGCGGTCCTTGCGATGGCCGAAGACGAGTTCGGTCTGATCGTCTCGCACGGCGCCGGCTCCTACGGATTCCTGCATCGCGTCGTGCTCGACCACCTGGCCGGCCAGCACCTGGCGATGCTGGCGCCCGACGAACAGCTCGGCGCCGTCCGGCGGTTCGTTCACGATCCTGCCTGGCGCGACGTGTTACTCGCCCTGCTCAGCGCCCAGGTCAGCCCGCACACCACCGAACTCCTGCTCGCGGCGGCCCTGAACGCGGGCGATTACGTCTGGGCAGACCTCGATGGATACGAGCTGCTGGCCGACGCGCTGGCCGCCGGCGTCCGACTCACCCCCCGCGTTCAAGTCCTCCACACCATGGACCTGGTGGATCGGGTGGAGAATCACCCGTACGCCCGGCACCGAGCCAACCTGATTACCGCGCTGGTCGCAACACTCGCGAGCCCCGCCGCCAGCAGCCAGCTGTTGCCCATCATGAAGCGGTGGCTCACCGCGCCGCGTCCCGAGCCATCCGCGACCATGTGGGCGCTACGCGAACTGCCCATCGCCGACGAAGAAGCCGCCAAGCATCTCCTCTGGGGCTTAAGGCATCCCCGCGACGAGGTGAAGGCCAACGCGGCCGGTGCCCTCGCCCGGCGACTTGGCGGACAGCCGCACCTTGTCGCGCCTCTGGTAGCACTTACTGAGACCGGGCCCAGCTCGGCCACCCAGGCCGCCGCGATATTCGCGCTGGGTGAGGGATGGCCGGATGCGCCGGACACCAAGCGCCTGATCGAGTGGGGCCGCCACCAACCGTCCACTGCGCTGCGGCTGGTGGCGCTGAACTCGGTATTCAAGGCCGCTGAACCACGTGCCAGCTCCGCGTTCCGGACGGAGGAGCGTGCCTGGCTGCTCTCTATGCTGTACCACGAGGACTACCGTTCAGGGCCTTGGCCAGCCGCGGATCTGGTCGCCGCATGCGCCGCTGCGAACACCGAGGCCGCCGACTTCGCGCTAGAAACCCTCAAGTTTAATGGGCAGACGACCG
This sequence comes from Micromonospora sp. LOL_024, assembly GCF_048060415.1. NCBI lineage: Bacteria > Bacillati > Actinomycetota > Actinomycetes > Micromonosporales > Micromonosporaceae > Micromonospora > Micromonospora sp. LOL_024. Next base: position 116,767 of record NZ_JBHMIS010000010.1, read on the forward strand.
GGGGTGATCGTGGCCTGGCGTGGCATCTGGCCTGCACGGCCTTCGCTGATGATGCCCGTTTCAAAGACTGGGTCGCCGAGCAACTGGCCAGCAAGGACGAGCACAGCCTCATCCTCTACAACCTCGGCGCGATCCCCCAGCAGTGGCGTGACGACCCGGTTTTCGCCCAAGCCCTTCGTCCGCGCATCCAAGACGACCTGGCGAAACTTGCCTCCTCCGGCGGCGCTGGCCTGGCCACCACGCTTCCGCCCGACCAGGCCATAACGGTGCTGCTGCGCGGCCTGGACGCCTGGCGCCCGTACGGGGCGGCCCGTGTCCTGGCCGACAAGTACGGCGACGACGAGACCGTCCGCGAGGCGCTGACCGGTCGGCTGCGCGGCCCCTACCAGCAGGCGGCGCCCCTGGCCGGCGTAGCCCTTGATGTGCTCGGCCCCGAAGAAGGATTCGCTGTCCTCGTCTCGCTGCTGCGCCAGTCGGCCGAGGAGGGACGCAGCGAGGAACGCGTCGTGGTCGCCGAAGCGGTCGCCGAGGCATGGATCCTTCTGACGGCGGCCGCGGACGAGCCGGGCGCCGGAGCAGCACCGTCTGTTCTCGCCGAATACGACCCGGCCGAACTGGCCGCCTTGTGCACAGCTGGCGAAGCCCACTCGCTGACCTGGCATGTTGACGCTGTCATCAACGCGTGGCCGTCCCAGCCCGCCGTACAGGACTTTGCCGAACAGCTCATCGACGACGTCCGAACGCTCACCTCCGGCCTCCCGGACACCATCCCGGTCGCCATCCTCCGCAGCTACTGCACCCGAGACGACGCACGTTCACGAGAACTCTGCGCCAAAGTGTGGGCCCAGCTCGGAAACCTGGAACCGGAACTGCGCGAAGTGCTGACGTTCGAGCTGAACCGCAGCGCGCTCACCCTTGACCAGCTGGTCGAGGTGCTATCCGAGTGGGAGAAGGAGCCCGACTCCGAAGTCCGCCGCATCGCCTTCATCGGGCTGGTGCAAGCGATAAAGCGCCACCAAAAGGCCCACAACCAGACGGCCGGCTCCGAAGTGATCACCGGCCACATGCAGTGGCTGGTAGAGAAGATTAAAGCCAACCTCTGCGCCTACGGCCCCGACCTCGAAGACCTGCGGCAGCTGGCATGGATCGGCATGCTGATGCTCGGCGACATCACAGTCATCGACGGCATCACCGAGTGGATCGGCAAATCCCGCCCTGTCGCCGTCAAGCTCACCAAACTACCCGAAGGCGCCGTCGACCAAATCCTGATCGACCTCATCGCCGAGCATTGGGACCGTCTACGCGAACACTTCGGCGATGACCTGTACCAGCGCCTTGACCGAACCGCCAGCGACCGGGCCAAAAGCGTCGACGACCACAGGCACGACGTCATGGCGGCCTTGGCGACGACGGCTGCCCGGTTCCCGGCCATCGCCGAGATGCTGCGCCACGAAGCCGACACCGATCCGAAACTTCGTGAAGACCCGAACTTCCTGCTCTGGGCCAAGCAGGAGAATCGCGGCGACGAAACCGTTCTGCGCGCCCTGGCCGGCAAGCTCGGTGCCACCAGGCAGAGCTGGGCGAGCCAGGTGCTTGAAGCGGTGCTCGACAGAGAAAGCTGGGCCGTGCCCGACGACACCTTCAAAGCGGTGCTCACCGACGACGCGCACACCAGCCCATCCGGCCATCGGTGGTACAACGGGGCCAAGCTCGCCGCCTACGTGGAACTCTTCCCCAACGACGCCGTATCCGTCACCGCATTCCGAAACCTGGAAGCCTGGTTCCGTGACGACGAGGCCCGCCGCGCGCCTCGAGAATGGGACGATACGTTGGCGTTGGCGCTCGCGCTCGCTCCCTCGCAGGACCTTCCTGTGATCTTCCTCCGTGTTCATGAACGCTTCCGCCACTCCAGGCTGACGCATCTCCTCCCCACCCTGCTCAACCCCCTGATGCGGCGCCTACGCCGGGACGCAATCGCGCTCGACGCCTTCAAGAACGCCGTCCGCGAACCGATGGGTATCGCGCAGCAAACTCCTCTGTTCAAGATCGAGGCGGATCCCATCGCCCAGCAATGGCCAGATATGGTGCCGGCGCAACGGGCCTATCTCTTCGCCCTGGCCCTACGGCAAGCAGGAGCGCTGCCGCACCACGAAGCCGCTGCCGTGGTGCAAACTCTGACGTCCGTCTCGCCGGACATCGTCGTGGACAACCCATTCACCGAATGGGAAGGACCGCTGCGTCTGGCGGTCCTAGATCTTCTGCACGGCTAGGTAAGTGCGGTGAGGTCGGGGTGTTCGACGGTGGCGGCGTAGCGGTTGCCAGCGGCGATGCTGAGGCCGAACAGGTCGGCCAGTCGGCGGACGTCTCCGTTGGTGGCCTGGGCTTCGTCGAGGATGCGGTCTTGTCGGATGTCGGTGGCGGACAACCGGGGTCCGGTGGCCTGCCAGACCCAGGTGCGGCTGACGGGAGCGTCGGTGTTGGCGGTCCGGGTGGTCACGAACAGGTAGGCGTTGTTGGTGCGTGGCCACCGGCTTCGGCGGTAGTCGAGCCAGGCGGCCAGCGCCTGCTGGACGGGCTCGGCCAGGGGTATCGCCCGGTCGTCGACGTGCAGCACTCGGTCGCGGACGTCGATGAGCCGCAGTAGCTGCACCTGGCTGGTGCGCAGGCCGTGGAAAGCGATGAGCGCGGCGACCGCGGCGTGCGCGGGGTTGTTCGAGGTCAGGGCCTGCCGGAGCGCGGGGAGGTCGACCGGGAGCGGCTGCCGAGTCTCGTGTCGGCCGGTGGCGATCCGGGTGGTCGGGTCGGTGAAGACCATCTTCCGGGCCTTTAGCAGCCGAAAGATCGACTTGAGCCCCTGCCCGACCTGCGCCCGCGGGTTGCCCGATGGCGGCAGCGCACGGACCACGTCGTCGCGGGTGATCTCGCGCAGGCTGTAGTGCCCCGCCGCCGCCCACCGCAGCAGCGTGGGCAGTGCCCAGCGCAGGTGCAGCTGGATGGTGGTCTCGCTGCGTGGCCGTCGCCGCGGCGGGGTGAGGCTCCCGTGCTTCATGACCTCGAACCACAGGGTCAGCTCTGCGGCCATCGTGTCCGGGAGACGGCTGATCTGAGCTGCCGCCCATGCGTCGAGGGCGCGCACGCGGTCATCGGCCAGCATGCCGGCGTCGGCGAGGACTCTGGTCACCGCGTCGACGGGCAGTCTGATCGTGCTGAGCAGTGTCACGTCGCTGGCCCGGACCGGATCGTCGCGGTGGTCCCTAAGCCCGATCACGATGCGCAGGCCGATGCATACCTCTCGCCGCAGCCGGTCGGCCCAGCCGAGTCGCGCCGCGATCACCGCGGCATGTTCGTCGAGTTCAGCAGCCTGCTGCGGGTCGGCGCGGTGTTGCAGGTCGCGGCCGGTCAGGATTCTCGGCATGGCCGGCAACAGGGCGAGCTGTTGCCAGGCGGGCCAGACGAGGGCGTCGTCGGGCAGCCCGGCCCGATGCTGTGGCGCGTCGCTCGGGGTGCCGGTCGTGTTGCGGTGGAACATGTTGGCCAGGAACAACTGCTGTTCGTACCGGTTGGCCTCCGCGAAGTCTAGGTCGCCGTTGGGCTTGCGGTGCAGCACCGCTTGCCGGTAACAGAGCCGGCATACCCCGGTCCCTGTAGGCGCCAGGTGCACCACGCGTGCGCAGCAGACGCAGGCACCGATACCCGCGCTGGCGCGGCGCCACTGCTGACAGCCGAAGCAAAGCCAGCTCTGGTTGCGGACGGTGCCCCACGCGTAGCAATCCCGGCAGGCGTCGACCTCGGGTGGCGCGTAGCGATGGCAACGCCGGCACAGGCCAGACGTGAAGTAGCCGGTCTTGGCACCGCACCGCACGCACGGGGGCGGTGTCACGGGCCCGCCGGGCCAGCAGGTGAAGCAGAATTTCACGCCGCGCATGGCCACCGGCTGCTGCCGGCAGACGGTGCAACGGGTCAGACGCGCCGCGTGGACGCTGGGCGGCGCTGTCGTCATGCCGGCGGCAGGGATCGGTTACGGCCCAGCCGCGGTACGACCGGGCTGGCCGTCGGCGCCACGTCGGCGCTGGCGGCGCGTTTGAGCTTGTCGCGGCGTGCCTTCACCTGCACAGGGTCATGCAACAGCAGCTCCGCCGGGGTGCAGTCGAGCACGGCGCAGAAAACGTCGAGGTCGTCCAGACGGATCGACGTCGGCGTCGTCGTCCACAGGGCCGACATCTTGCCCGCGCTGATCTCCAGCCCGTGCTCGGCCAGCAACCGGCGCATCTCCGTGGACTTCCAGATCCCGCGTTCAGCCGCCTTCAGCCGCAGGTTCCACCGCATCGGCTCACCCCCTCCCGCCGGCGAGCCGAGCGGCGACCCGCTCGTTCGCCTGCGCCCAAGCGCCCTCGATGTGTGACTCGTGCACATGGATATACCGGGTCGTCGTCGACAACCACGAGTGACCCAGCAGTTCCTGGATGGCCTTGAGATCCACGCCGCGGGCGTACAAAGACGACGCGCAGAAATGCCGCAGGCCATGCGGGGTCAACTGGCCGTCCCACGCCGGGAGCCATCGACGTACCGCGTCGGCCAGCCCGGTCCGCAACGCGTTCGCCCCTGCCCGCAAGCACCTGCCCGTCAGCCGGTCACGGCGCTCGCTGGGCAGTAGCGGCGCGTCCGGGTCGTCCCAGTCGTCGCCGAACTGGTGCCGCACATCGCGTAGCCACCAGGTCAGCAGGTCGTCGACCGCGTTGATCCCGGGCACCAGTCGCGTCTTGGGACCGCGGCCGCGGCTGCCCTTGCCGTAGCGCACGTGCAGCTTGCCGAGCTCGCCGAGGTCCGGCCGCCAGTCTCTGATGTCCAGCATGACGGACTCGCTGATCCGCAGCCCGGCACGACGCCATAGCGACGCTGCCAGGTAGTCGCGCGCGGCGGGCAGGAACTTGCGTGCCTCGGGCAGCCAGTTCCGCCACCGGGCGAACAGCTCCTCCACCTCCGGTTCTGACGGAGGCACACGTGGCACGTCGTGGTACGGCTTCGTCGGCCGGTTGAACTCGTCGATCGGCTGGTCAACGACATGCCCGGTCAGTGCGCGGATGTCACCCTGGTACCGCATCACTAGGAAGCCGTAGAACTGCCGCAGCGCGATCGACTTGGCGTATCGGGTGCTGGTTGCCTGGTCTTTCGACGAACGCAGCCACGCTAGATACCGGTCAGCGTCCGATGCTTCCGCCGTCCATACCGGTCGCTGCAGGAACCGGATGAACTCGAACAGCGTGGCCCGGTGGCTCGCCACCTGCTCATCACCGACGCCGCTGGCCGACATCGCCAACGCGTACTGATCAAGCAGTTCCTGCTCGAAGTCTTCCGCCTCTTGGACGGTCACCAGTTCACGCGGTGAACGGATCGAGCGCACCACTGCCAGCGCCACGCCATACCCCGCGTTCATCCCAGGAGCGATCTTCCAACGATTCCCGTAGATCGTTCGGGATTCTCGACCAAACGTCAACCCCGCAGCCAGCCGCTTAGCACGGCGTCCCACCAGGACCGCAGGTCAAGAACGAACAGGAGGTCTCTCATGAACTGACGACAAGCCTGGTTCACGGAGAGTCCGGAGCCAGTCTCCGCGCGGCCGGGTGGCGCATCGTCGCCGCCCGCCCACCCGCACCCGGCTGGTCCCGGCCCAGCCGACCCCGACACGACCGCGGTAACGCGCACACCGCGCGGCTGCGGTGGGAGCCAGCCACGTAATCCCCGACCGCATGCCGGCGGGCACCCGCGCCACGACATCAATCCCTTCTCACCTTGGAGTGAATCATGGCTGTTTCCATGCCTGCCGTTGGAAGCCCCGCCGTCGAGGCGGGGCTTCCCGCCAGCCTGATCGAGGCGCACGAACAGATCAGCCACCTCGACCGACAGCTGCGCGAGCTGACCGCCGCGCACGACGCATTGCGCGACGGTATCCGCCGTGAGTTGCACCAACTCGTCTGCCTCAACTGGGTTCGGCCCGCCGACGCCGACAAGATCCTTACCATGTTCCGCATCGAGAAGCTGCCCCGACGCTTCATTGTCGGCGCTGACGTTCCCGTCTCCCTGGTTCTCTGCTCCCCCGACGGTGATTACGCCCAGCGAGGGGCGCGGCGGCTGATATTCGACGACATGCGCCGCCTGCGCGACGCTCGGCTGCGCGCCCGAACCGGGCGCGCCGTCCTTGGCCCGGCAAGCAACGCGATCGACATCGCAAAGATCGAATCAGTCGCGTCGGACGGCACGAGCCGCCGCCCGCAGTTCCGCGTCAAGGCGATCCTTCAAGTGGCCGTCGAGGTCACCCACAGTCGGGTCACCTCAGCGTGGCCGGCCGCGCGGCCGAGGCTGCTTGCCGACCTGGCGCGGCTGCGCCTTATCAACGTCGACACCACGGCCATCAGACGACTGTGGACATACGACGTGGCAACCGGCCGCTGGTACGACCCCGACCAATGAGGCCGACACAGCCTGCCGCGCGACTCGGCAGCCCACTACCGAGATCCACCAGGACGTCATCGAACGATCGATGTCGGCCCAGCGCGGCCCCCCTTTGACATCTTGCGGCCGGCCAGGCCCGACGAAGGGCCAGACTACGCCCAACCACGTGGCGCGGGCCGCCGACAACGCACCACGCGCGTACGCCTGCCCCGCCCACCCGACCACTGCCGCGCCCAACCTCAGCGCGCGTCCACGCCGCGGCCCGCCAGGCAGCCGGAGAAGGGCGCGGCGACGAACGGGCGGCAGCGAGCACAACCCTCCTGAGCCGCCATCCACACCCCTACACGGACCCGCCGCACCTGCGGCGGGTCCGTCCCTTTCACGAGACGAGACACCCTCATGACCCGCACCACCCCACCACTGACGCAACCCGCCACGCCGGCCACACACCACCCGGCAGGAACCCACAACCGCACCTCATCCGCCCTACCCCGGCGCGTGCCGGCCCACCGCGCCCGCCACCGCCGGCCGACCTGGCCGGGCCGACACCGGCACTGTGGTGCGGCGGTGGCGGCGATGCTGGCCTTCGCCGGTGGCGTCGTCGCCGCGAACTGGCTCACCTCCACCTACGGGCTCGTCCCGGTCGGCTTCGGCATGACCGCCACCGCCGGCACCGTCGCCGCCGGGTACACCCTGCTGGCCCGGGACTGGGTCCATGAGGTCGCCGGCCGCCGCGCCGTGCTGGCCTGTATCGCCGCTGGGGCGGTGCTCAGCGCCGTCCTAGCCGCGCCCACGCTCGCCCTCGCCTCCACAGCCGCGTTCGCGGTGTCGGAACTGGCCGACCTGCTGGTGTACCAGCCGCTGCGCCGCCGTGGACTCCTGCGGGCGGTGCTGGCCTCCAACGCCGTCGGCGCCCCGCTGGACACGATCGTGTTCCTCACCTTGGCCGGCTTCCCGGTCTGGTCGGCGGTGCCCGGCCAGCTGTGGGTCAAGGCCTGGGCCACCCTCATCCCTGTCGCCGCCGTGCTGGCCGCCCGTGCGCTACTACGCCACCGCCTCCGGTCCGATCGTCCGTGACGCGATGCGCGCCGGCCGACTCGGCATGATCGCCACCCCCGCGGCAGGCAACACCGTGCACGAGGGCGTGGACTGGTGCGCCGACAACAGCTGCTTCAACCCGGGCCGCTACCCCGGCGACGAGAAGTATCTCGCGTGGCTGGCCCGCCACGCCGCGCACGCGGCGCGGTGCGCGTTCGCCACCGCCCCCGACGTGGTCGGCGACGCCGCCGCCACGCTGGCCCGCTCGGTGCCGATGCTGCCCCGAATCCGCGCGGCCGGATTCCGTGCCGCACTCGTCGCGCAGGACGGCCTCGAACGCCTTCCGGTGCCATGGGAGCTGACCGACGGATTATTTCTGGGCGGCACCACCAGATGGAAACTGGGCTCGGCCGCCGCCGACCTGACCGCCGAGGCCCGCGCACGCGGCCTGACCGTCCACATGGGGCGAGTCAACTCGCTGCGGCGGCTGCGGCACGCCGCCGCGATCGGCTGCCACTCGGCCGACGGCACCTGCCTCATCTACGCGCCCCGCCACAACCTGCCGCGACTGCTGTCCTGGCTCGACCAGGTCAACCAGCCCGGCGGCACCCGACCGCCCACGGGCAGGCCCTGACCCCACGCGGGCCTGCGCCGCGGCCGCTCGGCAGCGCGCCGTGCCAAGCCGTCAGCCTCTCTCCCCGCGCGGCCGGCAGGTTCCTCTCACCTCACGTCCTCGAAAGGACTGCCTTGCCATGACCACGCCCGAGCACCACTTCGCCAACCACACCAGCCCAGAAAACGGGCAACCCGACGACACCGCCTGGACCGTCGACCGGATCCGCGCACTCGGCCTGATCACCGACATCGCCACCGCGGCGCAAATCTTCGGCCTGTCCCGCGCCGCCGCCTACGAACTCGCCAAACGCGACCAGTTCCCGGTCGCCGTGCTGCGTTTCGGCAGCCGCTACCGCGTACCGGTCGCGGCGATCCTGCACGCCCTGCACCTGCCCGCCGACGAGCAACCACCCGAGGCGCCACCACCGGCGACTTGATCTGGTCGCCGAAGGCACGCGTCGATCACCCCGTATGAAATCCGCAGCCACCGGCTGCCCACAACCCCGAGGAGCCACAGCACCATGGCGGAAGGATCCATCCACAAGATCTGCACCTGCCGCGACCCCGACGGTAAGAAACTCGGCAAGAGATGCCCACAGCTTCGCCGCAACGGCGGGGCATGGAACTCCCACCACGGCAAGTGGGGATACCAACTCGAACTACCAAGAAGGGCCGACGGCTCCCGCCGGTCACCGCTGCGCCGCTACACCTTCGACAGCCGTGACGCCGCCGCCAAGGACCGCGGCCAAGCCATCGCGCTGCTGGCGCTCGCCGGCGACGACACCGCCCTCGCGACCGACATCGCCGACCTGCTCCAACAGGTCAAGGCCGGCGCCCCGATACCCGACCGCGACACCCTCGCCAAGCGGGTTAACGCCGGCCTCCCGGCCAGCGTCGACATGACCGTCGGCGAATACCTACAGCAGTGGCTCGAGTCCCGACGCAACATCGAGCCGAGCACCAAACGCCAGTACGCCTGCCACATCCGCATGCACCTCATCCCGCACCTCGGCGCCATCCCACTGGTCAAGCTGCGAGTCGAGCACATCTCGGCGATGTTCACCACGATCACCGACCGAAACACCGCCATCGAGATCGCCCGGCAAAGCGAGGACCCGCAGATCCGCGCCACCGTCCGGGGAACCCGGACCACCGGCCCGGCTACCATGCAACGTATCCGCGCCACCCTGCGCAAGGCACTCAACGACGCGATGGCCCGGTCCAACAACCGGCTGATCGACTTCAACCCGGCCAAGCACGTCGAACTGCCCTCGGCGAAGCAGCCCAAGCCGCGCGTGTGGACGGACAAAGCCGTCGCCCGGTGGCGCGAGACCGGCCAGAAGCCCAGCCCAGTCATGGTGTGGACCCCGCAGCAAGCTGGAGTCTTCCTGGACTACGCCCAGGATCACGACATCGCCCTCTACCCGGTGTTCGTGGGCATCATGCACCGCGGAATGCGCCGCGGCGAAGCGCTCGGCCTGCGTGACACCACCGTCGACCTCGACGACGCCTTGGCGACGGTCGATCTGCAGCGCACCACGGTCGGATACGAGGCGGTCGACAAGAAGGTCAAGTCCGAGTCCGGTAACCGGACCTTCGCGCTGGACAGCTTCACCGTCGCCGCGTGGCGCACCTACCTCGCCCGCCGCGCCCGCTGGAAGCTGGCCTGCGGCAGCAAGTGGCCGGACCACGGGTTCTTTTTTGTCCAGCCCAACGGCGAGAAATGGCACCCGGACACCGTCAGCAAGCGTTTCGACAGCCTTGTACGCGACGCTGGGCTGCCCCCGGTCCGGCTGCACGACCTGCGGCACTGTGCCGCGACGTACCTGAAAGCCTCCGGCGCCGATCTCACCGACGTCAAGGAACTACTCGGCCACTCCACCATCACCATCACCAGCAACACCTACACCTCCGTCATCGTCGAACTTCAGGTCGAGCGGGACAAGGCGGAGGCCGCCGCCGCGCTGATTCCCCGCCGCCGACGCCCACGGGCCGCCTGACCGACACGATCCGCCGACGAACCTTCCGGTCTCCGATGCGCATGCCCGCACAGCTGGCCCCGGGGACCCTCCGACACACCGCGCCATCGGGGTGTGTCCGGTGGCAAGCGCCGGATGCGGGCGATCCCATCCCATGGTCGACCGCATCTGGCTCGCCACCTGGACAGAAGGCCGAGGCCACGCCGGCGTCGAACTAGCCGATGCCGTCCACCGTCTGTGGCGGGAGCGCGTCACTAACGACCTGTGGCGGCTGTGGTTGCCCTACGACACCGCCGGCACGTCCTGCGACCAACTGTTCGCCTCTGCGACGGACTTATTGACCTGGTGGACCGCCCACCGCGACGCGGTCACCGCCGCATTCACCTAGGGCTAGCACCGCGCCACCGTGCGGCTGTGTGGCCCCACGCCCGACGGCGTCGGGCCGCCCGAGGGTGCGGGCGGGATGCCGCCACGCTAGGGCCACACACGCCGCTCCTGCGCGTGGTGTGGTAGCAGCGCCCCGCAGAACCGGACAGCCAGCCACTGACGCGCGCCCCGCTCGCCACTGCCCATGGCAACGGTGCCGTCGGGACGATGCCACGGCCAGCGCAGCGAGGACGCGTCGGCCGCCCGCTCGCGTCGGCCGTCGCGACCAGGGCCGGCACGGTCTCTGACTCATTGCCCGCGGCAGTAAACGGCACCACGCGGCCCGCTGTCACGACCACCGTGCGAGGACGAGTCGGCGCCGCTGCCACCGGCTGTATCCGGTCGAGGCCGCGAACCGCGGCAGCGCCCCCAATCTCGGCAGGAATGGGCCCCGGGAGACCGACTGCTGGGAAAGCCGCGCGCCTCACCGCCAAGGACTCGGGTAGCCTTATGGCTCGGCGGGCCGCTAGCTCAATGGTAGAGCTGCTGACTTTTAATCAGTAGGTTCGGGGTTCGAGCCCCCGGCGGCCCACAATAATGACCGCCTACCTGCCGACATAGGCGTTCATCTAGTTGATGTGCGCCGACGCTAGTGGGGTCCTTCAGCGCGGCGGCGACTGGGGTGTCGCACGCCCCCGCCCCCCGCCCGACTCGCCGCCCGTCGTGGAGGCGTCAGTGCCACCGCCGTGCACCGAGCTGATGCGAGCCCTGCACGCCAAGGGTTGGCCCGTAGAGTACGAGATTGTCGCGGAGAACGCGGAGTAGCGGGGCTCTGCGGGTCCGGCCCGGTTGTTGGTGGGGCGTGCTTCTCAGGTCACCGAGTTCGGCGGTGACGTCCCGGACCCGGACGACGGCAGCAGGCTCGACCTGTCCCAGCCGCCGGCGGTGGAGATGGCCGCTCCGCTGGCCCCGACCGGATTCGAGGCGCACACTCAAGATCAGCGGCGAGCGCACTATGGGCGAGATGATCGCGGAACTGGACCGGATGCTGGCAAGCGGACGTGCCCGCGCGGTGGAGAAGGCCGCCAACGAGGCACAGTGTGCCGTGTGCGGGGACGTCTACCCGCAAGCGCACCTACTCGCCGCCGCTGGTGACGATGAGTTTCCGCTGTGCCCAGTCTGCGCATTCGACGGCGACGTTCACGTCACCACTGGCCACGTCACCGCGTATCTGACTTACAGATCGACCAGATGGCCGCGACCGACCTCGCGATGCCGGCTGGCTGGGCCGGGCCGTGGCGCTGCTGGACGTGCACGGCGCCGGCCGGTTTCGACGACCGGCTGGCCAACCTGTGGAGGCGGGCCGGCACGACGGCTGCCGCCCGGCGACCGGCCTGCGCCACTGGATAGATTCGGACTCGGTGCCCGGCTCGGCGCCCTCGTCGCCGCACTCGACGAACAGTGGTTGGCGATCACGGCCGGTTCCGCGCGGCGGGCGCTGATTGCCTCCGCCTGCCAGTTCCGACGCGAGGACCCTGATCCACCGAGGTGCAGCACGGGCAGGCCGCCCGGCGAGTTCAGGCTCTCGGGCGGCTGGACCAAACGCGACGCTGTCCCGAGTACTGGATCTTCAATGGTCACGGCACGATCCTCCAGCTCGGCGAGGCAGGCCGCAACATGGTCTATGACCGCCTGAGCCTCGTCGACGCTGTGCGCGACATCGATGAGATGCGGCACCTGGGACACGTCGATGTAGCTGACGCGATAGGCCACCACCGCACCATCTCCACTTGGCCGAAGAAGCGGTACTGCCGCCCACCACGGCTAACGCGCCTCGCAGCACCGCCCTTGTCGGTGCGGCCAGACCGCCCGCCGCCCGGCGGAACTGGCCGCCTTCGGCACCTGCTTCACCGGGTTCTCTGCCATCGCCCCGCAGGTCGGCGTGGTGGCGGTGCACGGGCCGTGGCGGGCCGCGCTGGCGTTGCCGGTGTTGTCTCGCCGCTGTCGGCATGCGCTGGCCGCTGACCGCTCGCCCGCCTCTATGGAAGAGGGTGGACTGGCTGGCCGCCGGTTCTGTCGCGGCGTGACTGCTGCTCACCGTGCAGACCGCCGCCCAGCAGGCCGTCGCCTCGACCCCTGTGATCGCCGCCGTCGCCACGGCAGCCGGCGGCGGATGCGTGGCCGCGTTGTGCGCAGCCCTGTGGCAGACCCGGGGGCCGATCACCGCGCTCACCGTCACCGCCGTGCTGCCGGCTGTCGGCATCACCGCAGCATGGCGGCGGGACTGCGGTTGAGTAAGTGGGCAGAGCTGCCGCCGCAACCCGGTGTCCGGGTTGCGGCGGCAGCGCCGGTCAGCGGCGGTTGCCGGCGAACCAGTCCTTGGCCGGTCGGCTCTTGAGCAGGGCAAGTGCGACCCCGGAAAGCCCGCCGACGACCAGCGGCGTGACCATCGTCGGTTGGAAGGTGAGCTTGCCCTGCACCAGTAGGGAGACCAGGGAGATGGCAAAGAGCCCGAAGGTGAAGGCGGCCGGTATCCGCAGCCCTTCGGCGCCGGCCCGACGCCAGGCGAGGACCATCCCAGCCACCGTTATAACCGTTGCCAGCAGACAGAGCGCGAGGATCAGGACGGCGATGATGATCAGGAAAATCTTGCCATCGCCGTCAGACCTGGCCATCGCTGTGAAGAATGCGACGCCCGCGACGAGCCAGGTGAGGGCCGTGGGCGCCATTAACAGGATCGCCGTGACCACCGCCGCGGGCGGCCGAGCCGGCGCGGGAGGCGGCGAGGGAGCGGTGTCGGTGTGAGGAGTGGTGCCAGGCGAGTAGGTCACGGACTGCCTCCGTTCGTCGTCAGGTTTCCCGGGCGGCGCCAGCCGGCACCGCTCGTTGGGGTCGGTTCGGTGGGTGCTGCCCTGGTCCGGTTGCGGCGCTTCGGTCCGTCGTCGGCGGCGCAGCAGAAGCAACACCGCCGTTACCACGAGTCCGAGGAGGACGAGTACGACCGCCAACGCGAGCACCCATTCGAGAACCTTGTCCAGGCAGCCTGAGTTCTCCGCGCGCACGGGCCAGGGTGGGTTCAACCTCGGGCTTCTGAGCCGCCCGGGTACGGCGGGCTCGTCCGTCCGGCTCGCCGGTCAACGCCTGGCGCAGGTCGAGCTGCCCCCAGCCGTCGTCGAGGTCCTTGCCCGGTTTGCCGCCGTCCCGGGTCGTCTCCAGCATCCGCTTGGACAGGCCATGCGAGTTGAGCTTCGGGTACTCAACCTTCACCAGGGCAACCGCGCCGAGCGCGGTGGCGGCGCTGCTCCCGGTCCTCATCGGGTACCGCCCGTTGGGTAGCGCCGTAAACAGGCCATCGCCGGGTACGGCGAGGTTCGGTCTCCCCGGCGGGGATGGCGGCGATGCGGCTGGGGCGACCGTGGCGTCGGTTCCGGCCGCCGCGAGCGCGCCGGGGTGCCAGGACGGGCTGCCGGTGATCGCGACCATCTTGCTGCCGATAACAGCGCCCACGGCCAGGCGGTTCAGCCACCGGTGCAGTCGTGCTGAGGCGCGTGCCGACATCTGCCCTCCCTGCTGGTTCGATTGGGTGCGGCGCCAGCAGCCGGGTGGACGTCGGCGTGGTGACGCGTTGAGGGTTCGTGGCCGGGCCTGGAGTGACCGGCGGTGAGGGCGAGGCAGTACGGATCCGGACGAAGGGCCGGAGTGGATTGGCTGCTGTCGTAGTAGCGGCCCCAGGAGGGATCCTGGGGCGTCATGGGGTAACAGTTGAGCCAGCTCCAGTCGCCTGCCACGACGCGCCCGGCTGCCTCCTCGTGCTGCACGAAGCGGGCGAAGGCGCGGCTTTCCCGGTGGTGGTCGGTGATGGACACGCCTGCGGTCTCGAAGCTGTGCAATACCGCTTCGTGGAGGGCGAGTAGGGCTTTGTCGGTGCGCAGCCGGTCGCGGTCGGGCAGGCCGAGGCCGGCGATGACGGCGGGGAGCTGGTGGTAGCGGTGACGGTCGGCGAGGTTGCGGGTGGCGATCTCGCTGGCCATGAAGGTGCCGCTGAACGGTGCCGGGAACCGCAGTCCGCCGACGTGCAGCGTCATGTTGCTAATGACGGGAACGGCCGGCCAGCACAAGCCGAGGTCGGCGATCCACGGATGGTCGGGGTGGTGGATCGGCACCTCGCGGATGTGCGCCTGGTCTGTCGGGAGCAGGTGGAGCCGCCCGTCGGTGGCGGCGATCCAGGGCAGGAGATCGAACGCGCTGCGGTGGGCGGGGCCGGGCCAGCCGAGGTCGGTGGCCAGCGCGGTCAGGGTCAGGTTGGCGGGGTCGCCGATGATGCCGCCGTCGGTGGGCCAGGCCGCGTAGAGGGCCAGCTGGGGATTGACGACGCGCACCGGTGCCGGGGTGGGTCCGGTGGCGGGGGCGAGGACGGTGAGCACGGAGCGGATGTGTCCGTCGTTGGTGGCTTCGTCGAGGTGAGCGGTCAGCTCCCGCCGTACTGCTTCCAGCGTGATGGTGTGGCGGCGGTCGCGGACGATGAGGCTGGGCCAGCGCAGCCGGCCGATGCAGCGTGCGGCGTTGCGCCAGGCTACCCGCGCCCCGTAGGCCAGTTCGTCATTGGTTGGCCGCCACGTCCCGGTCGACCGGATGTCGGCGCGTACGTCCCGCCACCGCTGGGCGAGCCCATGCTTGCCCGTCTCGTCGTGCCACTGGCGCAGAAAGTCGTACGCCTGCATGAGCAGGTCGTCGTTGGTGGTGTCGACGTCGTGGGTGGTGGTGACGGGTCGCGGTGGGATCGTCGCGGCGGTCATCGGCGGCCGTCCCCGGATGCGCTGGGGTCACCGTCGCTGAAGACGGCGGTGTCGCGGCCGTGCAGGAGGTAGGGGGTGCCGGGTGTGGCACCGGTGCCGGGACGGTCGGTGCCGAGCATCCGCACGGCGAGGCGGTAGTGGGTGCGTCGCCACTGGTGTACGGCGGCGGTGAACTGCCGCATCCCGTCGGCGAGGATCGGGACCTGGGCGAGGGCGAGGTGGTCGGCGCGGATGGCGGTCAGGGCGTCGTTGATGCTGGTCTGCCCGTTTCGGACGCGGGCGTGCACGTCGGGCACGGATTGGTATGCCGCCGAGTGCAGGCGCTGCGGGTCTGGTGTGCGGCACAGCGACTCGACCAGCTTGTAGGCGCGGGACTGGATGGCGCTGGCACCGTCGGTGTGAATCCGGAAGCGGTGGAACGCCTCGGGTTGCATGGTGGCCAGCAGCGACCACAGTGGCGCGGTCTCCCGTAGGAGGGCGGCGGCGAGGCACAGGCGGATGCCGGCCGCGGGCAGGCGGTCCTCGCCGACGGCGGTGACGACGGCGGTCAGGTCGACAGCGAGGAGCCCGAAGGTCAGCTCGAAGGCCTGCAGGACCCGGATGAACAGATACTCGTCGTGGACGGTCGACACCGGCAGCACGGTGGTCCGCAGCGTCAGCCGGTCAGCTGAGGTGCGGTCTATGCAGACCATCGTGACTATCCGGCGAGCCAGTGCCACCGGGTCGTCGACGGCACGGACGTCGAAGCTGAGCCGGCGCAGTGCAGGGCCGGTCGCCCGTACCGCGTGTCGCAGACGTTTGCGTACGACCACCGGGTCAGGGCGCATCTGGGGTAGTGGCCTGTTGGTGCTGTCGAGTGCACGCAGCTCGAAGGCGATGAGGTCGGACAAGAGCAGGACATGGAAGCGGTCCCGTCCGGCCAGCAGTCGGTCCGCCGGTTCGGTGGTGCGGTCCGGATCGGGGATGGGTAGCAGAGGCAGGGCGAGGTAGGTGTGGTAGCCGAACCGGTCATCGACCTTGTCGAGCGCGGTGTCCAGGAACGCTGCCAACTGTCCCCGTGGCCCGGAAACCTCTCGCAGCCGGTCGCGGGTTGTGCACAGGAGCGTGGTCCATTCCTCGGGGATGAGGTGCTTGCCGTAGTGCTGGTAGGCGTCGACAACGCGGTCGTAGGGGAAGCGATGTGTGGTGGGCCGGCGCTGGGCCAGCCACCGGTGCAGCGGTTCGGGGTTCATCGGGCACCTCCCGGGCGGGTGCGGCTGCGGTGCCGGTAGGCGGCGATCGCCTCGCACGCGGCGTCGATGTCGCCTGCGGTGGTGTAGGCGTGCATGGCCAGGCGCAGCACCCCGTTGCGAGGCGCGGCGATGATGCCGCGCTGCCCGAGCCAGGCCGCCAGTGCGTCCGCGTGGGACTCGACGAGCGCCAGGTGCGCGCCTTGGGCGTCGGCGTGGCTCGCCAGCCGCACGATCTCTCCCTGGGCGGCAAGGCGCTGCGTGGCTGCGGCGATCAGCCGCTGGGTGCAGTGGCGGACCTGCCGCAGGTCGAGGCCGCCGATCAGGGACAGGCCGGCGACGGCGGCGTAGATGGCTGCGGCGGCGGGAGTTCCGGTCTCGTACCGGCGGGCGTGGGGCGGGGAGTCCAGGACGGTGGCGCGGAAGGCATGGGGATCGGTGCGGCCGAGCCAGCCGGTGAGCGTCGGCGCCGGGCCGTCCGGATGCCGGATGTAGAGGAAGGCCAGGCCGGGCAGTCCGAGCAGGTACTTGCCGGTGCCGGTCACGAGGTAGTCGCAGCGCAGCGCGTCGACGTCGAGGGGCATCACGCCGGCGGCCTGGTAGGCGTCGACGAACACCGCCGCGCCGGCGGCGTGCGCGGCGTCGGCGATGCGCGCCACGTCGAGGACGATGGCGTCGCGGTAGGTGACGGCGGGCACCGACACCAGCCCGGTGCGGGGTGTGATCTGCGACAGGTAGTCGCCGGTGGTCAGCTCACCGCCGGTCGTGCCACACCAGCGGACCCGTGCTCCCGGCTGGCTCAACCAGGTGTGCGCGATCCCGGGGAATTCCGCGGGTGTGGTCAGGATGTGGCGTGCGCGCCGCCAGCGGCGGCCTGAGGCCGCCTGGTGGGCGGCGACGCTGGCGTTGGGCAGTATCGCGATCTGGTCGACGTCGGCGCTGACGAGTCGCGCGAACGCTCGGCGGGCTTTGGTGACTTGCTCCTCGCACGCCTGCCAGAAGCCGGGCCGGGATAGGTCTTCGAGCATCCGGGCAAGGGCTTGGTCCACGTCGAGGGTGCGCGGAGCGATGCTGCACGCCGCCAGGTGCGCGCCCACCGTGGGTGTGGTCAACCGCTGGCGCAGCGACGCGGGTTCGGTAACTGTCGTTGCGCTCACGCCTGCCCCCTGCTCGGGTAGACGCATTGCGAGGACGCTTGCGTCAGTGCGGTGCGCGCTTCCCACAGCGTCGGGAATCGCCGGTGGTTGATGAGCGCGGAAAGGCTGTCGACCGGTGTGCGGCGGGTGCCGAGAACACCCTGGCCGATGACACGCGTGGCGACGGTGTAGTGCTCGGCGCGCCACAGCGCGATCCGCTCATCGAACTCCACCAGCGCCTCAGCGAGCCGATACAGCGGATCCGATGGCTGACCCTGGTACAGGTCCGCTGCGGTGAGGCGAGACGAGGACAGCAGACGGCTGAACGCGATGTCGAGCTCGGTGGTCGCTGAGCGCAGCAGCCGCCACCCGGGGGACTCGAACCCGGACCCGTTGCCCAGCGCGCGGCGGATGACCGCGAAGTGCGCCGGGGGCAGGGACCGCAGAATGCGCAGATGCTCGGTGATCAGCCGCAGCGCCTCTGCCGCCCGGTCGACGAGCAGCTCCGCCGCGCCCACCTGACCCGCCCCCACATGCGCCAGAGCGCGAGACAGCAGGGAGCGGGTGAGCTTGAGCCACAGTTCGCTGCTCTGGTGCACGATCTGAAACAGCAGTTCGTCGGGGTGCACCCACTGCGTTGGCTCCTTCTGTAGCGCCAGCAGCTCGTTGGTGCGCATGTAGCGGGCGTAGTCGGTGGCACCGACCCCGGGCAACACAGCGGGTAGCGATGACGCGACCATGTAAGACCTCCAGACAAGAGTGGATCGGCGAGGTGGGGATCCCTCAGGTGCGGTGCGCATCGAGCGCCGAGGACGCGGTGGCGCTCAGCCCCGTGTTCAGGTCCTCGGGCAGGTCAGCCCCGAGACGCGGCGGCACCGCGGTGACCGCCAGGTACGCGTTCGCCTCATAGGTCACCACCGTGAGGCCGGTCGCCGCGTAGGTGTAGGCGTAGGCTGCGGCCCCACTACCGGTCGGATCCGTGACCCGGCCGCTGCCCTGCTGTACCTGCCGCAGCCCCTCGTACATCAGCCGGCCAGAGTCGGGCGCGCCAAAGTCGGCGCCGGCCGTCACCCCGTGGGGCAGGCGCCCCACGGTGACCGCACACGCCAGACGGGCGAAGCTGCCGCCTGTGCGGGAGATGTCCTTCTGGGCGCTGACCTGCCCGACGAGGTCGGCGACCGCCCGTAAATCGAGCCGGGTGCACAGCGCGCTGATTGGCCGGGAGGAGGCCGCGGGAGACAGGCGGGTGGCCGACGCGGTCGGGTGGCCCGCCCCGACGGGCGAAGCCGCACCGGCAGGGGAGAGGACGCTTCGGCGGTCGCGGCGAATCCTGCCGCAGCCAGTCCCTCGACGCCGAGGCCGCACAGCCATGGCCGCCGCCGACCGGCCCGCCTTCACTGCGGCCGTCCGGCGGGGCAGACGCGGCGGAATTCGCGATGAAAAGCGCAGAACAACCATTGTGTCAACCTGTCTCAGGACGCGATCGGTCATCCTGCCCGCAGTGCGCGGCAGGCTTACAGAACTGTTTCCCTATGCCGCCGGTCGCGGGTGTCAGCAGCAGATTCAATTCAGCACCCCAGCATGTGCGGTGTCTATGTTTCTTGCCAGCTCTAGCAGCATCGCCATGCCGCCGGCCACCTGATCACATCGGGCTGACCTGCGGATACGGCGGTCGCGGAACCTGGGAAACCCGCCACAGGTGACGGCGCAACGGAGGCGACGGCGGCGTTACCGACGCATGTGCGTGTGGGCGTAAGGATCCCGCTACGTCGGTGAACAATCAGTTTCCGCGCGGCGGATGATCGCCTGCGGTGACGAATTCTCCGATCCGCACCAGGCTGCCCGGTGACCGGTGCGGGGCGTGTGTCAGCCACCGGCGTCGGTGGGCTCGTATCCGGGAGATGGGTATTGGCGCTGCCTGGGCCGGAAGTCGCTGTGGTTCGGGCACGCGGACCGCAGGGGTGGCAGGCACACCCATCCCCTCGGAATCAGGTGTGCGCGTTTCGTGCCGCGATGGCTGTTGCGGGCCGCTACGGCGCGGCGCGGCCCGATGTCGAGGCGGGTCAGCGGCGGATGGCCACTGCTCCCTTCATCGGTGATGGCACGGGCCGGGCGGCGTAGGGGTCGGGCTCGCCGAGTTCGGGCCGCCAGTCGTCGAGCGGCACCAGGCCTGGCTCGATCATGGTGAGGTCGCCGAAAAGTTTGGTGATCTGCGCGTCGTTGCGCAAGGTGATGTCGGTGGCCGCCTGGGTGCGGTACACGCTTGTCGCTTCGGAGACGTTCGACTTGTCGTACCGCTCGGTCAGCGTCGCGCTCGGGTGCGAGATGACCATGGCGCTGCCGGGGACGAGTCAGTCGCGGATCGGTGCGACGACGCCGTGGATCCGGTCGTCAGAGACCACTTGTAGGACGGAGCAGTACAGCAGCGCGGTCGGCTGGTCGAGGTCGATCACGGTGGCCAGGTCACCGCCAGCGAGCGCGTCGAGAATCAGGTCGGGACGGGTGAAGTCGCCCTCGATCACGCGGCAGGTGGGGTTGCCCATGAGGATCTGGTTGGAGGCGACGACCGCCACCGGGTCGATGTCGACGTACAGCACCCGGATGGCCGGGTCGATGGCCTGGGCGATCTCGTGCACGTTGCCCTGGGTGGGGATGCCGGAGCCAAGATCGAGGAATTGCTGGATGCCACCCTCGGCCAACGTGCGCACCGCGCGCCCCATGAACAACCGGTTCGATCGGGCCATGTTCGCCGATTCCGGGAAGGCCCGCAGGAGTTGTCGTGCGGCCTCGCGGTCGGCCTCGAAGTTCTGCTTCCCGCCGAGGAGGTAGTCATAGATGCGGGAGTAGGTGGCCTGGCCACCCTCGGGGCTCTGTGCGCTCTGCCGGTCGGTCACCAGTGTCCCCTGTCGCCGATGCTGTCGCTTGTGGAGCCTAGTCGAGATCGCCGGCGACGTCGGTCCCTCGAACATCGAGATACCCGCGGGTGGCCCCAATGCGGCTACACTCTGATCTTTGGTCCGGCACTGATCGTAGTGTCAGGAGGTTTGGATGCTCTTGGCCCGGGCGCGTCTCGCGCGGCGCCTGCGCGCGGCCAACGTGCCTCCGCCGCCCGCCCCGTACACCGTGGACGCCTGGTGCGAGGCGATCGGACGAGCCCGCGGACGTCGCCTGCAGGTCCGTGACGTGCGGCTGGGCGCTGACCTGCCGCCGGGGTTGCTCGTCAAGCGGGACGACGCCGACTACATCCTTGTCGACGCGGCGCTGCCCGCGCTCGCGCGGGTGCAGACCGTGTTGCACGAACTCGCGCACCTCATCCTCGAACACGACGGTGACGTGTTGCACGGCGATGTCGATCCCGCTGTCGAGGCCGAAGCCGAGATGGCCGCTGACCTGCTGTACCAGCGGTTGATCCGCCCCGCGTCCTCTACGGTTGGCGCGCATGGTGCGGAGGCTTTGTCCCGCCTACGGCTGCCCGGCGGGTCACCGGCGTGGTGGGCCGACCGGCGCCACGACTGGCATCTCCTGCAGCTGTGGGTGACGCTGCGCGACGGCATGCCCGACGTCGCGATCGTCCGCACCAGCACGTCCGCGCCGGTTCCGGTCGAGATCCGTGGCAGGCGACAGCGCTACCGCACGGTCATCGAAATCCACGAGGCGCTGCGCGTGCTGCGCCCGTGGTGCAGTCCACAGGTGTACGCCAGTGCGACTCGACGCGCGCGACGTCACCGGCTCGATGCCGCCGCCGTGGCGGCCGTCGCGGAGGCCGCCACAGTCGCTGTCGCGCTGCGCCGCCGCCACACCTCGCTGCCTCCCGGTGCCGACGATTCGCCTCTGCCACTCCAGCGCCATGACCCGCACGACGTGCGCGCCGAGGCCCGCCGCCTCGCCCGCATGGCCCGCGCGTTGCACGAGTCCCCGCTGGTCGCCGCGGAGATCGCCCGGTGGGTGCCGGTGGTCGCCCCCGTCGCGGACGCGGCACCGTCCACGACCGTCGTGGCCGGCGCTCCGGTGATCTCACTAGCCGCGACGCGCCGGGGACGTTCGCCCAGCGCGGTGTAGCCGTATCACCTGCGCCCCCGTGTGCAGCGCGGTGGGCTGCCATGTCTGCGCATGGCCGTGGAACTGGCTGGGGAACATCTCGCCGCCGAGCAGTGGACCGCTGCCCAGGACACAGCCGAGCCCGGCCAGTTCGCGCCTTTCCTCCTCGGTGGTGATCCCTGGCGCGATGACCGCGAGGTCCAAGTCGATGGCGAGGTCCACCGCCGCGCGGATGACCGACCGGGCCGGACGCCAGCCCGCGTCCAGGGCGTAGGCCGGATGCAGGCGCAGGTAGGTCCACGTGGCGGCGTTGAGCGACTCGATCCCCACCTGGCCACTGCCATAGTTGTCCAGCAGCAGCCGCACGCCGAACTGCCTAATCCGCTCGGCCACGCCCCGCGCGTCCCCGTCCAGTGGCTGGCCGAGCGCCAGCACCAGCGACGAGCCCGCCACGGCATGGTCTCGTAAAAGGTCACGTATGGCGTCGGCGAAGGCGGGCGTGAGGGCGCCGGACGGCACCGGCACGACCAGCGCCGTGTCCGGCAGCGCCTCACGCCAGGTTGCCGCGGCCGACAGCGACCGCGCCACCACCTTCTCGGCCAGGTTCTCCAGGCTGTCGGGATCACCGATGAGCTGGTAGACGTACTCGTCGGCGGTGAGCATGTCATGCCGCGAATACAGCCAGCGCGGCACGGACTGCACCATGGCGATCCGCCCGCTGACGAGGTCCACGACCGGCTCGAACGAGATCGACGTCCGCGCACGCGACAACTCTCGGGCGAGTGACCACTGGCGCACCGGACCTGGCTGATACGACACCAGCCGGTCCTGACCCTGCCGCATAGCTCGCCACAACACACGCTCCGCCGCGTCGAGCAACTCGGGTCCAGGCACACCGGATGCCATCCCCGCGCTGGCCCGCACCATCACCCGGCCTTCATCGATGCGGACCTCGCGACGCAGCGCCGCCACCGCCGAGCACGCTAGCTGATAGGCAACGTCCGCCTCGATGTCCCACATGATCAATGCGAACGTCACGTCACCCACACGACCTGCGACCGAGGTAGTGCCCGCCGACAGGCGGCGCAGCCGACCGGCGAGAGTGTTCAGCAGCGCCAAGGCCCGGTCTCCGCCGGCCGCGTCGGCCAGGAAGTGGTAGTTCTCCAGCCGGATGACAACGGCATGACAGGGCCCGACGGCCATCTTGCTGATGTGGTTCAGCACACCAGCGCGGTTCGGCATGCCGGTGTCCTCGTCATGGGTCGCCGCTGTCTCGTGTCGACGTGCCTTGAACGCCAGCAAGCCGTAGGCATGGGCGATGTCCAGGCTCGATGACAGGGTTGCCGCGAAGGCCCGCAGGGTCGCGCGTTCCCGCACCGAGAGCACATCACGCGGTCCACTGAGATGCAGCCGCACCACCCCGTGCATTCCGTTCGGATCGCCGCCGATCTCGTGCCGCACCGCCGTCCGCACCTCGCCGAGTTCGGGGGCCTCACCCGCGGGCCCGTCGTAGACCACACGGGCGACCCCGTCCTGCTGGCTGGCGCGCACCAACCGCTGGCCGCCTGTAATCTCGATGTCCGCCGACCGAGCGCCGAAGAGGTCAACCGCACCGCCCGCTGCGGTATGCAGCACTACATCGAGGTCACGCGCGCTCAGGGCGTCGCTCAACGCGGCCAGGTGCTCCCAGGCCCGCCGCTCCTCGCGAAGCCGCAGCCGATACGTGAGCCCGAGGTGCAGGACGAGCATCACCGCCGGCAGCGCTACAAGTGCTCGCTTGTCCAGTCCGGCAACGACCGTGACCACGCCCGCCGTGCTGATCTCCACGACAGCCACGACCAGCCGCGTGAGCCACAGGCTGCGCAGCACGACCAGGAACGGACGCCTAGTCGCCAACGTCACCGCCGTCGCCGTGACCAGCTCCTCGAACACCAACACCGCGACCGCCGCGACGAGAAACCCGACCAGGTGACGTGAGAAATGGGGAGTCACCGACGCAGACTCACCAAGACTCGGACGGATGCCGAAGGCAAACATCACCGCACCAGCCAGCGCTGCGGCGATGACATCCATGCTGGTGTTGTGCACAGCCTTGTACAGGCCAGATGAGCGCCGATATTGCGTCAACAACCGGGCCAAGCCGACCCCGACCGCCGCGCAGACAACCACCCACGGCACCGGCAACACTGACGCGCATACCAGGCACGCCGTCGGCGTTAATGTGACCCGCATCGACATCCGCGGACGCAACGGCACCGAAAAGGCCGCGCCCATAACCATGAGCGCGACACCCATCCACAGATACACATGATCGTGGGGCGTCGGTGACCCCACATTGCGCAACGCCCATGTGAGGCACGCCAGCGCCGTCGCGACACCTGACACGGTCAGTAGAACCAGCGCCCACCGGCCGCACCGGAGCGACATCAATCAGTCCCTGTGATCATCAACCCCAGCCCTCCCGAGAGAGCCGTCCACAGTAGCAGCCCGCAACGTATTCAGTCCCACTCGACGCCTTTACGCATAGCCACCCTTCCCTCCGCGAGTTACATCTAGGCGAAATGTATCGCCGCGCATGGGTATCAATCAACGCCAAAGAGTCGTTATATGCAGTCAATGCGCATTGCGGTCAGATCCCTGTCGCCGACAACCGTGATGTGGGGACAGGCCGAGTTCGGCCTGGGCGTATCGGGCCACCCCCGTCCCCTGCACGCGCGGCCATCCCGCTGGCGCGTGGGCGGTAGGTCGCGCGAGACAGCATGCCCACGCGCAGGCATCCAGAGCGGTTAGCTTGTACGGGCAGACGCGATAGACGGGGCAGCAATGCGTAATCTCCCTCGGCGGGCGACTGATCTCGCACGAATGAAACCGTGCGGGGGTAGGTCTTCCCCAATATTGATGCCGGCGGATCAGAGATCGATCTCGGCGGTGACGAGGTGGTGGTCGGAGGGGAACGGTGGCCCATCGGGGACGTGGACCCGGTAGCTGTTGGCGATGACGTGCGGGCGCATGGCGGCGTTGACCAGCAGGTAGTCGATGACGTCGGGGCCGCCTTCACCGGGTTTGTCGATGACGGTGGGCTGGATGACAAAGTCCGGGTTGTCGAGCCAGCAGAGTTCGGCGATGGCGTGGTAGCCGGCGCCTGTGAGCCGGCGTCCGCTGATCGGGTCCCACCGGCCGATGAGGTGGTCGAGCGCGTCGGTGTCGGCTTCCCAGCGTCCGTCGGGGGTGCCGTCGTCGATCAACTTGCCTTTGTGGGTGCGGATGCGGTGGCTCGCGGCCCTCCAGTCGCGTTGCGGGAACTGCCTGCCGCTTGCGCTGGAGTTGAGGTCGCCACCCCCGATGTATGGGAGCGGGTCGTTGCCGTAGCGGTCGAGCAGTTTCGCCTCTTCCAGGCGGGCGGTGCCGCTGCGGGCGTTGAAGTGGGCGACCCAGGCGCCGAACTCGGTCCCGGTGGCGTTGACGCGGAACCGTCCGACATTGCGTTTGTCGGCGAAGATGTCGGGGTCGTGCGGGTCGTCGCCGGGCCAGAGCTGGTGGGTTACCTGGTCGGCGTCGTAGAAGATGGCGGGCGGGATGGGTCCGTGCTGGCTGGTGCCGAGCAGCCCGATGTAGGGGGCGTTGAGGACTTCGGTGAGGGCTTTCTCGGCCAGGCGTAACCCTTCGTGCTGGTTTCGCCGGTAGTGCTTGGCCTCACAGAACAGGATGATCGCGGGCGGAACATCCAGGACAGCGAATATCTGTTGGAGGGGTTGCAGGTGGAAGCCGCCGCCGTAGTAGCCGCCGGCCTGGTAGTTGATGGTCGCGATCAGCAGATGCGTCATTGGTGGCCCCTTCGGGAGTGGTGGGCGGTGAAGGCTGAGGTCGGGACGAGAGGTGCGCTTTTGTCGGTCTGCTGCGGTTATTTGGCATGCGGGCATCGCGGTGGGAGTGGCGCGTACGGTCGCGGCATGATTGGCACGGAGTGCGGTTGGTGCGGCAGGCGCCGCGTATCCCGGTGTTTGCGTAATGGCGGCTTCGTAAAGCGCGGGTAAGTCACGGATCTACGGGTGTGGTGTCCCGGCTGCGGGGACGGGTGACGCGACGGTGGGTCGGTGCGAGTGACCATGGGAAGCGCATGGCGTCCATGGCGGCGATCCGGTCGGCGGGGACCTTGCCGAGTTTGCGCTGCTTACGGAGGTTGTGGGCGACCGTGCCGAGGTTAATGCCGTCTTCGCGGTGGTTGCGGTGTACTTGCAGGTGTCCTTCGCGACGGTAGAACGCGGTGAAGGCGGCGAGGTGCCGCTGCCAGCGGGCCTCGTAAACCTGCCAGGTGATGCCGAGTTCTTCCAAGGTTCGTAGCTGGTCGGGGGTGGCTTGGCGGCGGCGGTGCCGGCCTCGTTGGGTGTGGATGAAACCGCCGAGGTCGACGTCGCCTTCTTGGTGGTAGCGCGGGACGTTGAGGTGACCCTCCCGTTGCCGGAAGAGCCGGGCGGCGGCGATTCCGTCGTCCCAGCTGATATAGGGGCGTCTGACGATGAGTCCGGTGGCCGTGTGGTCGAGCATGCGGATGGTGATGTGCCGCAGCAGCCGTTCGGTGGGATAGCCGTCAGGTAGCCGTACGAGCACCCGGTCGGGTAGTCGGGGTTCCTGGTCACCGGTGGTGGCGTGGCGGCGACGGGTGTCGAGGTCGATGGCGAAGTCCTCGTCATGGGCGCGCATCGCCCGCAGTACCTGCCAGGCGGTGGCCCATTCGTCGTCGGTGTCGGGCAACTGTTCACGGTCGTCGGGCAGAAGGACGGGAATCAGGATGGTGGCGATGCCGCTGCCGAAGGGATTGCGGCGCAGCGCTCGGCCGACAGTCTGCACCATCTGCACGGTTGATTCCGTCGGTCTGGTGAGCACGACGGCGTCGACGGCGGGCACGTCGACGCCCTCGGTGAGGGCTTTCGCTGAGGAGATGACCGTCCAGCCGTCCTCGGGTGGGTCGGCGAGCCGGTCGAGGTGGATCTGACGTTGGGCCATGCTCTGCCGGCCATCGACGTGGCCGGTGGTGAGGCGACCTTTCGGCTTGTGCTCGGCCGGCAGTAGCGCGGCCGTACGTGGCAGGGTGCGGGCGAACTCCCTGCTGTCGCTGATCCGGCTGGTGAACACCAGTACCCGACGTAGGCCGAACTCGGTGGCGGCGCGCAGCAGCGCCGTCTGCACCACGGCGGTGCGTAGCGGGGCTCCATCCGCGGAGGACACGTCGTCGTCCGTGGCGGCGTTGAGCACTTCCAGCGCTTGGCGGGAGGTAACCCCGATAACCACCACCCGGTAGTCGTCGAGCCAGCCCTCCTCGATTGCGCGGCTGAACGGGTAGCGGTACCACACGGGCCCGAACGCGGCAGGGTCGTCCATGGACAGCACCGCGTCATACGCCTTCGCCTCACCGCGCCCAGCCATCAGGATTCGTGGTGTGGCGGTCATGTTCAGCCGTACCCGGGCCGGCAGGCACGCATCGCTGTGGACCGCCCCAAATGTCTTGTCCCGACGGCCGGCGGTGCGATGCGCTTCGTCGATGATCAGGAAATCGGCAACCATGCCAGTCTCCTTCAGGGCCGCGCCGACTCGGGCGGCGGACAGGGCCGTGACCGCGACCACTCGCATCCGGCCGCAATGAGGGGCTCGCAGCCACGCGACGAGTTCGCCCACCTCTGCGGTAACCGGGCAGCTCAGCTCATCGGTGTAGCCGGCCACCGTTGCGACGGTCTCGTCGCTGCACACCGCCAGCGTGGCCGCGTCGACTGGCCGCCATACCCGCAGGGTCTGCGCGATCAGCGTCAGAGTGGGGCAGACGATCACCACCAGACCACGGGGGGACAGCCGCACCGCGGCGTGCACTGCGATCAACGTCTTCCCGGTCCCACACGCGGCGATCATCTGACCTCGACCGGTGTCAGCGGCGCCGGAGACAATCGCCTCGACCGCCTCCTGCTGATAGTCCCGCAAGGGAGGTAGTCCTGCGGGTGTCACGGAGCCCTGCGCCTCGACGTCCGCTGAGGTAGGGGCCTCTGCGGCAGGCCGGCCTGAGTGGGATGCGGGGCCGAGAGTTCTCACGTGTTCCTCATCGTCTCTTCGTCCGGTCCGGGCCGGCAGTGGCGCCGTTCGCGGTGCGCCGTCGTCAGGCCCGGGAGTTTTGACGGCCGCTGGTCGGGTGGAGGGCAGTGGTAGCGGGTTCGTCGCGCTGGCCGCAGCGACGGCTCATCGGTTGCAGGGTCACGCCGTCGGCCGGGCGCACGATCGCGTGGTGGTCAGCTGTGTAGCCGGTCTGAGCGAGGAGGTGTTCCCCGGTGGGGAGGGTGAGGGTCCAGGACGGTAGGTCGATGAGGTCGAGCCGGCTGCGTAGGTGGTGCATCAGCGTCCGGCCGAGGCCGGTCCGCTGGTGTGGGGGGCGCACGGCAAGGTAGGCGAGGTGGTAGTGAGCCTTGGTCGGCTGGCGGTTGGCGATGATGTCGTCCAGGGCCAGGAAGTTGTCGGCGTGCGGGCCTGCGGCGGTGGCGAGGCGCGTGGTGTAGCTGGCCGGTGGCGGGAGTGGCCGGTATCGGCGGAAGCAGACGGTGGCGGCGGTGAGGTCGCTGGTGACGTGGACGTCGCCGTAGAACATGGCGTGTTCGACCCAGATGGCGGCGACATCGGTCAGGACAGGTCCGCGCTGCTCCTGGTCGGGTACCAACCAGGCGGCGATGGGAGTGGGCTGAAGGGCCTCGGCGATCACCGCGGCGACATGCTCTCTCTCCACCCATCGGGCGGCACGGATTCGATGCGTCACCTCTTGTGCTCTACCTTTCTTGCTGCTTGTCGTCTCACCGGGGATAGGTGGCCGGCGGCAGGGGACGGGGGGCCCGCTGCCGCCGGCCCGGGAGGACCGGCCGCCGCCCTTTCCCCTTGAGGTTCGGCGGCCGGTCGGCTTGTCACCGCAGGTGCGTCGCGGCTGCGGCGGTGGCGGGTGATGGAGGGCTGTCGGTGCTGCTCGTACGGCCGCGATCCAGCAGGAGGGTGTAGGAGAACAGGCCGGGCCGGCGTCCGCCGTCGATCCACTCCTTCGCGGCAAGTAGTTCGCCGGTGGCTGCGTGGATGAGCAGCGTCGAGGTTGATCCGTCGGCGGTGATCTGGAAGGCGAGTCCGGGTCGGCCGGCGAGGTCGGTGGTCGTGCCCTGGTAGGTGATGTGGGGGACCGTCGCCAGGACGCGCAGGGTCGTCGCCCGCTGCTGCGGGTCGAGGTGATGGCTAGTGGCGACTGCGACGACGCCGCCGGCCAGGAGCCTCGGGTAGGCGGGCTCGTCGATCAGCTTGGGCGGCGCCAGCAGTGTGGCTAGCTCGCCCGAGTCGGCCGGGATTCCCCCAGGGAGGTAGGGGTGCAGCTGACCGGCCCGGTACTGGAGCGATTGCTGCGGGGCTCGGCGGAGATCGTGACGTTCCTCGGAGGTGGGCTGGTGGTTCACGCCCCGCAGGTTCGGTGCCCGGCGGATAGCCTCTCGGCCGGACCCGTCCGCCTCATGTCGCCAGCGTCGAACGTCGCTGCGGACGATTGTGTTGCTCGCTCGTGCCCACGTCTGGAGGTGCAGGTAGGTGTAGGGCAGCCCGGCGGTGGTGTCGGCGGGTGTCCCGGTGACGGTGCTGGCGAGCAGGTCCAAGCGCTGCTGGGCGGTGAGCCCGGCGGCGGTGGCGGCCGGCTGCTGTGCCGCCGGCCGGGTGGTGTCCGGTCCTGAGGGTGCAGTGCCGTCGGTTTGGCATGCGGTGAGCAGGACGAGGATGCCGCCGAGTAGCGCGGTGAGCAGGCGGCGGGCCGTGAGGGTCAGGTAAGTCATGGTTGTCGTGCCTTCAGGTGCGCTGATGGGCGTGGATGACCCGGGATTCGTAGGAGCCCACCAGCACGGCGGGGTCGGTCATGAGGTGGGCGAATCGGTCCGCGTCCGCATCCGTGATGTCCAGGCTGGGACGCAGGTGGGTGACGATGTCGGCCAGCAGCCGACAGCCGGGGCGACCGCCGGTCCAGGTCTCGGTACCGAGGTGGATGCAGTGCTCCGCCAGGCCGTGGCTTATCAGCTGGGTTTCGGGGGCGGCGGTCCAGGTCGCGCCGTGCGGGCCGGTGAGGGCGTGGTGGACCTGCTGCATGACGGTGTGGATCAGAGTGCCGGCCTCGTCGGGGGCCCGGAGAATGCGGGGTGGGGTGGGTGTGATGTCGGCGAGGACGAGCCAGCCGCCCGGGCGTAGGCGGACGATCATCTGCTCGATGACGTCTGCCGGGTCGCGCAGGATGCCGTGGGGCCAGCGGGCGACGATGTGGTCGTACCTGTCGGCCTGGCCGGGCAGGAGGTCCCGGTTCGGGTCACGCCGCTGGACATCGACGACGGCGGTGCCGGTGAGACGGCTGATGTCGGCGTCGACGGCGGTGACGGACCCGTAACGGCCGACGAGTTCGGCGAGGCGGGCGGTGATCTCGCCGGCACCGGCGCCGATCTCCAGCACCCGCTGGTTGGTTCTGATGTCGAGTCGGCCAAGGACCGTGCGGATGCTCGGGTTGAGCAGTTGTTGTGTCGGGCTGGAATGGGCCGGCAGCATGGCTGTCATAGCGTTCCTCCGGTGGTTGGTGATGCCGGCGGCATCGGGTGCTGGGGTGGCGGTTGCGGGGCTGCGGCTTGTCGCTTCAGCGCGGCGGTGGTGGTGATGGTCTTCCCGGTCATGGCTGGTAGGCGGCGGTGGCGGCGGGAAGCGTGCGGGTGCCAGCGCAGCTCGACAGTGTGTGGTGTGTGGACGAGGACTTGGTCGACCATGCGCAGCAGGTGCTGACGCAGGTCCGCCCGAGTCGACTGGTGCCACCGGCTGTAGGTGATGAGGGGCCGCTCGACGGCGGTGCGGCGGTCCTGCGCTGCGGCGTGTCCCACGACAAGGGCCTCCAGATGCCCGGCGTCGTGGAGGGTGAAGCAGAAGCAGGCGTAGAAGCGTCGGCGTGCGCAGGTGTAGGGCTGGAGAGTCTGCCAGCAGGTGGTGCAGCGGGCCAGGTCGGTGAGCAGCCACAGGCTGGTGTCGTCGTCGGTCACGGCGTCACCGGCCGGATGGTGGTGGGTGGGGTGGTTGGCGACGGTGTCCGGGTCAGCGTCGCCAACCACCCGCCGCCACCCGCAGCGGGGTGTGCGGTGCGGGTGACGGTGTCCACCGGGCGCGGCCGGGCCGTCGCGCCGGATGGACGGTGGCGAGGCACGGGGGTGACCTCGCCGGGTCGGTGATGATCGCGGGTCGCAGTCATGACGGTGTCGGTGTGGTGGTCGGGACGGTGAGCAGGTCGTGCAGATCGGTGGGGTACTCGCGCATGTCGGATGTAGTGACGTGGCGGATGATGCGGGCCCGGTCCAGGACGGCGATGTCGTGCGCGACCTGGCAGGCCAGGGCGAGGTTCTGCTCGGCGAGCAGGATCGCGGTGCCGGCGGCGGCGAGGCCGGTGATGATCGCTGCGAGCTGCCCGACAACGGCGGGGGCAAGTCCTTCGGATGGCTCATCGAGCAGGAGCACATGCGGGGCGGCGATCAACGCGCGGGCTAGGGCGAGCATCTGCTGCTCACCGCCGGAGAGCTGGTGGGGTCGGTGATGGCGCCGCTCGGCCAGGGCCGGGAACAGGTCGAGCGCCTGGCGGGCGTCGACGGTCCTGGATCGGGTGGGGTGCGGTCGAGGCAGGGCGAGGTGTTCGTCGACGGTGAGTCCAGCGAACAAGCGACGGCCTTGGGGGACCATGCCGAGGCCGGCGCGGACGCGACGGCGGGTGTCGCACCGCGTCAGGGCCTGCCCGTGCAGGACGATTTCGGTACCGGGTCCGGCGAGGTGTAGGCCGGCGATGGTGTTGATCAAAGTGGTTTTGCCGGCGCCGTTGCGGCCGACGACCGCGGTCACCCGGCCGGCCCGCACGTCGAGGGTGATGTCGGTGAGTACCGGCGCCCCGGTGTAGCCGGCGCTCAGGTTGCGCACGCGCAGGACTGGTGTCCCGGCCACGGCGGCCGTGGTGGTCGGGCTGTTGGGTGCGGGGCTGGCGGGGGCATCGGTGCCGAGGTAGACGCGCCGCACGTCGGGGTGTTCGCGGATTGCTGCGGGGGTGCCGGTAGTGATGTGCTGGCCGTGGTGCAGAACGGTGACGGTGTCGGCGACCGCGGCGACGAAGTCGAGGTTGTGGTCGACCAGCAGCACGCTGATGTCGGCCGGCAGCGCGCGGATCAGGTCGGTGAGGCGGGTGATCTCGTCGGCGGCGAGGCCGGCGGAGGGCTCGTCGAGCAGGAGCAGCCGGGGCTGGGCGGCGAGCGCGACGGCGATCTCCAGGCGACGTTGGTCGCCGTAGGCGAGCTGGCCGGCGGTCCGTTCGGCGTGCTCGGTGAGTCCGACTTGGGCCAGCGCGGTGTGGGCGGCGGCCACGGCACGCGACTGGGGCCGCAGGGCGGTGAGGCGTTGTCCGGGGGCGGCGAGTAGCACGTTCTGCACGGCGGTGAGCGGGCGGGCCAGCGCCGGGTGTTGCCAGGTGCGGGCGATTCCCGCGCGAGCCCGGCGGTGGGCTGGCCAGCGGCCGATGTCGTGTCCGGCGTAGTGGATGCGGCCGGAGGTGGGGCGCAGGGTGCCGGCGATGAGGTGCAGCAGCGTGGACTTGCCGGCGCCGTTGGGGCCGATGATCGCATGCCGGGTACCGGGGTGTAGGTCGAGGCTGACCTCGTCGACGGCCTGGCGGGCACCATAGGTGCGGGTGACAGCCTCCAGCCGCAGCAGCGGGGCGCTCATGTCCGCCTCCCGGGGACCTGGATGGTGAGGCCGGCCAGGCGGTGCCGGGGCAGGTAGGCCAGCAGCAGGAAGGCCAGTCCGAGCAGCGTGGGTCCGTGACCGCCGAGCAGGCCGCCGACCCAGTCCCGGGCCACGACCAGGAGGATGGCTCCGGCGCAGGCACCGCTCATGCTGCCCGAGCCGATGAGCGCGGCGGCCAGGGCGAGGGCGGAGACGCCCATCGCCGCGTCGGCGGGCGATACGTACCGGGTGACCGCGATGGCCAGTGCTCCGGCCGCTCCGGCGATCCCCCCGGCGATCGTGTACGCGGCGAGCAGCAGCCGACCGGTGTGCTGCCCGGCCGCCTGCACCCGAGGTTCATAGGCGGCTATGCCGCGTAACAGCACGGCGACGCGGGTCCGGACGACAACGGCGACGGCCGCGCCGATGAGCAGGGTGCAGGCCAGCACGTACAGGTACACCCAGCCGGGCCGCACCATCGCCGGTAGGCCGGGTAGCGCCACGACGGGCGGAGCGTGGACGCCTTCGCTGCCGCCCGGTGCCCACTGGTTGGCGGCGACGTGGATAAGCTCGCCCAGGCCGAAGGTGACCATGAGGAAGGTGGTGCCCCGGGCGCGCACCGCCAGCAGGCCGGTGACCGCAGCGGCGAGCGCCCCGGCGGCGGCAGCCGCGAGCAGCTGGATCGGGCCGAGGCTGGTCAGCGTGGCGATGCTCGCAGCGGTGTACGCGCCGACGACCAGGTAGGCGGCCTGTCCCAGCGGCGCGAGCCCGGCCCACCCGGCCAGGAGTTGGGCGCTCATTGCGAGGACGGCCATGACCAGGGCGGTGGCGGCGAGGGAAACCAGGTAGGCGTTGACCAGCCACGGCAACGCGACGGCCACGGCCAGAGCACCGGCCCCCGCTGCGGGCAACATCCACGCCGACCTGGACCCGCAGCGGCGGGTCGGCGTGTGTGCGACGGTCGCGTCGGGCCTTGGGGTGAGGGCGGTGGTCATGCGGGTCGTCCCGGCAGTGCGGTGCGCTGGCGGATAGTGAGCGCGGCGAGCATGGCGGCGGCGAGCAGGAACGCGGCGGCGCCGGGGGCGAGGGCGACGCCGAGGGTGAGGGTCTGCCCGACGCCGAGTGCGGCGAGCAGGGCGCCGCGGATGCTGCCGAGGCCGCCGACGACGCAGACGATCAGCGAGTACACCAGTATCGTGGTGTCGACCCCCGGCGATGGGCCGATGACCGGGGCCCCAAGCACTCCGGCGGTCACGGCGAGGACTGCCCCACCGACCACCACGCCGGCCCGGACGATGCCGGTGCGCAGGCCGGTGGCGGCGGCCATGCCCGGATCGGCGACCACCGCGCGCACGACCGCCCCGGTACGGGAGCGCTCGACGAACCAGAACAGCCCCAGCACGAGCAGCACGCCGACGGCGATGAACCCCAGCCGGTAGACCGGGTACTGGTAGTCGCCCAGGCTGACCGACCCGGCCACGGCCTGGGGTGGGTCGACCGAGCGCGGCTCGGCGCCGAACACGGTGCTGAACTGGTCGGCGGCGATGTAGGCGATGCCGAGGGTGGCCAGCACCTGATCCAGCGGCCGATCGGCGAGAGGGCGCACGGCGGCGGCAAGCCCGGCACCCCCGAGACCGCCCACCGCCACGGCGGCGGCCAGGGCGAGGGCGAGGCCGGTCCACCCGCCGTCGGCGAGGTGCCAGGCGAGGTAGGCGCCGGCGAGGTAGAGGGTGCCGTGGGCCATGGAGAACACCCCGGCCACGCCGACGATCAACGTCAGCCCGGCGGCGATGACGAACAGCAGCAGCCCGTACGCGACGCCATCTAACGCGGTGATCGTGTAGGGGTTGACGAACCCGCCCACGGCACTCCTCCCTTCCTCGCTGTGGGTCTGCCCGGTCAGGCCGTGGTGGGGCGGCGTCCGGTGGTGGTGTGCATCAGGTAGCCCGACAGGATCAGCTCCGGGTCCATCAGCACCTGCCGCAGTTCGGTCAGGTCCTCGCGGGTCATCCCGGCGTCGAGCAGCTGCGCCTCGCGCTGGATGGAGTTGGAGCGGTGCAGCAGGCAGATGCCGGTGCCACCGCGCCAGGACCGGGACTCGATGCGGCTGCTGACGTCGACCAGGCCGGCGCGCAGCATCGCCTCCGGTGCCCGCTTGGCCCACCCCATGTCCGCCCCCCGCGACTCGCCGAAGGCCAGCAGGGCGTCCTGGAAGCGTTCGATCAACTGGGTGGCGTGAGGACTGGGGCTGCGGCGGATCATGTCCCGCCAGGTGCAGTCCCAGTCCGCCACCACCAGCACCCCACCCGGCGCCAACGCCTGCACCAGCTCGGCGAGGACCTGTTCGCGTTCGGGCAGGTGCATCAGGACCAGCCGGGCCACGATGACCTGCTGCGACCCCTCCAGCTCCATGCGCCGGACATCACCGGCCCGGACGGTGACGGAGGGGCCGGCGGTGATGTGGCGGGGGTCGAGGTCCACGGCGGTGACGCGCCCGTCCGGGGCGACCTGATCGGCCAGCCAGGCGGTCAAGGTGCCCGCCCCGGCGCCGACGTCGGTGACCCTGCACCCCGGTCCCAGACCAATCTCCCGCAAGG
Source organism: Micromonospora sp. LOL_024 (assembly GCF_048060415.1). Taxonomy (NCBI): domain Bacteria; kingdom Bacillati; phylum Actinomycetota; class Actinomycetes; order Micromonosporales; family Micromonosporaceae; genus Micromonospora; species Micromonospora sp. LOL_024. The sequence goes on from NZ_JBHMIS010000010.1 coordinate 151,787, forward strand.
TCTGTCGGGTGCCCGGATCGAGGATCTCACCCAGGTGGCGAAGCTGGTGCGCGGCCTCGTCGGTGGCGTTGTCGAACATGTACCCGGCGGTCTGCCCGCCAGCGGTGGTCGTGCTCATCGCAGGTGCCTCTCTGTTGGTCAGGAGCCGAGGGTGGTCAGGGTCTGCACGGTGCGGTTGACCCACACCTGCCCGTCCTGGGCGACCTCGCGCAGGTAGTACGCCTGCACCGGGGTGTGGTTCTTGGGTCCGAACTGCCAGCTCCCGCGTGGCGAGTCGATGGCTCCGACCCGCGACAGCGCCGCCGTCAGCGACCGCGAGGTCAGGTCACCGCCCGACCCGCCCGTGTCGGTGGTCGGTGCGGCCGGGCTGGCCGTCGTGGAGCTGCTGGGTTCCGGCGACCCGGTGGTGGCTGGTGTGGTCGCCGGGGTTTGGGGGTGGGCGAGCGCTTCGGCGATGGCTTTGTCCAGCACGAGCGCCGCGTCCCACGCGCAGACGTGGTAGAGGTTCGGCAGCTTGCCGTCGTTGGCCGAGGTGTAGCGGCGCACGAAGTCCCGGTTGGCCGCGTTGTCCAGGGTGGTGGAGTAGTTCAGGGCGGTGTAGATGCCCTTGGCTTGTTCCCCGAGCGCCGTCAACGCCGGTCCCTCCGTCAGGAAACCCGAGGCGTACAGCGGCGTGGTGATGCCGTACTGCCGGTACTGCTTGACGAACTCGACCGCGCTGGTGCCGGCGTAGAAGGTGTAGACCGCCGCCGCACCAGAATCCTTGATCTTGGTCAGGTACGGGGAGAACTCGGTGGTCGGGGTCGGCGCCCACGGCGTCCACGTCGGCTCCCCGCCAGGGTTTGCCAGCTTCCCGCCGGCCTTGCGGAACGCGTCGACGAACCCGTTGATCTGGTCGTGGCCGCCGATGTAGTCCGGGCCGATCACCCACACCCCGCCGTCGCCCACCTTCTCGCGCAGGTAGCCGGCGATCGACGCGCCGGTCTCCTGGCTCAACCACGACGTCGACCACAGGTAGGTCGGATCCTCGACGGTAGAGGGGCGACCGCCGATACCGATCAGCGGCACCTGCGCTTCGTTCAACAGCGGGTACAGGGTCTGCACCGTGTCCGCGGTCGCCCCACCGACCAGGGCGAGGACCTTGTCTTGCTCGATCAGCTTGCGGGCCGCCGCGAGCGCGGTGGCCTTGCCATCGCCCTCGTCAGCCTCGATCACCCGCACAGGCCGGCCGCCCAGCCGCCCGCCGAGCTTGTCCAGGGCCAGGCGCCACCCGGCAGCCTGGTCGTCGCCGATCGCCTTGTAGGGGCCGGACTTCGGCACGATCAACCCGATACGGATCTCCTCGCCGCCGCTGTCCGACCCGCCGAGGCTGGACCCGGAGCATCCGGAAACAGCGAGAAGCAGGGCGGCGACGGCGGTGGCGATCGCCAGTCGCCATCGAGACCGGCCGGTGGTCTGGTGAGGGGTCACAGGAGTCCTTTCGTCGATGGGTTCACTTCGGGGGTGCGCCGGAGCTGGCCGGCATGTTCGGGGGCGATGAGGTGGCTCCTCGCGCTCACAGGTGATACCGGCGGCATCACCTGTGGATGGCGGCCGGAGTGCTCAGTGGTGATGAGGTGGTCCAGGACGGCCAGGACGGAGGCGGGCTCGGTGGCGTCGCAGGTCAAGACCGGCACGTGCGACGCGACCCGCAGGGCCTCACGGATCTCATGCCGATTGCGCGCACCGCCGAGCGGCCGGTTGATCGCGACCAGGTACGGCAGCCCGCGGGCGTCGAGCCAGTCCAGCGCCGGATACGAGGCGGGCAACCGGGTGGTGTCGACCAACACCACGGCGCCGAAGGCACCAGCACTGAGTTGGTCCCACATCCACCACCAGCGCCGCTGATCGGGGGTGGTGCGCAGCGCGATGGTGGCACCGCCCGGCAGCGTGGCGTAGCCGATCTCCCACACGCTGCCCGGCCGCCCCGCCAGCACCACGTGGCCTCGGCTGGCGGCCCGCAGAAAGCAGGTCTTGCCCACTCCCGGGCCGCCGGTCACCAGGACCCTGAGCACCGAGGCCCGGCCGTCGGTCGCGCCGGTGTCCCTGTTCACGCTCGTCACCGCCCGCACACAGGTCAGCCGGCTGTGCGCGGTCCCGGCTTGACCTGCTCACCGATCCGCGCCGCGAGCGCCGCCAGTTCGTAGGCAACCTGGGACGGGTCACATTCGGTGCGGGCTAGGGCCGCCAGGGAGGTTCCGTCGGGCACCTGCTGTACCACGAGGATGCCGTCGTTCATCATCAGCATCTGGAACTGCACGCCGCCGGTCTCCAGCAGATCGGTGGCGCCGCGGGCCAGACTGACCAGACCGGACACGATCGCGGCGAGCTGGTCACCGCGGTCCTCGTCTAGACCGGCGGTGCTGGCCAGCAGCAGCCCGTCACCGGACACCGCGACGACGTGCGCCACGGCCGGAATGTGCCGTGCCAAGCCATTCAGCACGGCCGAGAGCTGGGGATTGCGGGGTGTGGCAGTGGTGACGCTCATCAGCGTTCTCCTGTCGAGAGGGGAGGGGTGACAGACGCGGCCCGCAGACCGCGCAAGGTTCCGTGGACCTGGGCCCGGATCGCCGCAGCGTCAATCGGCGCGGCCGGCTCGGGGCCGGGGCGCTGCGTCGGCAGCCCACCCGGCACCACGTGCGCCTGCGGGCGGCGCCGTGGCAGACCGGACGCGGTACGCCCGTCAGTGGCCGGTTCAGCGGTGGACGCCGCGGCCTGCCAGCCCGCGTCGGCCGCCGTTCGGAACCCGCGATGGTGGTCGTCGTTCTGCGGCCACAGCCACGGCGACCGGGCCGCCATCTCTCGGAACACCGGCGTGTCCGCCGGCCGGGCGCTGCCCGCCGGCAACGGCAGCGGCCGTCGCTCGCGGCGCACAAGCGGCAGCTCCATCGTCGCGTCCGCCGCCGCCGCCGTCACGGCAGGGGACGGATGGGCCGGTCCGGGCGTCGGCGCAGGGGCCGGCCGGACCTGTCGCTGGACCTGGCTGGGCACGACGACCTCGCGTACGTGCACCCGGGTCACGTACTCGGCCGGCACGGTCACCTCGGCCGTGATACCGGTCGGCCGGGTCTGGTTCAGGCGCACCCGCACCCCGAACTCGGCAGCGAGGCGGGAGATCACAACCAGGCCCATCTGGTCGGTGACCGCGACGTCCACCTCCGGACTCCCCAGCAGGGCGTTGGCGCGTTCTAACTGCTCGGGGGCCAACCCGAGGCCCGAGTCGACGATGAGGATCTGCACGTCGCGCCCGGCCCACACCGCAAACACCCGAACCTGGTCGGCGGAGAACCGGGTCGCGTTGTCCAGCAGCTCCGCCAGGATCGACTTGACCGCGTCAACGGCGCGAGCGTCGACCTCGACCTCGACCAACCGCTCTACACTGATCCGGGCGAAGCCCTCGGTCTCCGACAACGCCGCATTGACGAGGTCGCCGAGCTCCACCGGCTGCCGCTGCGATTGGCCCGGGCCGCCACCAGCGACGATCAGCAGGTTCGCACCGTAGCGGCGCAGCCGAGTCGCCTGCTGATCAGCGGCGAACACCCTGGCCAGCCGGTCCGGGTCCTCCTCGTCGCGTTCGAGCGTGTCGATACTGCCCAGCAGCTGCTCCGTCAGCGCCTGCACCCGCCGCCCGATCGACGTGATCATCGCGCTCACCAAGGCCCGGCCTCGCGCCTGATCCACCGTCGCGTCCACCGCAGAGCGCAGCACCAGGTTGAAGGCCATACCGACCCGGCCCACCTCATCCCGGCCGACCACCGGCACCGCCACCCCGCCAGCACCCTCGGCCAACCGCTGCGCCTCCGCAGGGTCCGAGGTCGCCCGCAGCCGTCCCACCAAGCCCGGCAGCTCGACATCCGCGACCCGCCGCGCACCCTGCTCCAACATCGACAGCTGGCCGACCAACGACCGCGCCACCCGCAACGCGGTCAGCACGGCGACGGCGAGCATCACCGTCAGCACACTGGCCTGCACCACCGCTGCGCGAACCTGCTCCATCCACAGGTCCTCGGCGGCAGCCCCAATGTCGCCGTTCACGGCCGCCTGCACCTGGGCCAGCAGGTCAGCCCGGGTGGTCATCACCCGGCTCCACTGCTCAGCACCGCCCGGCAGCCGTACTGGCTCGTACACGCCGGTGCCTGAAACCGCCCCGTCCAACCGCACGGCGGCCAGCACGTCAGGGCCGGTCAACGTCCGACCCAACATCGCCTGCCACGACGGCCGAGCTAGAGCGCCGAACTCGCGCAACGCCTCGTCCTGCGCAGAGCGCGCGGCCACAATCTCGGCTTGCAGCGCCGGAGTCAACCGCCGCGCCGCCACCGCCTGTAACACCGCCACCTGCTGCTGACCCACCGACTCCCGAGCACGCGACAACGCCGCGGACGCCCGCATCTCATCGGCGAGCTGAGGGGTAACCCCGCTCTGCGCCACTGCGGGCAGCAGATCGTCAAGATCAGCGATCACCCCTCGGTAACCGAAGGCCACCGCCGACAGCGACACTGGACCGTCACCACGCACCCGCTGCCGTTGCGCTCCCAACTCCGCCAAACCGGCGTCCACCCTGGTTAGCACCACCCGCACGGACTCCGGGGGCTCTTCGAGCCGGTCACGCCGCTCGTGGAACTGCGATGCTGCTCGATCCGTGTCCTGGACCGCGCGCTCGAAATCCGCAGGAGTGACCGTCGAGCCAGGCAGCAGCAGACCCACCGCAGCGTTCCGCTCGACCTGGAGCCGCTGCGTCACCTCCGCAGCGGTCCCACCCGCGATGAACATGTCGCCGGCTCGCTGGGCTGCTGCAGCCTCTCTAGCTGAGGCGAAGAGACCGAATCCTGTCGAGAGCACCGCAGCCAGCACGGTCGGCACTACGATCAGTGCCGCCTTGATCCGGACGGGAAGGTCCGCCAACGGACGTACCTTCGCGGCGATGCCTCGTCTCGCAGCGCTTTTCAACCCGTCACCTTTGCTCTGGTTCTGCTGGTGGTCAAAGTTGCTGCTGAACCTCATGAATCAGCTGATCGTCGCCAAAGTCGGTTCGCAGGCAGCGCAGCGAAGAGAGCCACCGCACCGGCCACACCACCTTCGGGACGACCGGTAGGTGATCATTCCGGCCAACCAGCCGATAGCCAGACTGGCCAGAACTGCAATCGTTAGTAGCAACACTGCGGCACCGCCTGTCTGAGTGACCGTCAATTCCTATCGGATCGAGCGCTCAAGCTGAGCTATTAGTCATTTACGGAGATCATGCCGACCGGGAGTTCCGCTGGGAATACCGACCTTCGGTCCGACCTCGCGCACCGACTTGCGGTCCGACCAGCATTTGGCCTGGGAAAACGAGTGGCGGACCGGCGGGCGTATCGGAGTCACCCAACCGATTGGGGGTTTACAGTGACATCACCCGGCCGGCTGTACCGTCGACCGGGCTTGCGTGGTCCGTGGAGGCTGCCGGTGAATCGTCCTAGTCCGTACGTCCGCCGACGATGGCTCGGACGCGAAATCCGTCGCCTGCGGGAGGAGCATGGTGTGACGGGAGAGTCCATTGCCCGTGCGTTGCAATTTCCGCGACAGCAAGTAAGCGCATTGGAGAACGGACATCTCGGCCCTGATATCGATCTCGTCAGTGGGATCTGCGACTACCTTGCGGTGGGTGTGAATCGACGGACCGCGATCATGGATGCGGCGGCTGACGGTTGGGCGCGTGGATGGTGGGTCGCCGAGGCCGAACGGATGGGCGTCCGACAGGCCATCTACGCTGACCTCGAAAGCGGCACCAAGACCATCGCCGAGTACGCCATTTCCCTGATCCCCGGCCTACTTCAGACGCCAGCGTTCGCCGATGCCCGGCTGCGCAGCGAACCCGCCCGTCACGGTGACAGATTCGATCCTGCCTCCGCAGTCACCGCCCGCGCTCGCCGCCAGAGCCTGGTGCTCGCCGCTGGCGGGCCGCGGTACGAGGCCGTCATCGACGAGATCGCGATCCGACGTTGCGCCGCCGACCCGGTCGTCGTCGCCGAGCAGCTTCGGCACGTCGTCGATGTGTGCGCGCACCATCCATCCGTGACCGTCCAGGTGCTGCCGGTCGACGCGTCGATCAGGGGTCACAGCGCTCCCCGGTCCGCGTACTCGATCTACCGTTATCGCGACCCGCAGAACTCACAGGCCGTCGCGGTCGACACCCTCACCCACGACGTGATCCACACCGATCCAGACGAGCTGGGTCCCTATTTGAGCCTGCACAGCCGGCTCAAGGCCGCCGTGCTCTCACCCGAATCGAGTATCCGTCTCCTCCGCGCCGCGGCGGAGCGTCTGGCACCCACTGACGTGATCTCAACAAGAATCCGGTAGGTATCGGTATTCGTAATGGGTGAGATGGA